>NZ_JBFAOH010000036.1:0-63671 GCF_040675175.1 Nonomuraea sp. NPDC049649
GGTCAGCCTTCCGCCGCCTCCACCAGGCCCGCGCCCGGCTCAGCCATTACCGGCGACGTGGAGATCCACTACCTCAAGATCTGTGAATGTAGTACAGGGTTCGACCCGACCAGGCCCTTACGGGGAAAGCGCGGGCCATGGGCAGAGACGTGAAGACTTCGCGAGGCGCGTGGCGAGTCACCTGGCAGGAGCTCCACGTCGGCTACCTCCACGACGTCTACCTGGCGCTGGTACGCAGGGAGATCAGGCCGCGTTCCCATTGGATCGCGGAGTTCCTGCCGCGCTCCGCGACCATCGTGCTGGAGGAGCCGTGCCTTCCCGGGAACGTTCCGCTTGCTCTGGCCTGGGACGAGGAGAGCGGCTGGCGGTGCGGGGCCTTCGTACAAGGCGACCTGCGCTGCCCGACGCTCCTCCGGCAGCAGAACTACTTCGGAGGCGATGTCCTGCCACATCCAGCCGAGGTGGGCGACACCGTGATCGCCATCGTGGAGCGGCTGAGCCGTCCGCGTCGGCTGTGGCCCTCGCGCAGCCCGGACAGGCGATGGGGCTGGCCGTACCCTCCGGCCTACCGCTCCTATCGGGACGTGGACGACGGCTTCGACGACCGGCTCCGCGGGCACCTGCCGCCGGACGACCCGACACTCCGGGCGGAGACACACCACGCGTAGACGTGAAACGCGGCGTGCCCGGCCGCTGGGGGCCGGGCACGTCGGGGCGGGGTCAGCCGGTTCTCAGGGTGAGGCCGTATGCGGAGAGGATCTCGTTGACGGGCTGGTGGTACGTGGTGCCGCCGAACCAGCAGTTGCCGGAGCCGCCGGAGGTCACGCCCTGGGCCTGGCTGCCGGAGATGAACGAGCCGCCCGAGTCGCCCGGCTCGGCGCAGGCGCTGGTGCGGGTCAGGCCGCTGACGGTGCCCTGCGCGTAGCGGACGGTGGCGTTGTGCTGCTGGATGGTGCCGCAGCGCCAGCCGGTGGTGGAGCCGGAGCGGCAGATGGACGAGCCGACCGACGCCTGCGCGGAGCCGCGGACGGTCACCAGGGAGCCGCCGGAGCCGCGTACGTACGGGGTGGGGTTGTGGCCGGGGGTGGCCACCCAGGCGTAGTCGTTGCCCGGGAAGGACGAGTCCTGGAAGGTGCCGCTCGGGTTCGAGGTGCCCGCGCCGCGGCGGCCGCAGTGGCCGGCGGTGACGAAGCCGGGGGTGCTGCCGCGGGTGACGGCGAAGCCGACGCTGCACCGGCTGGTGCCGATGTAGTACGCGGAGCCGCCGATGATGTCCATGAACGGCTGCGGGCTCTCGGACGAGACGGCGACCTTGACCGTGTCCTTGTCGACCCCGGCCGCGGCGGCCAGCGCCTCGCCGGCTTCCTGGGTGGCGGCCTGGATGACGACGCTGTTGCTGGTCACGTCGACGTACCAGAGCGAGGCGTCGGTCTGGCCCTTCTCGGCGGCGGCGTCGAGCTGGTCCTTGACGGAGGTCAGCTGGGCCAGGGTGCGGGAGACGAAGACCGGCTGGGCGCCCTTGAGCTCGATGATCCGGGCTTCGGCGGCGTCGGTGGTGGCGACCATGAGCTTGGAGGCGTCGGCGTTGAGCCAGGCGCCGGCGTAGGAGTCGCCTAACGAGGTGGTGAGGGCGGCTTCGGCGGCGGCGGCGCGCTGCTCGTTCGCCAGCCGGGTCTTGACCTGCTGCTCGGTGAGGCCCAGGTCGCGTTCGAGTGCGTCGATGACGGACGGCGGGGTGGCCGGGTCCGCCGCGGCGGCCGGTTCGGCCAAGGCGGGGCTGAAGGGGAGTGCTAAGCAGGCCACGATGGTGGCTCCTGCCAGCGCACAGCGTTTACCCAACATGTGCACTCCTTGATGGGGGTGCAGTCAAGGTAACGGCGCACGCTGGTGGCGACATAGACCCCAAAATGAACATATTTCGGTCTTATGGGCATGACCGGAAATATCTAGACTTCGAGGCATACGGTGAACATGGCGGTCAGCCGGTCCACGTCCGCCGGAGTGGGCGCCTCCGGGCCGAGCGCGCGACGGACGTTGGTGACCCCGGTTATGAGCGCCGCCGCCGCGCGGGCCCGGCCCATCGCCTCCGGGCCGCCGCCCAGGTACTCCGCGAGCGGCAGGATGACCGTCGTCCGCAGCCGCTCCCGCAGCAGTTCCCTGACCTCCGGATTGTCGGCCGAGTGGGACAGGGCGCGCAGAATGGGCGAACTGGGCCCCGAGTGCATCCGCCGCGCCGCGTACTCCGCCAGCCTGCGCGGCAGCCCGGCCCGGTCGCCCTCCAGGATGACCCGGATCGTCGGCTCGTCCCGCAGCACCTCGCCGAACAGGCCCGCCTTCGACCCGAAGTAACGCCCGACGAGCGCGATGTTGGCCTCCGCCTCCGCGGCGATCATCCGTACGGTCACACGCTCGTACCCGTGCTCGGCGAAGAGCGCCCGCGCGGCGTCCAGCAGGCGCCGGCGGGTGGCCTCGCGATCCCTCGGGTGAGCCTGACCTCTCATGGTGGGGAATATAGCCCCTTGCCGGAAACGGAGTAAACAGGCGTATACTTCCTACCGGATACGAGGAGACATGGTGCTTTGACCGTTCAGGAGGCTCACCCGAAGCAGTTCACCCACCGCGAGATTCTCAAGGTCATGAGCGGGCTCATGCTCGCCCTGCTCACCTCGATGCTCTCGACCTCGGTGGTGGGCACCGCGCTGCCGACGATCGTCGGGGAGCTCGGCGGCCAGGACCAGTACTCGTGGGTGGCCTCCGCCACCATCCTCACGATGACGGTGTCCACGCCGCTCTGGGGCAAACTGTCCGACCTCTACGGCCGCAAACGGCTCTTCCAGCTCGCGCTGGCGGTGTTCGTCCTCGCCTCGCTCGCCGCCGGGCTCTCGCAGAACATGGGCCAGCTCATCGCCGGGCGCGCCCTCCAGGGCGTCGGCGCCGGCGGGCTGTCCGCGCTGGCCCAGGTCATCATGGGCGACATCGTCTCCCCGCGCGAGCGCGGCCGCTACTCCGGCTATATCGGCGCCGTCTTCGGCGTCTCCACCGTGGCCGGGCCGCTGCTCGGCGGGTTCCTGGTGGACGCCGAGTGGCTGGGCTGGCGCTGGTGCTTCTACGTGGGCGTGCCGCTCGCCGTGGTCGCCGCGCTCGTCATCCAGCGGGTCCTCACGCTGCCGCAGGTCAAGAGGGACACCCGCGTCGATATCTGGGGCGCCACCACCATCACCGCCGCCGCGACCGCGCTGATGCTGCTGCTGACGCTGGGCGGCACCGAGTTCGCCTGGCACTCGCCGTGGACCTACACGCTCACCGCCGTCGGCCTCCTCTCGCTGGGCCTCGCCGTGCTCGCCGAACGCGCCGCGGGCAACCCGATCCTGCCGCCGCGGCTCTTCCGCAACCGCACCTTCGTCCTGGCCAGCCTCGGGTCGCTCTTCGTCGGCGTGGCGATCTTCGGCGCGATGATCTATCTGCCGCAGTACCTCCAGGTCGTCCACGGGATGAGCCCCACCGGCTCGGGCCTGATGACGCTGCCCCTGGTGATCACGCTGTTCCTGTCGAGCGTCATCTCGGGCAAGATCGTCACGAGGACCGGCAGGTGGAAGGTCTTTCCCGTCGCCGGGATGCTGCTGGTGACCGCCGGGATGTTCCTGCTGTCGCGGCTGCACGTGGACTCCGACCGGTGGGTCATCGGCACCGACATGGCGGTGCTCGGCACCGGGCTCGGCCTCACCATGCAGATGCTGATCCTGGCCGCGCAGAACGGCGTCGAGATCCGCGACATGGCCTCCGCCACGGCCGGCGTCTCGTTCTTCCGCTCGCTCGGCGGCGCGGTCGGCGTGGCCGGGTTCGGCGCGATCCTCACCAACCGCCTCAACGCGGCACTTCCCGCCTCCGGCCCCCGGCCGTCGCTCGGCAGCCCCGAGGCCATCCACGCGCTGCCCGAACCGGCCAAACACCTGGTGCTGGAGGGGTTCAGCCGCGGCCTGGAGACCGTCTTCCTGGTGGGCGTCCCGGTCGCGCTGCTCGGGTTCCTGACCGTGGTCCTGCTCAAGGAGCTGCCGCTGCGCGGGGGCACCACTCCCCCGCTCTCCAGAGACGACCTGATGCTCGCGGGCCTGCTGCTCGAACTCGTCGCCCAGCGCGTCGAACGAGCCGGCGACCGGCCGTCGGCGCTGGTCACCGCAGTGGCCAAGATGGCGCCGCCGGACGACCGTACCGAGAAGGAACGTGCCAGGGCCGTGGCGCGGGACGTGCTCCGTCCCACCTCCCGCGCGCTCTTGGAGCGGGCGGCGCCGCCGCCCGCGAAGGACCTCGTGACAGGAGGAAAGCCGCAGTGATCCGCAAGTTCGCCGGCGCCGTGGTGGCCGCGCTGGCCGCCCTGGCGGGGGTCTGGCTGATGATCGCACCGTTCGCGCTGGGCACGCAGCCCTCGGGGGCGGCCTGGAACACCGCCACCCTGACCGAGTTCTGCACCGGGCTCGGCGTGACCGCCGTCGGGGTCGGCGGGGTTGCCGCCTTCGCCGCCGCGATCCGGGCCGAGCTGGTTACGCGGGGTTTGGTGACTGTACGGGAGCGGAAGCCGGAGGTCGTCAGCCCGCCTACCTCGTCCGGTGAGCTGGCCGCGCTGCTGGCGCCACTGGTGGAGGCGCTGCGGGAGGACTTGGACGGGGCTGGGCGGCAGAACGGGTCGGCCTCGCTGATCGGTGCGGAGGACAAGCGGTGAGTGCTCGGCTGGGTGTGATCGCGCTCGTGCTGCTGCTTCTGGCCGGGGTCTGGCTTGTGGCCGCGCCCTTTGTGCTGGGGTACCAGCCTTGGGGTGCTGAGTTCACCGCCGCTACTGTGAACGATCTCTGGGTTGGCGGGGTGCTGGTCGGGGTGTCGTTTCTCGGGCTCGTCTCGTACGCGGCGGATCTGCTGCGGGAGCTGACCCGCCGAGAGCGGGGGCATACCGGCTGACCTGCTGGAACGTGACGTATCGTGGCAGGATGAAGCGTGCTGCCGCCCTGGCGCTCGTGGCGCTGGCGTCGGTGGGATGCGGCGGGCAGGCCCCGGCCGCGTCCAACCGTCCGGCGCCGCCTGACACCACCGCCGCGAGCCCGACGCCTACCGAAACTCGACCGCCCGACTTCACCGCTGAAGTGAGCCGGGTTAGCCGGGCGCAGCTTCCGCACTCCTGGCGTGAGGGCTGCCCCGTCCACTACCGCGACCTGCGGCTGATCACGATGAGCTACTGGGGGTTCGACGACAAGCCCCATACTGGCGAGCTGGTCGTCAACAAGAGCGTCGCCGACGACGTGGTCACGGTGTTCAGGAAGCTGTACGACTGGCGCTGGCCGATCAGGCGGATGGAGCTGGTCGACGTCTACAAGGGGGACGACTACGACTCCATCGACGCGGACAACACCTCCGCCTTCAACTGCCGCCGCGCTACCGGGTCGCGTAACTGGTCCAACCATGCCTATGGGAAGGCCATCGACATCAACCCGCGGGAGAACCCGTATGTGCGGGCGGATGGGGGGACGGCCCACGAGAACGCCAAGAAGTTCACCAAGCGGCCTATGAAGGGGAAGGGTGTCATCAACCCTGGGGATCGGGTGGTGCGGGCGTTCGAGCAGGTGGGCTGGGAGTGGGGCGGCTACTGGTCGGGCATCAAGGACTACCAGCACTTCTCCAAGGGCGGCGGCTGACGGTCGCCGTCGGCGCCGAAGGTCAGCAGGCGCTCGGCCAGGCGCTGGACGGCGGTCCCCAGTTCCCTCGGCGACACGATCGTGAACCGGAAGCCGAGCCCGGCGAGCATGGCGGCCATAGGCTGCCCCCGGTACGACGGCGGAGATCCGGTCGAGCCGAAAGGTGCGGGTCTCGCCGGACCGGTGGTCGTGACCGGTCACGTACCAGCGGCCGGCGTGGAAGACCAGGCCGTGGCCGTCCAGTTCGCGTTCGGTCTGGTCGCCCTTCCAGGAGCGGTAGCGCAGGGTGACCCGGCGGCGGTCGCGGATCGCGGCGGCCAGGGTCAGCACGGCCCGGCTCGCGGGTGTCGGCGCCGCACGTTCGGCGAGGGTGAAGCCCAAGGTCTCCTCCAGCGCGCCGACCTGTTCCCGTAGCGTGATCGGCAGCACTCGACGGATCTTGGCCAGGGCGGCCTCGGTGGCCTCGGCGGCGAGGCCGAGGCGGCGTCCGGCGAGCAGGCCGAGAACCACGGCGGTGGCCTCGTCGTCGGTGAGCATCAGCGGGGGCAGCTTGTAGCCGGGCATCAGGTGGTAGCCGCCGTAGCGGCCGCGCTTGGCGGTGACCGGGATGCCCAGTTCGGCGAGCCGGGCGGCGTAGCGCCGGACGGTCCGCTCGTCCACACCGAGGCGCTGCGCCAGGTCGCGGCCGCCCAGTTCGTGGTGTGCCTGGAGCAGTTCGAGCATCGCCAGCATCCGGGTCGCCGGATATGACACAGGTCACCTCTTAATCCGGGCGGGTTCTGTCCGCTTTCGGCTTTAGCGTAGCGACGTCGGCTCACTGGAAGGACGATGAGATGGCGAACTACGTGCTGGTTCCCGGCTTCTGGCTCGGTGCCTGGGCCTGGGACGAGGTGGCGCAAGAGCTCCGCGCCGCGGGACACCAGGTGCGGGCGGTCACCCTGACGGGGTTGGCGGAGCGGGCCGAGGAGCTGTCGCCGGAGGTCGGCGTGGAGACCCATGTCCTGGACATCCTCGCGGCGATGGACGGATGGGAGGAAGTGGTCCTGGTCGGGCACAGCGGGGCGAATGTCCCGGTGACCGCGGTCGCCGACCGGCATCCCGAGCGGCTCAGCCGGGTGGTCTATGTCGACACCGCGCCGCTGCCGTCCGGTGTGGCGGTGATCGACTTCAATGACGAGGCCACGCAGCAGGCCTGGCGCGCTCAGGTCGGGGACGGCTGGGCGCTCGACGTGCCCGCCTTCGAAGAGGGAGAGGGGATGTTCGCCGGACTGACTCAGGAGGATTGGGCGCAGATCAGTGCGAAGGCGACGGCGGAGCCGTGGGGCGCGGTCACCCAGTCGGTTCAGCGGCCGAGGCGGATCCCGGCGACGCCGAAGACCTTGGTCGCCTCGACGATGCCGGTGGCGATGATCCGGGAGCTGATCGCCTCGGGGAATCCGGCGTTCGCCGAGCTCGGCACACCCCAATGGACCTTTGTCGAACTGCCGACCGGCCACTGGCCGATGTTCACGCGACCGGCTGACCTCGCCGCGTTGCTCTGACGACCTCCTCCGACCTTCTGATCCGTGGCAGGTTCTAGGGCGGCCACGAGCATCCACAGTGAATTGGCCGAACTGGACTGCTATGAGATCGAACCGGGGCTGAGGAGGTCACAGCAACCCGCGTATCCAGTGGCAAGCCGACCCGGAGCGCAGGGCTGAACGCGTTCTTGGCCCTTGCTGCCATCACTTCTGGGGCGATGCGCTCGTCGGCTCCATGCTGAGCAGGGGCCTCCTGCTGACGGAGGCGACGGCTTCCAGGACGGTTGGCCAGGCGCGGGATAGTGGGTCGATCAGTTTGAAGTGGCCGGTGTCCGGGAGTTCCCTCAGCTCGGCCCTGCCGGTCAGGGCGGCGAAGCGGCGGCTCATTTCCACGGGTACGACTCGGTCTTTGGAGCCGTGGACCAGGATCAGGGGGCGGTCGCCGTAGGGCAGGAGGCGTGAGGGGTCCACTTCGTTCAGGTGGTCGGGGCGGTTGTGGAGCAGGTTGTGGGCCGCGCTGTTGCCTAGGTGGGTGGTGTAGGCGCCGGTCACGTCTGAGATGCCGGCGAGGCTTACTACTCCCCCGATTTCGGGGTGGGCGTGCCAGGGGGAGGTCGTGGGCAGGCGGTGGCGTAAGGCGTACCACAGGGCCAGGTGGCCGCCTGCTGAGTGGCCTACTAGGACGGGTGCTTCTCCGCCTGAGGTGGCGATGAGGGTGTCGATGGCTGTGGCTATGTCGTCGAAGGTACCGGGGTAGCCGCCGCCGTCGTGGCCGGCTCGGCGGTATTCGGGGACGCAGACGGTGTATCCCTCGGCGGCCAGTGCTGCGGCCATGGGGCGGGTGTGTGTGCGGTCGTGCTGGGCGCGCCAGAAGCCGCCGTGGAGGAGGATCACGAGGGGGCCGCCTGATCCCTCGTGGATGTCGATGATCTGGTCTGGGTGGGGGCCGTAGCGGAGGGTTCGGTCGGGGTCGGGGACGGGTCTGGTGAGCAGTTCGTAGTAGGGCATGTCGCGAGCGTATGGGCCGCGAAGGGCGCTGGGCTGGGGTTGGGGTGGCAGGAAGGTGTCGGGGGGCGGCAGGGACTAGCCGCTGGTTTCTCTGTCATCCCGGGGTTGTGCCGCGCACCATGGGGAGGCATCTGCGTCGAGGAAGGCGAGCGGGCATGGACACGCGGCGGGTACTGGTGATCGGGTGTGGGCTGATCGGGACGTCGGTGGGGCTTGCGCTGCGGCGGGCGGGGGTGCATGTGACGCTGGCCGATCACGATCCGCGGGCGTTGCTGCGGGCGCTGCGGATGGGGGCCGGGGTGAGGTTCGTTCCCGGCGGTGGGCCGGTGGATGTGGTGGTCATTGCGACGCCGCCGTCCACTGTGGTGCCCGTTCTGGTGGAGGCTCAGCGGCGGGGGCTTGGGGCGGTCTACACCGATGTCGCCAGTGCTAAGGGCCGGATTCTGGATGAGGCGGAGCGGGCCGGGTGTGATCTGGCGAGTTTCGTACCAGGGCATCCGATGGCTGGGCGGGAGCTGTCCGGGGCGGGGGCGGGGCGTGCCGATCTGTTCGTGGGGCGGGCCTGGGTGTTGTGTCCGCATCCTGGGGTGGATGAGCGGGCGTTGCGGGGGGTGGCGGGGCTTGCGGCGGCGTGCGGGGCGGAGGTGACGTTGCTCCCGGCGGAGGCGCATGATCGGGCGGCGGCGGCGGTCTCGCATGTGCCGCTTGTGGTGTCGGCGGCGCTGGCTGGGCGGTTCGCGGTGCCGGACGCGGACGCGCTGGCTCTTGCGGGGACTGGGTTGCGAGATGTGACGCGGGTCGCTGGGAGTCCTGCTGGGTTGTGGCGGGACATCTTGGAGCAGAACGCGGGGGCGGTGGCGGAGTTGCTGGATGTGGTGGCCGGCGAGTTGCGGCTTGTGGCGGATTCTCTGCGTGCCGGTGACGGTGAGTCTGTGGCTGGGGTGCTTGCTGCCGGGAATGTGGGGCGGGGGCATATTGTGCGGGCTCTCGGAGGGGTCGTGTCACGGAAGGCGTCTTGAACCGAGCGGCACTCTCGAAGATGTGGCTCCGCCGGCGGCGTTGCGACAATTACCGCAGACCTTATGGCGGTGGGAGGACATCGAATGACCGGCGAACTCAGCCTCTCCGTGATCCGGGAGAAGGTCGGCGAGATCTGGAACCACGTGCTCGATGTGCCGGAGGGAATGGAGGACGCCACCTTCTTCGACCTGGAGGGTGAGTCGATCTCCGCGGTCCGGCTCGTGTCGAAGATCGAGGAGGAGCTCGGCGTCACCATCGACGTGGGCGACATCTTCGAGGTGGACCCCAACGCGGCCGCGCTCGCGGAGCGGGTGGCTTTGGAGGCGCAGGTTCCGATCGGGGCCTGACGCGGCAGGCAAGAAACTCACCCGGGCACCCGCGGTAGGCGGGGTCCGGGTGAATTGCTTTTCTCCCGCTGTGGATACCCGACCTGGACATTTCATTCGACTCGGACGTGGTCAGAGAATCCGTCCCGGGCATGGTCAGAGGGTCCCGTGGTGCTTCGTCGCGCCGCGGGACCCTCTCGTCTGGGGGGCTAGATGTAGAGCGTGTTGGGCTCCAGGCCGCACAGCACTCGGCCGTACAGTTCGGCGTTGGTGTTGGGGTGCATGAGGGCGTGCAGGTTGACGCCGGCGATGTCGCGGGCGATGCGCTGGATCGGGGCGCTGGTGTAGATGGAGGAGCCGCCGCTGGCCTGGGCCAGGATGTCCACCGACTCCTTGGTGAGCCGGCAGACGCGGCCCAGCTCGGCCCGTGCCCTGACTCGCTCCTCGACGGTCCACGGCTCGCCGGTGGCGGCCTTGGCGTCGACGTGGCCGGACAGCCGGTGGGCGTGGAATGCGGCCTCGTCGGACTTCATCGCGGCTTCGGCGATCTGGAGGTGGGTGAGCGGGGCGTCGGCCTGGCGCTCGTAGTCGGTGTACGTGATCTTGCGTTCGGGGAGGCGGGCCCGGAAGGCGTCCATGGCGGCGGCGGCCAGGCCGAGGGCGGTGCCGACGGACGAGGCGGAGGCGACCGGGAGCAGCGGGACGCGGTAGGCGGGGCTGCCGGCGTTGGCCTGGGAGGCGCCCTGGCTGTTGATCACGGCGCCCAGCGGCAGGACCCGGTCGGCGGGGACGAAGACGTCCTGGGCGACCGTGCTGACGCTGCCGGTGCCGCGCAGGCCGGAGGTGTGCCAGTCGTCGACTATCTGCAGGTCCGACATGGGGACCAGGGCGACGATGGGCATGGGCGGGCCGTCGGGGCCGACCTGGACGGCGACGATCTCCTGCCACTGGCTGTGCCAGGCGCCGCTGATGAAGCCCCACTTGCCGTTGACGACGACGCCGCCGTCCGCGGGGGCGGCCATCGCGGTGGGGCTGAGGGTGCCGCACACCCGCACGTCGGGGGTGGAGAACACCTCGTCCTGGACGTGGTCGGGGAACTGGCACGCCATCCAGGTCGGGATCCAGTAGACGGACGCCGTCCAGGCGGTGGAGCCGTCGGCGCGGCCCAGTTCGGCGGCCACGTCGACGAGGGTGCGGGTGTCGGCCTCGTAGCCGCCGTAGCGGGCCGGCACCCGCAGTCTGAAGATTCCGGCGTCGGCGAGCGCCTCGATCGTCTCCTCGTGGAGCCGTCTGTGCTCCTCCGACCAGGCGGCCTTGTCACGGATGGCCGGCGCCAGCTCGGAGGCGCGACGGACTAGCTCTTCCCGGGTGGGGATCTGGGTCGTCAGCACCGTTTTCCTCCTCGTCGCGATGCACGCGGACGCGCGTTTCCTGACGAGGATCACATCGGCGCCGGCCCGCGCGCACCTCCGTGCTTGCTGGCTCGGCCTCCTTCGAGAACAGCCGGGTCAGGAGGTGGCCGGCGGGATGTTCTGGTTGAGCCGGAAGAAGTTGCCGGGGTCGTAGACGGCTTTCACCGCGGCCAGGCGGTCGTAGATGCGTCCGGGGTAGGCCACGCGGACCCGCTCGGGGCTCTCGTCGCCGAGGAAGTTCACGTACGCGCCCTGATCGCTCTGCCGGAGTGCGGCGGCGAACTCGGCCACCCACGCCTGGTGGACGGGCGACTCGGCGGGGTCCTCGTAGATCGCGGCGAGGTTGACCATGATCTTGCTCTGCCGGTGGCCGAAGGCCGTGGCGTCGTTCGGCACCCGCGCCATCGCGCCGCCGAGCACGCGGAGCTGTGCGGCGCCCATGCAGGTCGAGGCGGTGAGGTAGTCGATGATCGTGGTGGCGGTGTCGCGGTCGACGTGGTCGATGAACATGTTGGTGGACTCGGCGATGGGGTGGAAGCCTTCCGGCTCGGGCGGGTACATGCCGGAGTACGGCATCTCCTGCAGCAGGTCGGCGAGGGGCTCCGCCAGGGCGCGGAAGCGGCCCAGCACCCGCTCGCCGTCCTCGGTGGGCCCGGCGTAGCACATCATGGCCATGATGACGAGCTGGTCGTGGTGTTCCTCGGCGACGAACGGCATCGGCGGGCAGGGCATGATGTTCGCGATCGTCGACAGTTCCTCCGGGGCGGCCTCGGCCTCGGCCACGAACCCGAGGATGGTGTCCGGCGTCGCCGGGAGCACGATCATGCCGCCGACGATCGACGGGAGCTCGTGCAGCCGGAACTTGAGGCGGGTGACGACCCCGAAGTTGCCGCCGCCGCCGCGGATCGCCCAGAACAGGTCGGGGTGGTGCCCGGCGTCGACGTGCAGGATCTCGCCGTCGGCGGTGACGAGCTCGGCGGCCAGCAGGTCGTCGACCGTGAGCCCGTGCTTGCGCACCAGGAAGCCGATGCCGCCGCCGAGCGTGATGCCGCCCAGCCCGACCGAGCCGGCGTCGCCGAACCCGGTGACCAGGCCGTGGGCGCCCACGGCCGTGGTGTACTCGCCGGCGGTCAGGCCCGCCGAGGCCCACGCGGTCCGGCCCTCGACGTCGATGTCGATGGTCTTCATGGCGGACAGGTCGAGGACCAGGCCGCCGTCGCAGACGCCGTGGCCGGCGTTGCTGTGCCCGCCGCCGCGTACCGCCAGGGGAATGCCGGTCTCCTTCGCGGCGGCGATGACCCGGGCGACCTGGGTGGCGTCGGACGGCCGGGCGATGACCGCCGGACGGCGGTCGATCGTCCCGGGGTACACCGTGCGCGCCTGGTCGTACGTGTCGTCGTCTGGTGTGATGACCTGTCCGTTGAACCCTGTGCCCAGGGCGTGCACCAGGGCGGAGGTGTGATCGGTGGACATCGTCACGGGCGGACTCCTTCGAGGGCTCGTGGGAGTCGCGACCAGATCGGCGGCACCCCCAGTCTGGATGCAGAAATCAACCTCCGATGCTTGAACGCTACTGCGGCGAAGTCATCTCCGAGCGTGCGGAATTTGGGAAATCTCTCCTTCCTGTTGTGACGGGTGGGCCGGACGGCGTCAGGTGAAGCCGCCCCGTGAGCCGGTCGGTCTCCTCATCCGTAACTCCTTCCGGTTGGTCTCGGTCTCACGTGATTCATCATCGCCCGGCTTAAGCCCCTCCGAACAGGGGAAACGTCGCCATGAACGTGCCGGGCGGCGACAGGTTCCTGCAAGCCGGAACGGGTTGCGATGCAGCTTTCCGGGCCTCCCACCGCGTGTACCCATCGCGAGCGATGAAGGGATCAGAACTTGACATCCTCCCCGCGCTGAAGCGCGGAGATTCCAACCGCAACTACCCCACAAGGAGGAAGTCGCGTTGAGGTTCGCGGTGCACCGGCCCGGCAACCCGTGGCCCTTCCCGCGCAGACACGGCATGCCCTGCCGCCTGTTCGATGTTCCTGGCCGCGTTCACATCGGCGTTGCCGGCGTATCCGCAGGACCGGCACCGGTAACGCGCTTGGCTCTCACGCGCGAAATCCTTCAGCGCCTGCTGCTGGACGATGATCGACCCCGCCCGCAGCCACGCGAACTCCGCCCGCGCCTCGGTCAACTGCCGGCACTGCTCGGCGAACCCCGGCGCGGACCTACGGCCCGGCTTCCAATGCGCGTGCTGCTCAACCGCGAGATTCCACACAAACCGGGCATGCCCGCAATGCTCCAGCCTTCGCCTGCTCCTGAGCAGGCGAAGGCTGGAGCCGGTAACGGGACACGCCGATCAAACTACCGACCGCCACCGACAGAACCAGGAGACAGACGTGTCCGACCGTTTCAGCTTTCCTCCCCGCCCTCAACGACGGGGCATCCAGCCTGGAGATCTCCGGTGACGGCGAACGACACGGCGCCACGAGCGGGAAGACGCGAGTGGATCGGCCTGGCCGCACTGGCCCTGGCCACCCTGGCGGTCTCCTTCGACATCTTCGTCCTGCTCCTGGCCTTGCCGCACCTGAGCACGGAGCTGGGCGCCAGCAGTACCGAGCAGCTGTGGATCGTGGACATCTACGGGTTCATGGTCGGCGGCCTGCTGATCACGATGGGTTCGCTCGGCGACCGGATCGGGCGGCGGAACCTGCTGCTGATCGGCGCCGCCACGTTCGCGGTGGCTTCGCTCGCGGCCGCCTACGCGACCACACCGGGCCTGCTGATCGGGGCTCGGGCGCTGCTCGGCGTCGCGGGGGCCACCCTGGCGCCGTCGACGCTCTCGCTGATCAGCAGCATGTTCCGCGACGAGAAGCAGCGGGCGATGGCGATCGGCGTGTGGGGCAGCTGCTTCACCGCCGGCGCGATCATCGGGCCGATCGCGGGCGGCCTGATGCTGGAGCGCTTCTGGTGGGGGTCGGTGTTCCTGCTCGGGGTGCCGGCGATGGTGCTGCTGCTCGTCGTCGTGCCGCTGGTGGTGCCCGAGTACCGGCCGGAGCGGGCGGGCCGGATCGACCTGGCCAGCGTGGCGCTGTCGCTGGCGGCGGTGCTGCCCGCCATCTGGGGCATCAAGGAGCTGGCCCGGCACGGCTGGCAGCCGCTGCCGCTGGCGGCGCTGGTCGCCGGGCTCGCGCTGGGCGTGGTGTTCGTCCGGCGTCAGCGGCGGCTGGCCGACCCGCTGCTCGACCTGAGCCTGTTCAAGCACACCACGCTCACCACGCCGCTGGTGGGCGGGCTGCTCTACACGATGCTGACGGGCACGGTGCTGGTCTTCGTCACCCAGCACCTGCAGTCGGTGCTGGGCCTGTCGCCGCTGCAGACGGCGCTGGGCCTCATTCCGGGACTGGCGGTCGGCACCGTGGGCATGCTCTCCGTGCCGCTCCTGGCCCGCCGGTTCCGGCCCGCTTTCCTCATCGCGGCAGGGCTGGCGGTCGTGGTGGCGGGTATGACGCTGCTCTCCCAGGTGGAGGCCTCGTGGGGGCCGCTGGGGCTCGTTCTCGGGTTCGCGATCTGGTCGCTGGGGGGCGCGCCGCTGCTGGCCCTCGGGATGCATCTGATCGTCGGCTCGGCGCCGCCGGAGAAGGCGGGCTCGGCGTCGTCGCTCACCCAGGTGAGCACCGAGTTCGGGTACGGGCTGGGCGTCGCGACCGTGGGCACCCTCGGCACGGCCGTCTACCGGCTGCAGATGGCGATCCCGGACGCGGTGCCCGCCGAGGCGGCGGCGCGGGCCCGGGAGAACGTCGCCGAGGGCGTGGCGGTCGCCGCGGAGCTGCCGTCGCCGGACGTCCTGGCCGCGGCGCGGGAGGCGTTCACGGTGGCGCTCAACAGCGTCGCCGGGCTCAGCGCCGTCGTCCTGGCGATCGTGGCCGTCGTCGTGGCGGTGAAGCTCCGGGAACTGCCGCCCATCGGCTCGTCCGTACCGGAGGAGCCGGCCGAGGCCGCGGAGCCCGTGCGCGGGTGAGAACGCGACGGCACCGCCGCGATCCGCGGCGGTGCCGTCGCATGTGGGTCAGGGCCTGCGTACGGTGGTGGCGAACAGGAAGGTGCCGGGCGAGGACCAGTCGGTGACCGCCAGGCCCGCCTCGTCGAGCCAGCTCTGGACCTCGTACGGCTCGAAGAGCAGCATGCCCTCGGGCCGGCTCGGGAAGTGGTGGCCGGACTGGAAGTGCCGGTAGACGGGGTCGGCCGAGAACCGGAACGTCATGAGGGTGAACGTGCCGCCCGGCCGCAGGCACCTGCCGACCTCCGAGATCAGCTTCTGGGCGTCCTCGGGGACCGCCTGGAGGGCGTTCCAGCAGGTCACCGCGCCCAGGGAGGCGTCGGCGAAGGGCAGGCGGAGGGCGTCGCCGAGGACGGCGGGCACGCCGGGCAGGCGGCGGCGCAGCACGTTCAGCATCGACAGGCCGGCGTCGAGGGCGATCGTCCTGTCGGTTCCGGCGGCGGAGGCGACCACGCTCGTCCACCGTCCGGCCCCGGCGCACAGGTCGAGCACCGGCCCGTCGGCCGCGCGCACGTGCCCGGCGAGGTAGTGGTCCTCGTCCTCGGGCAGCACGCCGCCGTCCCAGTTGGAGCCGGCGATCCGCAGGAACGCCGGCCGCAGCACCGACTCGTAGTAGAGCCCCATGCTGGGCATCTCGGCGAGCTTGCGCAGCAGGTCGGCGGTGGCCTCGTCGGCGACGCCGGGCGTCCCGGCGGACAGGTCGAGGATGCCGTGCGCGAGCGGGTAGCTCGTGGCGCAGCCGTCGCAGCGGGCGCCGCTGTCGCCGATCCGCAGCCGCCCGGAGCGGCAGCGGGGGCAGCGGAACGCGGCGGCGTGGCGGCGGAAGCCGTCCATCGCGGCCTGCGGGGCCGCCGTGCGCAGCGTGTCGTCGATGGCGGCGGTCTCGGCGGGCTTCACCGGCGCGTCGTTGGTCACGGCCCAGTACGCCTTCGCGCCCGAGTACGCGAGCACCGTCTGGGTGTCGTAGTCCCAGTTCACGGTGACCTGCTCGGGGGTGAGCTCCTGGATCCAGCGCCGGTCGAAGCCGCGCTCGGCGTCGTCCAGCTCCCACACGGCGGGCGACGGCCACACCCGGCCCAGGTCGGGGTCGGCCGGGTCCAGCGGGCGCAGCGCCCGGTCCAGCCGGGTGGCGTCGTCGGGGTCGAGGTCCAGGCCGGTGACGGCGTCCAGGATGGCGTCCCGGTCGGCGGGGAAGTGCGACAGCAGGTAGAGCAGGGCCAGCGACAGCGGCGAGTTCGGCCGGGCGAACCGGGCGAGCCGCAGGTAGACGGGGAGCCCCCGGCGGACGGCGGCGTGCAGGTCGCCGTCGGTGGCCGGGAAGGACGCCTCGGCGAGCAGGCCGAGCAGGACGGCCACGTGGCCCTTGGTGACGTCGTCGACGTCGCCGGAGCCGAGCCGGGCGACGAGCTCCGGGACGGCCGGGACGGCGGCGTCGGTCGGCCGGCCGCCGTTCCAGAGGTCCGCGGCGAGTTTCCGGAATTTACTGCCCATGCTTTCGCGGGCGCCCCGGAAAAAGGCGTCGACGGTCGAAGGAATGGTGACCGTGCTCATCAGCGCGTCCTTTCGTAGCGGCAGCAACCCGCTGACAATCGTCACACCGGGAATGGCGCCGCTCATCTCCTGCCGTGCGGACCGGCGCAACGCCACGGCATTTCAAGAGATGCAGGGAAAGGCCTGTCCGGCGAAGCTTTCGGCATGAGCGAATTCGCGGGCATGACCGTGCTGATCACCGGTGGCGGCAGCGGCATAGGGCTGGCCACCGCCCGGCGGCTGGTGGCGGGCGGTGGCCGCGTCGTGCTGGCCGGACGGGACGAGGCCCGGCTGAAAACGGCCGCGGCGGAGCTGGGCGACGACGAGCGGGTGCTCACCGTGGCCGCGGACGTGTCCCGTACGGACGACCTGGACCGGCTGGCGGCCCGGATCGGCGACCGCTTCGGCGGGCTGACCGGGGTGTTCGCCAACGCCGGGGTGCCGTTCGCGGCGCGGCTGGGCGACATCACCGAGGCCGACTACGAGCTGGTGGTGGGCGCCAACTTCAAGGGCGCGCTGTTCACCGTGCAGAAGGCGCTGCCGCTGCTGGCGGACGGCGGCTCGGTGGTGCTGAACGGCTCGTGGCTGGCGCACCGGGGCGCGGCGCCGGGCTCGCTGTACGCGGCGGCCAAGGCCGCCGTCGTGAGCCTGGCCCGGACGCTCGCCCCGGACCTGGCCGAGCGCGGCATCAGGGTCAACGCCATCACGCCGGGCCACGTCCGGACACCGATGCTCGACACGGTCACGGGCGGCAGCGACGAGGTGCGGGAGTTCTTCCGCGGCCAGGTCGCGCTCGGCCGGATCGGGAACCCCGGGGAGATCGCGGAGACCGTGCTGTTCCTGCTGTCCTCGCGGGCGTCGTACGTCACCGGCCAGGAGTTCATCGTCGACGGCGGTCTCGTCAACTCCATCCCCAGCTGACACAGGAGGAACGGTGAGCGTGGAAAACAAGACCCGGGCGGTGGTGCTGGGCGGGAGCCTGGCCGGGCTGTTCGCGGCGCGGGTGCTGGCGGACGCCTACGACGACGTGGTCATCGTGGACCGGGACGAACTCCTCGGGGTCGACGTGCCCCGGCGCGGCTGCCCGCAGAGCAGGCACATCAACGGGCTGCTGACCGGCGGGCAGCGGGCCATCGAGTCGATGTACCCCGGCATCACGGCCGAGATGCTGGCCGACGGGGTGCCGAGCGGCGACCTGGGCGGCACCGTGCGCTGGTACATGCTGGGCCGCCAGCTCCAGCAGCAGCACGCCGACATGCTCTGCGTCGGCCCCAGCCGGCCCAAGCTGGAGTACCACGTACGCGAGCGCACCCAGGCCCTGCCCAACGTGACCTTCATGGAGAAGACCGACATCCTCGGCCTGCACACCACCCCGGACGGCAGCCGCGTGATCGGGGCCAAGGTGCAGCGGCAGGGCGCCGCCGAGCAGGAGGTCGTCCACGCGGACCTGGTGGTGGACGCCACCGGGCGCGGCTCGCGGACGCCGATCTGGCTGGAGGAGCTGGGCTACGGGCCCGTGCCCGAGGAGCGCAAGAAGATCGGCCTCGGCTACGTCACCCAGTACTACCGGCTCAACAGCGACCCGTACCAGGGCGACCTGTCGATCAACGTGGTCGCGCACCCGAAGCTGCCGCGCGGCTGCATCTTCGCCAGGACCGACGGCGGGCGCGTCGAGATGACCACGTACGGCATCCTCGGCGACCACCCGCCCACCGACCAGGCGGGCCTGTTCCGGTGGATCGACTCGCTCGGCATCCCGGAGTACACCGACGCGCTCAAGGACGCCGAGATCCTCACCGAGCCGGTGGCGTTCCGCTTCCCGACCACGCTGCGGCGGCGGTACGAGGACATGCCCCGGCTCCCCGACGGCCTCCTGGTCACGGGTGACGCGGTGACCTGCTTCAACCCGGTCTACGCGGGCGGCATGACGGTGGCGGCCAAGAGCGCGCTGGTCATCCGCGACCACCTGCACACCGGGGCCTCGCCGCACCCGGGCCAGTACTTCCAGGACCTCGCCCGTACCGTCATCGACCCGCAGTGGGAGATGACGCACACCATCGACATGAGCTTCCCCGGCGTCGAGGGCAAGCGGACGCTGAAGGTCAAGATGGCGCTGGCCATGACCCGGCTCACCCAGATCGCCGCCACCAGGGACGGCGCCGTCACCGCCGCGTACGTGCGGGCGGCCGGCCAGGTCGAGCGGCCCGAGACGCTGCAGCGCCCGGCGATGATGGCGCGCATCGTCTTCCAGGCCCTGCGGGGTCCGAAGATCCAGCCGCGGCGGCCGGTGCTCCGCCCCGCGGCCGAACGCCAGCCCGTATGAACGCACAGCCCGCTCCCGTCCGCCCCGCGCGGCCGGGAGCCGGCGCCCGACCGTGAGGAGACGACCGTGTCCATGTGGGAAGTCCTCGTCAAGCGCGACGACCCCGCGACCGCGGAGGTGCGGCCGGTCGAGCCGGCCCCGCTCGGTCCGGGCGAGGTACGGGTCGCGCTGGAGAAGGTGGCCATGACCACCAACAACGCCACCTACGCCCGGTTCGGCGACGACGCCGTGATCGCCTTCTGGAACGCCTTCCCCGGGCCGGACGGGCTCGGCCGGGTGCCGGTCTGGGCGTTCGTCCGGGTGACCGAGTCCGCGCATCCGGACGTCGCCGTCGGGACCAGGTACTACGGCTACATGCCGATGGCGAGCCACCACGTCGTGGCCGCCCAGCCGGTGCCCGGCGGGTTCATGGACTCCGCGCCGGAGCGTTCCTTCCTGCACCCGTGGTATCTGACCTTCGAGCGGGCCGGCGAGCCGGACGAGCTGGACGACCGGCGGGCCGCCGTGCACTGCGTCTACCCGGCCTCGTTCAACCTGGCCGACCTGGTGACGCGGAAGGCCGCCGAGGGCGCCCGTACCGCCGTCGTCACCAGCGCCTCCAGCAAGGTGAGCACCGGGCTCGCCGCCGAGCTGGCCGCCCGCGCGCCCGGCCTGGCCACGGTCGGGATCACGTCCGCGCGCAACGTCGCCTTCGTGACCGGCCTGGGGCTGTACGACCAGGTCGTGTCGTACGAGGAGCTGGAGACGGTTCCGGTCACCGGGCCCTCGGTCCTGGTCGACGTCACCGGCGACCCCGGCATCCGGACGCGGGCCGCCGCGCACCTCGCGGACGGGCTGGTCCACACTGCGCTGGTGGGGTTCACCCATCCGGCGGCGTCGGTGCTGCCGCCTTCCGGGATGGCGGGCCCCGAGCCGGAGGTGTTCTTCACCCCGGCGATCGAGATGGCCGCCGCCGAGGCGGAGGGGCCGGAGGCGTACCGGGCGCGGTACGCCGCGGCGGAGCGGCGCTTCCTGGAGCAGGCCGGGCAGTGGCTGTCGGTCACACACCGGCGGGGGCCGGACGCGATCGTGGCGTCCTTCCGCGACCTGCTGACCGGCGAGCAGCGGCCGGACGAGATCGTGGTGCTCGCCCCCTGAGGGAGGCGCAAGAAAGAGGGGGTGCCCCAGGCGGGCACCCCCTCTTTTGAGCGCGTGCGGACGTCCCGGGCGGGGCGTCCCCTCTTCAGCTGTCCACGTGCAGGTGGTAGGCGGACTGCGGGCCGGTGCCCGCCCAGTTCGCGTGGTAGTCGTCCAGCAGCGCCTGCGCCTCGCGGGTGGCCTGGCCGAACCGGGCGAGCGGGTCCGCGCCGTCCGTCAGCACGTCCCGCATGGCCCGCATCGCCGCCCGCTGGATGTGCGCGTACGAGCCGAGGACGGCCTGGGTCGGCTCCCCGGACATCATCTCCAGCTGCTCGGTCGCGACCCGGAAGTACGGGTGGCGCGCGAACCAGCCCTCGTCGTCCAGCAGCGCCACCGCCGGCTTGGTGACCGGGGCGGAGCCGTACACCCGGTGCCAGTCCGCGGCGTTCTCCGGGGTGTTGAGGAACTGGGTGAAGGCCAGCGCGCCGTCCCGGGTGGCCTCGTCGAGCCCGTCGGCCAGCCAGAGCGCGTCGCCGCCGATCCAGTTGCCGGCGTAGGGGACGGCGCCGTTGGCGGGCACGGGCCGCACGGCGAGGTCGAAGCCGTTCTCCGCCGCCCCCTGGGCCATGTACTTGGCGTCGAAGGAGGAGCTGAGCCGGAGCGCGACCCGGCGGCCGGTGAAGGCGTCGAAGGTGCCCTGCCAGTCCTGCATGGCGCCGGTGTAGAGGAAGTGGCCCCGGGTGGCGAGCCGGTGCCACCAGTCCACGTAGGCCATCATCTCGGGGCAGGTGAGGTCGATGGTGGTGGCCGGGCCGTGCCTGCCGTTGCGGTTGCCGGCGAACACGCCGCCCTGCTGGGCGAGGGCGTGCTGGAAGAACTTGCCGTCGATCACCCAGGCCATGCCGCGGGCCGATCCGCCGTCGAGCCGGGCCACCGCCTCGCTCGCGGCGTCCACGTCCGCCCAGGTGCGCGGCACGCCGTCGGCTCCGGCCGCCCGCAGCAGGCTGGTGTTCGCGTACAGGAGCATGGTGGAGAGCGTCAGCGGCATCGCGGCGAGCGAGCCGCCGAGCGTGTAGAAGGCGCGGGCGGCGTCCACCAGGTCGTCCACCACGACCGGCTGGCCGAGGATCTCCGTCCGCCCGCCGATCGCCCGCCCCACGGAGGTGAACAGCGGGCGGCCGTCGGGGGCGCGGGTGTCGAGGGCGTGCCGGGTGGCGCCGCTGTAGTACGACGCGAGGGCCGGCGGGCGGCCCCGGGACGCGGCGAGGCTCACCTCCTGCGGCAGCCGCTGCCACCACACGGCCCGCACCTCGACGCGGTAACCGGGAAAGGCGCATTCGAATTCGGCGGCCCGTTTCCGCACGGTTTCCAGGAAACTCGGAAAGGGATACTGCGAGAACCAGGCGTCGATGACAACCATGAATTCATGGTGACCGGCCGGGCGGATTATCTCTTCTCGGTACGTGCGAAACACCGCCCATGCGCGGGAAAAGGCCGCATTCGACAAGATGCGCGCGACGGCGGCCCGATGTGACGCTGGCCTCATGCCGAACTCGGTCGCGGGAGCCGCCAGCGCTCCGGAGCACGCATGTCCCCCGCCGGAGCCCGGCCTGACCCCGGCGGAGGTGGTCGCCCGCGCGGAGGCGTTCGTGCCCGAGCTGGTCGAGCGCCAGGCCGAGACCGAGCGCCGCACCTACTACGCCGCCGACACGCACGAGCGGTTCTCCCGGGCCGGGTTCTACCGGATCCTGGTGCCGCGCCGGTACGGCGGCTACGAGTTCGGCGTCGGGACGTTCATGAAGGTCGTGGCCGCGCTGACCAGGGGCTGCCCCTCGACGGGCTGGATGTACTGCCTGGGCGCGGCGCACGCGCTGGCCGTGGCCTCGCTGTTCGGCGAGCGGGCCCAGGACGAGGTCTTCCAAGGCGGCGACTTCATCTGCCCGGCCACGGTCGTGCCCAACGGCACCGGCGAGCGGCTGCCCGACGGCACCTGGCTGATCGACGGCACCTGGGGCTACTGCTCCGGCTCGCCGTACGCCACCCACTTCCTGGGCCACACGCTGGTCACCCCCGACGGCGGCGGCCCGCCCGAGCCGATGATGTTCCTCGCCCCCCGCGACCAGTGGCACCGCCTCGACGACTGGGGCGGGGCGCTGGGGCTCAAGGGCAGCGGCTCGCACAGCATCCGCCTCGTCCAGGCCCGTATCCCGCACCATTTCACGCTTCCCGGGCACATGAGCCAGGTCGACGTCACCCGCGGCACCCCCGGCCTGGCCCTGCACGGCAACCCCGAGTACGGCGGCGGCCAGCTCTCCTTCATGGTGCTGGAGGACGCCGTGCTCGCCGTGGGCATCGCCAGGGGCATGCTCGACGCGTACGAGGTCCTGATGCGGACCAGGACGACCAGCTTCCCGCCCATCGTGGGGCGGGCCGAGGACCCGGACTTCCAGCTCTGGTACGGCAGGGCGGCCGGCCTCATCGCCACGGCGGAGGCGGCCACCGCCGACGCGGTGCGCCAGTGGCGCGCCGCCTGCCTCGACGGGCCCGCCGCGATCACCAGGGAGGTCGAGCTGCGGATCGCCGCGATCTGCGGCGAGGTGGTCAAGCTCTGCTGGCGGGCGGTCGAGGACTGCCTCTACCCGACCGCCGGATCCAGCGCCGTACGCCACGGCGAACGTGTCGAGCGCCTGTGGCGCGACATGTCGATGTTCCAGACCCATGCCGGAGTGTCGACCTTCCTCGCGGTCATCGCCAAACGGGACCT
This sequence comes from Nonomuraea sp. NPDC049649, assembly GCF_040675175.1. Classification (NCBI taxonomy): domain Bacteria; kingdom Bacillati; phylum Actinomycetota; class Actinomycetes; order Streptosporangiales; family Streptosporangiaceae; genus Nonomuraea; species Nonomuraea sp. NPDC049649. The sequence goes on from NZ_JBFAOH010000036.1 coordinate 22,752, forward strand.
GGCGCGGGCTCGGTTCGGCATCGGGTGAGTCCCACCGACCTGGAAGGAGCCCGCATGGAGCGGACGCGCCCGATGAACGGCGCCGAGTACGTGGAGAGCCTGCGCGACGACCGCGAGATCTATCTCTACGGCGAACGCGTCAAGGACGTCACCACGCATCCCGCGTTCCACAACCCGGTCCGCATGACGGCCCGGCTGTACGACGCGCTGCACGACCCGGAGCGCTCCCCCGAGCTGGTCGCGCCGACCGACACCGGGGGCGACGGCTACACGCACGCCTTCTTCACCACGCCGCGCTCGGCCGACGACCTGGTCAGGCACCAGAAGGCGATCGCGGCCTGGTCGCGGATGAGCTACGGCTGGATGGGCCGGAGCCCCGACTACAAGGCGGCCTTCCTCGGCACGCTGGGCGCCAACGCCGACTTCTACGCGCCGTTCGCCGACAACGCGCGGCGCTGGTACAAGGAGTCGCAGGAGAAGGTGCTGTTCTGGAACCACGCGATCGTGCACCCGCCGGTCGACCGCAACCGGCCGCCGGACGAAGTCGCCGACGTGTTCGTGCACGTGGAGCGGGAGACCGACGCCGGGCTGATCGTGAGCGGCGCCAAGGTGGTCGCCACCGGTTCGGCGCTGACCCACTACAACTTCATCGCCCACTACGGCCTGCCCATCAAGGACCGGAAGTTCGCGCTGGTGGCCACCGTGCCGATGGGCGCGGCCGGGCTGAAGCTGATCTGCCGCCCGTCCTACACGGCCGCCGCGTCCGTCATGGGCAGCCCGTTCGACTACCCGCTGTCCTCCCGGCTGGACGAGAACGACACCATCCTCGTGCTGGACAAGGTGCTCATCCCCTGGGAGAACGTCTTCATCTACGGGCATCTGGGCAAGGTGCAGCTGTTCACCGGCCGGTCCGGGTTCCCGGAGCGGTTCACCTTCCACGGGTGCACGCGGCTGGCGGTGAAGCTGGAGTTCCTGGCGGGGCTGCTGGCCAAGGCGCTGGAGATCACCGGCACGCAGGACTTCCGCGGCGTGCAGAGCCGGCTGGGCGAGGTGCTGGCCTGGCGGAACCTGTTCTGGGCGCTGTCGGACGCGGCCGCGCGCAACCCGGTGCCGTGGGTGGGCGGCGCGGTGCTGCCCAACCCGCAGTACGGGCTGGCGTACCGGTGGTTCATGCAGATCGGCTATCCGCGGGTCAAGGAGATCATCGAGCAGGACGTGGCGAGCGGCCTGATCTACGTCAACTCCAGCGCCGACGACTTCCGGAACCCGGAGATCCGCCCGTATCTGGACCGGTTCCTGCGCGGCTCGAACGGGGTCGACGCGGTGGAGCGGATCAAGGTGATGAAGCTGCTGTGGGACAGCGTCGGCACCGAGTTCGGCGGCCGGCACGAGCTGTACGAGCGCAACTACGCGGGCAACCACGAGAACACGCGGGTCGAGCTGCTGTCGGCGCAGATCGCCGACGGGAAGCTGGACGCCTACAAGGCGTTCGTGGACGAGTGCCTGGACGAGTACGACCTGGACGGCTGGCGGGTGCCGGACCTGTCCTCCTTCGAGGGGCTGCGGCAGCTCAAGGACACGCTGCTGGCCAACGAGGACTGAAAAAACGGCCGCCACTCGCAGCGAGTGGCGGCCGTTCCGTGTGTTCAGCGGGCGTCGGCCAGGGCTCCGCCGACCACCAGGCCGGCCTGGCGCCGGGTCTCCTCGTCCTGGAGGGCGATGTCGGGGTCGTGCATCTCCACCCAGCCGAGCCCCGGCGGGCAGCGGTCGTACCCGAGCAGTTCCTGTACCTCCCGCGGGTAGGCGAGCACCATCTCGCGGGGCACCGCGAGGTACTGGTTCTCCTCCTGGCGCAGGTTGCCCAGGTCGAGCGCGATCGTCAGGCCGGTGCGCGGCGTGGCGGTGACGTTCTTGCCGCCGCCGTGGTAGACGCCGCCGACCCAGATGAGCCCGCCGCCGGGCGGCATCTCGGTGGGGATGGCCTCGGACGTCCTGGGGGCGCGCTCGTCGTCCCAGTGGTGGCTGCCGGGGATGACCAGCGTGCCGCCGTTGTCGGCGGTGAACTCGCTCATGGCCACCATCAGCTGCACCCGGGTCGTGGGGCCGGGGTGCGGGCGCAGGTGGAGCGCGTCGTCGCGGTGCAGCGGCATCTTGCCCTGGCCCTCGTGGATCTGGATCAGCTGGGTGGTGCTGATCTGGATGCTCGGCGTCATCTCCTGCCGCGACCGGCCGATCCACATCGGGCGGGGCTTCTGCATCAGCGCCCGCGCCGCCCCCAGGAAGACCGGGTGCGTGACCACGGGCGTCAGCCGGGTGGTCCGCGCGAACAGCGACGACACCCGCCGGGTGCGCAGGCCGTCGTACCAGTTGTCGGAGAACTGGTCGGTGTCGAGGCTGGGGCCGAGGTCGGCCCAGAGCGCGTCGAGCACCTCCGGGTCCGCGAAGTCCTCGACGATGACCGCGCCGTCGCGTTCGAGGATCTCCACCACGTCGTCGAGGGCGGCGGCGGACGTCACCCTGGTCAATCCCGCCATCACAGATCGCCTTTCTGTACGGTCAGCGGTGCGTCGGGGCTGAGCAGCGTCTCGCGCAGCACCCGGAGGAAGCCGGCCACCAGGTCCCTGATCGTGGACTCCTCGAACAGGTTGGTGTTGAACCACAGGCTGCACACCATGTCGCCGGCCGGGTCGATGTCGAGCGTCCACAGCGCCCCGTCGGGGATGTCGGTGGTCACCGGCTGCGACAGCAGGCGGCGCCGGATGTCGTGGTACGCGACGTCCCCGATCAGGTCGCCGGCCATCGTGAACGGGAACTGGAAGACCTGGAACGACACCACGCAGGTGTCGTCGCCGGCGAACGACGCGGTGACGCCCGGGGCCTGCTCCACGATCTGGCCGAACGGGATGTCGTGCCGGTACGCCTGGATGCAGGACGCCCGGGTGCGCCCGATCAGCTCGCGGAAGGTGCCGCAGCCGGCCAGGTCGGTCCGGATCGGCAGCAGGTTGAAGAACGAGCCCACGGTGTGCTGGAAGCGGGCCAGCGTCCGGCCGGAGGAGAAGGTGGTGGCGGTGACGTCGGTCGCGCCCGTGCTCCGGTTCAGGAACACGTAGTAGGCGGCCAGCATCACCATGAACGGCGAGCTGCGGGTCGCGGTGGCCAGCGACAGCGCGGCGCCCGTCAGCTCTTCGTCGATCAGGAAGCGGTGCGCGGCCGTGGACTTGGGCAGGTTCGCGGAGCGCCGGTGGTCGGTCCGGGTGGGGGCGGCCACGGCGCCGCGGAGCCGCTCGCGCCAGTACGCGCGCGCCCGTTCCGCCTTCGGCTGCGTGGCGCGCTCGCGGTCCCAGAGCGCGTACTCCCGGTACTGCGCCGGCTCGGCCGGGGCGGGCAGGTCGAACCCCCGCTTCCGGGCGTAGAGCACGGCCAGCTCCTGGATCACCAGCTTCATCGACCACTCGTCCACGGCCGAGTGGTGGGCGATGAGCGCGAGCACCGAGTCCCGCTCGTCGAAGCGGCCGAGCACCGCCCGGATGAGGGGCAGCTCGCCGCTGCCGTACCTGCCGCCTTCGAGCTCGATCAGCAGCTCCTCGGCGGCCCGGTGCCGCTCCGCGGGCTCCGCCCGCAGGTCGCGGACGGCCAGCCGGACCGGGGCCGGGGGGAGGACCCGCTGGTGCCGGTTCCCCTCCTCCCGGACGATTTCGGTGCGCAGCGCCTCGTGCCGGACGACCAGCTCGTCCAGCGCCTCCTGCAGCGCCCCGGTGTCGACGGCCCCGGTGAGCCGCCACCCGCACACGATGTTGTACGTGGGACCGAACGGCCCCTCCTCGTCCCCCTTGTCGAACAGGCACAGGAAGTCCTGGTTGAAGGAGAGCGGGATGATGCCGGTCTGCACGGTCATGGTCACCAGCTCCTCAGCGCAGGGCGACGCCGGCGCGCTCGACGGCGGCGGCCAGCTCGCCCCGGGACAGGGCGGCGGCCACCAGCTCGATGTCGTCGGCCATGTACCGGTCGCCGCTGACCATCGGCACCAGCGAGCGCAGCATCTCGTACGCCTCCCGCCCCGCCCGGCTCAGCCGGGAGCGCCGGTTCGACAGGTCCACGGCCTGGCACGCGGCCAGGAACTCGACGGCGAGGATGCGGCAGTTGTTCTCCAGCACCCGGCGCGCGTTGCGGGTGGCGATCAGGCCCATGCTGACGACGTCCTGGTTGTCGCCGTTGGACGGCACGCTCTGCGTGCTGGCCGGGGCGATGGTCCGGTTCTCGGCGACCAGCGCGGTGGCCGGGTACTGGGCGCCGGCGAAGCCGCTGTTGAGCCCGGGGTCGCCCGCCACCAGGAACTCGGGCAGGCCGTTGCTCAGGTGCCGGTTCAGCAGCCGGTTGGTCCTGCGCTCCGACATGACGCCGAGCTGGGTGAGCGCGATCGTCAGGTAGTCCATGACGAAGGCGATCGGCTGGCCGTGGAAGTTCGCGCCGTGGAAGACCTCCTTGCCGGCGAAGACCAGCGGGTTGTCGTTGCTGGAGTTGAGCTCGATCTCCAGGGTCTCCGTGGCGTGGTAGGCCGCCTGCCGGACGGCGCCGACGACCTGCGGGATGGCCCGGATCGTGTACGCCTTCTGCAGGTAGACCTCGGTCCGCTGGACGCCGTTGGACCGCTGGTCGTCGCGGTGCCGCCGGCGCGGCTCCTTTCCGCCGGTCACCTTGAGGCGGTGCGGGTCGGCCTTGAGCGCCCGGCGCAGCTCCTCGTGCTCCACCATCAGCTCGCTGCCGTCCAGCAGCGCCCGCAGGTTGGCGGCGCAGTCGATCTGGCCCGGGTGCGGGCGGGCCACATCGTGGCCCTCGGCCATGAACGGGCTGGTGGAGCCGAGCAGCGTCTCGCAGACCAGGGCGGTGACGATCTCGGCCTGCCGGATCTGCTCCATGGCCCGGCCGGCGACCAGGCAGCCGACGCCGGTCATCGCCGACGTCCCGTTGATCATCGCCAGGCCTTCCTTGAACCGCAGCCGCAGCGGCTCGATGCCCAGCTCCCGCAGGACCGGCCCGGTGGGGACGCGGCGGCCGTCGCGCAGCACGTACCCCTCGCCGATGACGGTGGCGGCCACGTGCGCCAGCGGCGCGAGGTCGCCGCTCGCGCCGAGCGAGCCGATCTGCGGGATCGCCGGCGTGATGCCCAGGTTGAGGTAGAGGGCCAGCCGTTCCAGCAGCTCCGGCCGGACCGCGGAGTAGCCCTTGGCCAGGCAGTTCAGCCGGGCCGACAGCACCGCCCTGGCCTCGTCCTCGGCGAACGTCGGGCCGACCCCGGCGCAGTGGCTGCGGACCAGGTTGGTCTGCAGCTCCACCTCCTTGTCCGGGTCGACCAGCATGTAGATCATCTCGCCGTAGCCGGTCGTGACGCCGTAGACCGGCACGCCCTGCCCGACGATCTCCTCGAACAGCTGCCGGGTGGCCGCGGCCTTCGCCAGAGCCACCGGAGCCACGTTGCAGACGGCGCCGTCCTCGGCCACCTGCCGGAGCGCCGGAACGTCCAGCGTCTCCCCATCGAAGTCGACCGCGGTCGCGGTCTCGACCAGAGTCATCTCTCACCCCGCCATGCGTTGGGTTACGGCCCGTTCGGGAACTGCTTGTGAAGACACCGCTCGCGCGTCGACGAGGCCTGCGAGGCCGGCCAGCGTGGGATTGGTGAGAAACTGCCAGAGCGACACCTCGACGCCGAACTTCTTGCTGATCCGGTCGAGGAGCCGCCCCGCGAGCATGGAGTGGCCGCCGGCGGCGAAGAACGTGTCGTCCGGGCCGGCCGGGTCGCCGCCCAGGAGCTCGCGCCAGAGCTCGGCGATCTCCCGCTCGGTCCGGGTGCTGATCGCCCGGGTGGGGGTCACGCCGGCGCCGGTAAGGCCGCGCCGGTCCAGCTTGCCGCCCCCGTTGCGGGGCAGCGCGGTCACGGTCCTGATGGTGACCGGCGGCACGCCCTTGCCGAAGCGCCTGCGCAGCCCGGCACGGAGCCGGTCCGCGGAGATGTCCCGCCTCGGGTGCGGCACCAGGTAGGCGATCAGCCGCCGCACCAGCCGGTCCGGGCCGGCCGCGGGCACGACGGCGCACTCGGCCACCGCGTCGTCGGCCGACAGCTCCGCCTCGACCTCGGCGAGGTCGACGCGGTTGCCGTTGAACTTGATCTGGGTGTCGCGCCGGCCGCGGAACTCCAGCAGCCCGTCCCAGCGCAGCCGGCCCAGGTCGCCGGTGTGGTGGAACCTGCCGCCGCCCGCGCCGAACCGCTCCAGCCCGCGCACTGGGCGGAAGGCCCGCTCGGCGTCGGCCTCCTCCTCGACGTACCCGAGCGCCACGTACGGGCTGCGGACCACGAGATGGCCGGTCACGCCCGGCGGGCAGGGCCGGTCCAGGTCGTCCAGCACCAGCACGTGACGTCCGGGGATGGGCCTGCCGATCGGCACCGCGCCGCCGCCCGGCTCGGTCACCTCGTGCCAGGTGGCCAGGATCGTCTCCGTCGCTCCGTACAGGTTGATCAGGCGGGCGCCCGGCAGGGCGGCGCGCAGATCGGCGGCGAGCTCGCCCGGCAGCGCTTCTCCGGCGAGCAGCACGTGCGTGAGCGCGGTCAGCGACCCGGCCATGTCGCGGCTCTCGACGGCCTCCAGCAGCCTGCGGGCGAAGCTCGGCACGGTCTGGAAGTGGGTGATCCGCTCGTCGGCCAGCCATTCGGCCAGCTTGTCGGGGTTCGCGCGGATCCGGTCGGGGACCGGGCAGAGCGTGGCGCCGCAGACGAGGGCGGCGAAGATCTCCATCAGGCCGGCGTCGTAGCCGGGCGCGGCCCACTGGGCGAGCCGGTCGCCGGGCCCCAGCCGGGTCTCGGCGGCCAGCCAGGTGACGAACTGGGCGAGGGTGGCGTGGGTCTGCACGATGCCTTTCGGCCGCCCGGTCGTGCCGGAGGTGTAGGCGACGTAGGCCCGCTCGGCCAGGCCGGGCGCGGCGGGCTCCGCGCCTGCCGTTCCCGCGACGGGCTCCGCGTCCGCGGTCCCGGCGGCGGCGTCGAGCTCTCGGGCGTACCCGGCGGCGGCGTCGAGGACGGTGCCGCCCAGTTCTTCGGCGTACCATCGCGCCAGTTCGTCGCCGGTACGGTCCGCGTCCGTCAGCATGCGGACCGGGCGCAATCCCGCCAGCATGGTCCTGGCCCGCTGCCCGGTGTCGGCCGCGCCCATGCAGAGTACGTACGCGCCCGCGTCCAGCACGCCGAGCAGGGCCGCCACCAGGCCGGGCCCCGACGGCAGGCGGACCGCCACCGGGCGGCCGGCGACCTCGCCGCGGGCCCGCAGCGCGGCGGTGACCCCGGCGGCGCGGCGTTCCAGCTCCCGGTAGGTGATCGTCTCGCCCTGCCAGGTCAGCGCCGCCGACTCCGGGGCGCGTCCGGCGGCCTGGTGGACCAGGCGGGGCGCGGACCGGGTGGCGGTCGCGTCCGCCGTCAGGTCGGCCGCGCGCACCGCGGCGCCGATGCCGGGCAGGCTCTCCAGCGGCAGCGCGTCCACCCGCAGATCAGGTCTGCGCAGCGCGGCCGTGAGGAGGGTGCGCAGCTGGTCCAGGATGCGCGCTCCGGTGCCGGGGTCGAAGAGGTTGCGGCGGTAGGCGAGCGACCCGGTGAGGGCGGGCGCCACGGCGTCCACGGTGAACGTCAGGTCGGCCGTGACCGCGCCGTGCCCCACCGGCATCGGGGTGACGGTCAGGCCGGTCAGCCGCAGCTCGGCCGGGGACGTGTCGCGGTAGACGAACAGGGCGTCGCAGAGCGGCATGCGGCGCGGGTCCCGGTCGATCTTGAGTGCCCGGACCAGCCGGTCGAACGGCACCTCGCGGCGTTCGTACGCGCCCTGCGCGTTCTGCGCCACCCGGCCGACCAGCTCCCGGAACGTGGGCCGGCCCGTGAAGTCGGCGCAGAGCACCAGCGTGTTGCGGAAGGGGCCGATCAGGTCGGTGAACAGCGCGCTCGGCCGGGTGGTGACCGGGACGCCCACGGCCACCCGCTCCTCGCCGCTGTGGCGGTGCAGCAGGGTCTGGAAGGCGGCCAGCAGCACCGTGAACGGCGTGGTGCCCTCCGCCCAGGACAGCTCGGTCAGGGCCGAGGCGATCTCGTCGTCCCACGCGTACGGGACCGTACCGCCCTCGAACGAGGGACCCACGGGCCGGGCGCGGTCGGTGGCGAGCGACAGCGACGGCGGGAGCGGCCGCAGGGCCGCGAGCCAGTGCTCCAGCAGGCGGTGGAACTCCGGCGTGGAGGCCCGGTCGCGCTGCCACTGGACGTAGTCGGCGTACCGGACGGGGACCGTGGAGCCGCCACCCGCGTACGCCTCCGACAGCTCCTCGACGAGCCGGGTGACGGAGTGCTCGTCGACCACGGCCTCGTGGGCGAGCAGCAGCAGCGCGTGCTCGCCGGGCCCGGTGTTCGCGGTGAACAGCCGGGCGAGTGGGCCCGCGCCCAGGTCGAACGGCGTCGCGGCGAGCCGGTCGAAGGGAAGGTCCCGGACGGGGCCCAGGTCGGTGAAGGAGTGCGGGTCCCAGTCGGGCGCGACGGCCTGCACCGGGAGCCCGTCGGCCTCGACGAGCGTCGTGCGGAGGATCTCGTGCCGGCGTACGGTGGCCCGCCAGGCGTCGCGGAGGGCGGCGGTGTCCAGCGCGCCGGTGACCCGGAAAGCGCGGCACACATTGTGCACCGGCGACTCCGGGACCAGTTTCTGCAGGAACCAGAGCTCGTCCTGAGCCGACGAGGTCACGACTTCCCTGACCCCGCGAGCATCAAAAGTCTCAGTCACTCATGCCACCTTGTCTCGGGACGGCGCGCTGGCGACTCTTTGACGTCGCGATTCACTCCATGAAGAATCGTGCCGCCGAGGACGGGCGGGTCGCATCTCTTAGAGTGCTACTCATTCCGGAATTTACTCCAGAATGCTGACATTCGCTTTATTCAGTGGCCTGGAATGCTCGTCGCTTTATACTTCGGGGAAATCCGGGGCTGCTCGACACTCGAATTCGCCGCCCCGACGATCCCGGGAGAAAAACGATGGAGAAACGCTGCCCCATCGCCCTCGACCCCACCGGCCGAGACATCCACGCCGAGGCGGCCCGGCTCCGCCAGCTCGGCCCCACCCAGGTCGAGCTGCCCGGTGGTGTGGTCGTGTGGTCGATCAACGACTACGCGCTCGCCAGGCGGCTGCTGACCGACCCGCGCGTCACCAAGAGCGCGCGCAAGCACTGGCCGGCGTTCACCGACGGCCGGATCCCGCCGGACTGGGAGCTGATCAGCTGGGTGGCCATGGACAACATCGCCACCGCCGCGGGCAGCGACCACATGCGGCTGCGCAGACTGGTCGGCAAGGCGTTCACCCCGCGCCGCGTCGAGGCGATCCGGCCCCGCGTCGTCCAGCTCGTCGAGGAGCTCATCGACGACCTGGCCGCCACCCCGCCGGGAGAGATCGCCGACCTGAAGACGCAGTTCGCCAACCCGCTGCCCGCCCGGCTGGTCGCCGACCTCATCGGCATGCCGGAGGCGGCCCGCGCGGCCACCGCCAAGGTCATCGACATGATGGTGGACACCACCGTCACCCCCGAGACGGCCCAGAGCATCCTCGCGGGCTGGCGCGGCGCGATGGAGGACCTCATCGCCGCCAAGCGGCGCGAGCCGGGCGAGGACATCGCCAGCGACCTGATCGCCGCCCGCGACGAGGACGGGTCCCGGCTGAGCGAGTCCGAGCTGACCGACACCATCTTCGCCATCCTCGGCGCGGGCTCCGAGACCACCATCAACTTCATCGACAACGCCCTGACCGCCCTGCTCACCGACCCCGAGCAGCGCCGCCTGGTCACCTCGGGCGAGGCCACCTGGGAGCAGGTCGTCGAGGAGACGCTGCGGGTCCACTCGCCGCTCGCGCACCTGCCCATGCGGTACGCGGTCGAGGACCTGGAGGTGGGCGGCGTCACCATCCCCAAGGGCGACCCGCTGATCATCAACTACGCGGCGCTGGGCCGCGACCCGGCCCTGCACGGCGACGACGCCGACCGGTTCGACGTGCTGCGGGAGGACAAGGAGCACATCTCCTTCGGCCACGGGCCGCACTACTGCCTCGGCGCCGGGGTGGCCCGGCTGATGGCCACCGTCAGCCTGTCCACGCTGCTGGCCCGCTTCCCGGACATGGAGCTGGCGGTGCCCGAGCCGGAGCTGGTGCCGCTGCCGACGTTCATCATGAACGGCCATCGCAGCCTCCCGGTCATCCTCCAGCCCGCCCTGGTCCCCGCCACGGCCTAGACCCACCCGGAGCGCCCCGCCTGTCCGCGGGGCGCTCCGCCATGTCCGGGCCTGCGCCGGAACACGCACCGCTATGTCCCGGTCTGTACCGGAACACGCTCCGCTATCTCCGGGCCTGTGCCGGAACGCGCTCCGGATGCGAAGGAGCCGTGACCCCGGGCGCGGGTCACGGCTCTCGGTGTGCGCGGGTCAGTCGAGGGCGGGCAGCACCTTGCCGGCCAGCAGCTCGACGTCGCGGACCGGGTCCGGGCCCGACAGGATGCCGATCGCCAGATCGATGCCCTGGCCGGCGAGCCCGCGCAGGGTGTCCGCCAGGTCCCCGCAGCCGGCGCCGTCCGGGCCGACGTCGAAGGGCAGGATGCAGGTCTTCTCGATCGTCTCGTAGGCGCGGCCCTCCGCCTCGCAGTGCCGCCGCAGCAGCGCCAGCTTCTCCGCCAGGTCGGGGCCCGGGTAGAGGTTGCAGGCGTCGGCGTGCCGGGCGACCAGCCGCAGCGTCCGGTCGCCACCGCCGCCGATCATGATCGGCGGGTGCGGGGCGGAGAGGTTCGCGGGCACGCCGATCGGCCGCTCCAGCCGGTGGTGGGTGCCCTCGTACGGCTCGTCGCCGTCGCCCCACAGCCGGTGGCAGATCCGGGCCGTCTCCTCCAGCAGCTCGAACCGCTCACCCAGCGACGGGTACGGGATGCCCAGGCCGCGCGCCTCCTCCTCGTACCAGCCGACGCCGAGGCCGAGCATGGCCCGCCCGCCGGACAGCACGTCCAGGCTGGTGACCATCTTGGCGAGCAGCGCCGGATGCCTCAGGTGCACGCCCGCGACCACCGGCCCGAGCAGGCAGTTCCGGGTGTGCGCGGCGATCGCGCCCAGCACGGTGAAGCACTCCAGCATCGGCTCCTCGAGCCCGCCGGCGTGCGGCCCCTGCCAGAGGTGGTCGCCGACGCCGATCAGCGCGAACCCCGCCTCGTCGGCCGTGCGGACCGTGTCCGCGAGCGTCTCGCCGATGCGGGCCGGCCCGCCGTCCCAGGTGTAGGAGCCGAGCTCCAGACCGATCTTCACAGTCGTCTCCGTTTCGGGTCAGCGGACCAGCACGGGCATGCTCGGCTCGGCGGACACCTTGCCGAGGCGGTTCCTGAGCGTCAGCGCGGGCTTCTCGACCAGGTAGTAGCTGACGACCGCCATCAGGAAGCTGCTGATCTGCACCTTCAGCAGGATCTCCAGGTAGCTCTCGGCGCCGAACATGCTGCCGTTCCAGAAGTAGATGAACGGGATGTGCCACAGGAACATGCCGTACGAGACACGTCCGATGAACTGCAGCGGCCGGAAGTTGAGCACCGAGGCGATGACCTTGGACCGCACGCCCGGCACGGTGAGCGGCGCGAGCAGCAGGAACACGATCGTCAGGTCGACGGGCTGGTCGAAGAGCACCACGCTGGTCGGCGGGTAGTCGACCGTGCCCTGCCCGCCCGCGGGCGAGAAGCAGAACAGCAGGATCACGACGAGCGCGGCGAACCAGGTGGCGCCCGGATACTTGGCGATCAGCCGGTACGGCCGGATCAGCCGGTCCGGCGCGACCTCCGCCGCGACCGACAGCACGGCCAGGCCCATGCCGACCGCGAGGTAGCCGAACCAGCCGGGCGCCCAGTTGCCCTGGAGGGGGTACGGGCCGAGCTCGGGCAGGTGGCTGTAGGCGGAGTAGGCGTAACCGATCAGGATGATGGCGAAGATGCCGACGAGGAGCCGGCGCGCCTTGGCCACCGGGTCCGCGGTGCGGGCGGCCATCCGGTGGCCGATCCACGCCATGATGGGCAGCGTCACGTAGAAGGCGATCTCGGTCGCCATGCTCCAGGTCGACTCCAGGCCGGGCACGATGTCGCCCGCCACGTACACGTGCTGCATCGTCATCACCCGGAAGACCTGCCAGAAGCCGGTGATGTGGCCGCTCGACAGGAGCACCAGGACGCCGACCACCTGCAGCCAGTAGGCCGGAAAGATGCGCAGCACCCGACGCCAGGCGTAGGCCTTGAGGTCCGGCTTGGCCGCCCCGGCGATCGTCACCAGCGCGAACCGCCGGTAGAGCAGGAACCCCGAGAGCGCGAACAGGATCGGCAGCGACTCCCGGGTGAACCGCTCGATCAGCACGGCGTAGAAGCCGTTGCCCGGATTGCCGGAGTGCCCGAGCCAGCCGGCGGTGAACGCGGAATGGACGGTGATGACCGCCAGCACCGCTATCGCGCGAATTCCCTGAAGCTCCGGGAAATACTCCCGCTTGGTGCGGATGGAGGGACCGGGATCGCGTTCTCTGGTGCCCGCCCCGGAACCGCCGACGATGTCTGTTGCCATGACCACTCCTTTTGGAGCCGAACGATTCCCACCAGCTTGAAATTCGGCCCCGCCCGGCCGCATCTCTGTCATTGCTGAACTATGCGGGCGGTTCGACGGAAAGCGCGTGCCGGAATATGCCGAGCGGGTCGTACCGGCCTTTGACGCGGCGCAGGCGCGGATAATTGTCCTTGTAATAGAGCGTGTGCCACGGCACCCCCGAGGTGTTCCATTCGGGGTCGGCCAGGTCGGCGTCGGGATAGTTGATGTACGACCCGTCGCTCACCTCGCCCGGCACCGGCACGCCCCCGGTGTCGGCGTACACGTCGCGGTAGAAGTCGCGCAGCCGGCCGATCTGGGCGTCGTCCTCGGCCTCGCTCCCCCACACCGACAGGTAGACGGCCTTGAGCACGCTGTCCCGCTGGGCGACGGCGGTGGCGTCCGGGGCCACCGTGTTCACCTGGCCGCCGTAGCCGACGACGATCAGCGCGGGCACGTAGTCCTGGGTGCTCAGGTAGCGGTAGATGGTGGCGATCTGGGCGTCGGTGTAGCCCTTCCGCAGGTAACCGGCCTTGATCTTGAGCCTTCGAGTGAACTCGTTGCCGGGGTCGCCGTGGCCCGGGTACGAGGCGCCGTAGAGCCAGGGCTGGGTCTGCTGGCCGGCGTGCGCGGGCTCGACCCCGACGCCGTCGGTGATCGCCTCCAGGTACGCGGTCATCAGGCTCTCCGCACCGGGCAGGTCGTCGTCGATCGAGCCGCCGACCATGACGTGCCCGGTCTTGCCGAGCCCCTCGAAGAAACCGAACAGGCCCGTCTCCGGTGCGCCAGGCGCGCTGTTCCGCTCGTACCAGGTGCCGAAGTTCCGCAGGATCGTGGCGAACGCCTGCTCCGTCATCGACTCCCAGGACCACATCAGGTGACCCGCCCGCCACCGGCCCGGCGCCCTCGGCAGCAGGTCGGCCGGGTCGGCCGAGGTCACGCCCGGGCTGCGCAGCCAGTAGCGGGTCACCACGCCGAAGTTGCCGCCCCCGCCGCCGGTGTGCGCCCACCACAGGTCGTGGTGCGGGTCGGCGGGGTCGTCCGTGGCCACCACCGCCTCGACCTTGCCGTCCGCGCCCGCCACCACCACCTCGACGGCGTGCAGGTAGTCGACGATGGCGCCGTACCGGCGCGACAGCGGGCCGTACCCGCCGCCCGCCATGTGGCCGCCGAACCCCACCTCCGTGCACTCGCCCGCCGGGACCGTGACGCCCCACCCCTTGAACAGGGTCCGGTAGACGTGGCCCAGCGTCGCACCCGGCTCGATCATGAACGCCCGGCGGCGCGCGTCGAAGGCGACCGCGTTCATCTCGGACAGATCCAGCAGGACCTGCACGTCCTTGGAGGCGGTGAAGTCCTCGAAGCAGTGCCCGCCGCTGCGTGCCGTCACCCGCCTGCCCGACCGCACGGCCTCGGTCACGGCCGCCACCACCTGCTCGCTCGTGGTCACCACCTGCACGTAGTCGGGGCGGGGGGTGAAGCGGTGGTTCATGCCGCGCAGCAGGCTGGGATAGCGTGGGTCGTCCGGCAGGACGACGGTCGCGGGCAGGGCGGGGTTCGCGGGCTCGGCCACGGGTTCGACGACGGTCACGACCGCTCCAAAGCAGAGGACGGGAAACGCCCGGGAATTCTCGGCACCGGACAGGCTGACGACGGACGGGGACCACCCGAAGAGTCCCGGCCGAGTACGGGACAACGATCTCCGGGACAGGGACCCGAGGAGGGCGGGGGCTCGAAGGGACGGGGATCCGAAGGGGCGAGGGCCCCGGGAAGCGGGGACCCCAGGGGCAGGGACCCGGAAGGGCGGGACCACCCGGAGGGGGGATCCGAAGGAGCGGGAACCCCCAGAGGCAGGGACCCGAACCGAGTGGGGACCCGAACCGGGTGGGGACCCAACGGGCGGAGGCTCTGAGGGGTGGGTGGTTGGAGGGGTGGGTGGTTGGAGGGGCGGAGGTTCGGAGGGGTGGTTGGAGGGGTGGGTTAGAAGATTTCGAAGGCGGAGGCGGGCTGGGGCCAGGTGAAGGCGGTGGTCGCCGCGGCGAGGGAACCCGGGGTGCGTTCGGTAACGAGGCCGGCGGCGGCCAGGGAGGTCATGGAGGCGCCGCCGAGGTAGGCGGCACTGAGCGCGCGGATGTCGCAGACGAGGTCGGGCACCGCCGTGGTGGAGTCGCAGGAGGCGGCCTCGGGCGAGCCGGTCAGCCGCCACCGGCCGGTGTTCTCGGGCAGCACCGCGTCGGCCACCTCGATCACCAGGTCGACGGGGGCGGCGTAGCGCCGTTCGGCCAGGGCCTTGGGGACGTTGAGGACGCGGGCCCAGAGCCCGTCGCTCACCCGCGCGGCCATCCTGCGCGGCTCCCCCACCCAGTAGAACAGCGGCTCGTCCACGGCGCACGACCAGATCCGCGTGGTCCTGGTCAGGTCGACGGTGGTCAGGAAGCGCCACAGGTCGGTGTACGCGGCGGTGGTCGTGGCGACCAGTTCCTCGACTCGTACCTCCCCGGCGGGGCCGCTGTCGGTCCACTCGCCGGTGGCCCGCCACAGCGCGTAGCCGTCGACGCCGTCCGGGCCCTCGTGGATGAGCGCGCGCAGGGCCGTGGCGCCGCCCCGCATGTGCGGCGGGTCGGCGAGCAGGCGGTCCCAGTGCTTGGCGGCCCGCTCCGACCAGCCGGGGCGCTGGGTGTACACCTCGTCGTACGTCTTGACCAGCACGTCCCGCAGCTCCGCCGGGGTGCCGTCGGTCAGCGCGCCGTCGCCGCCCGCGACGGGCACGACGACCTCGCGGGTGTCGATCGCCAGCCCGACCCTGCGGACGGCCAGGGCGTAGCCGTACCGCTGGTAGATGCGTCCCTCGCTGGCCCAGCAGACGCTGACGGCCTCGCCCAGCGCGCGGGCGTCGGCCATGTGACGGTGCAGGAGCCTGGTGAGGACGCCCTGGCGGCGGGCGGTGGACGACACCGCGCCCCGGCCGCTGTGGGCCGCCGCGACGACACCGCCGGGGATGGCCAGCCGGCGGGTGACGGCGCCGATGGTGCCCACGATCCGGCCGTCGCGCCGGGCGACCAGCGTCCGGTCCGGCTCGAACAGCTGCCGGTCGGCGGCCGAACCCGCCGGGTCGACGTCGAAATTGAGGGCGGCGGAGAACATCTCGTGGATCTCGTCCCAGTTGTCCGCGGTCGCCGTTCCCAGGGTGATCTCGCTCATACCGGCCTCCGACTTCGTACGGGCCCGTCCATCGTCGCCGCCGGGGCAGGAGAGCGCTTCTCCCGCCTTGCGGTGATCCTCCAGGCAGGCAGAAACCGCACGATCTTCGTACGGGCCGTCCACAGTCACCGCCGAGGCAGGAACCGTACGAGGCCCGTCCATCGAGGCAGGAGGGCGCTTCTCCCGCGGGACCGCACGATGGAGGATGCGCGGGGTGCGGGGCGCTGCGGAGCCTGGGGAGCTGTGACGACGACTCAGCTGGCTGACGCGACCGTGGACGCGTACCTCGAACGGATCGGCGCGGCACGGCCGGCCAGGCCGACCGTCGAGGCGCTGTTCGAGCTGCAGGAACGGCACGTCATGACGGTGCCGTACGAGACCCTCGACTTCCACCTGAGACGGCCGCAGCCGATCGGCGCGCCGGCGATCGAGAAGATCGTCGGGAGGCGGCGCGGCGGCACCTGTTACGAGCTGAACGGCTCGCTGTCCGCGCTGCTGGCCGCCCTGGGTTTCGAGGTGGACGTGCTCGGGGCGCGGGTCAACGACGGCGGCGAGTGGGGCGCGGTGCTGGGTCATATGCTGCTGCGGGTGGTCGCGGCGGACTCGCCGGAGCGGTGGCTGGTCGACGTGGGTTACGGCCGGGGGCCGCGCCTGCCGCTGCGGTTCGGCGAGCGGGGGCCGCAGCAGGACCCGCACGGCGTCTTTCAAGTGAGGCCCGCCCCGCTCGGCGACCTGGACGTGCTGCGGGACGGGAAGCTGCAGTACCGGGTGGAGACAAGGCCGCGCACCGTGGGCGACTTCGAGCACGTGTGGTGGTGGTACCGCAACGACCTCACCTCGCCGATGAACGCCAACCTGTACTGCACGCTGCCGACGGCGGGCGGCCGGGTGACGCTGTCCGGTGACACGCTCACGCTGCGCGAGAACGGGTCCCGTACGACGGTGGTGTTCGACGGGGACGAGGAGCTGCGCGAGGCGTACCGCACCTGGTTCGGGGTGGAGCTGGACGAGTTGCCCCGCTCCCCCGTCAGTGACGGCGCAGGGCGAGCCGGTTGAGCTTGCCGGACGCGGTCTCCGGCAGCTCCTCGACGAAGACGACGTCCCTGGGGCACTTGTGCGGCGCGAGCCGGGACCGGACGAACTCCTTGACCTGCGCCGCCGTCAGCTCGCCGCCGGCCACCACGAAGGCGCGGGGCAGCGTCAGCCCCTGCTCCTCGTAGCCGACCACAGCGCACTCCACCACGAGCGGATGCGCGCGAAGGCAGTTCTCGACCTCGGCGGGGGCGACCCAACGGCCGCCCACCCTGAGCATGTCATCGGCCCGGCCCTTGTAGTAGTAGTAACCCTCGGCGTCCCGGGTGAACAGGTCCCCCGAGCGGACGGTGTGCTCGGCCACGAACACCTCGGCCGACTTCTCCGGCGCCTGCCAGTAGCCGAGCGCGGCCGTCTCGCCGGTGATCTGCAGCCGGCCCACCTCGCCGTCGGGCACCGGCTCGCCGTGCGCGTCGACCACCCGCACGTCGTAGCCGGGCACCACCTGGCCGAGGCTGCCCATCCGGACCTTGCCGGGCCGGTTGCAGACGTAGCCGTGGAACATCTCGGAGGAGCCGATCCCGTCGATGACCTCGACCCCGAAGGTCGCCAGCCACTTGCGGTGCAGCTCCAGCGGCAGCGCCTCGCCCGCGGAGATGCACACCCGGATCGAGCTCAGGTCCTGCGCGGCGGCCTCCGGGTGGGCGACCATGGCGCTCATCATGGTCGGCACGTTGACCAGGATCGTCGGCCGGTGCTCGGCGATCAGCCGGAACATGGTGTCCGCGGTGCTGCGCTCGGCGAACACGATCCCCTTCGCGCCCGCCCCGAACGTGAACAGCGCCGTCATGTTGTTGGCGTAGCCGAAGAACAGCTTGGGCACGGGCAGCACCACGTCGTCCGGCCGCAGGTCCAGCACGCCCCTGGCGAACCAGTCGAAGGCCAGGGGCGCGCTGCGGGCGGCCAGCACGCACGCCTTGGGCGCGCCGGTGCTGCCCGTGGTGAAGCGCCACATCGCCACGTCGTCCGGGCCGGTGGGCGCGGGGTCCAGCGTGCCGGGCTGCTCGGCGATCAGCGTCTCGAAGTGGTGCTCGCCCTCCCGCAGGTCCTCGGGGCGGGCGCCGACGACCAGCAGACCGGTCACCCCGGCCGCGCGCAGCGGGCCCAGCGTGCGGGTGTCGGCCACGACGATCGCGGGCTCGGCGTAGCCGGCGAAGTACCGGTAGTCCTTGGGCTGCAGGTAGGTGTAGACCTCGGCGGTGACGGCGCCGATCTTCTGCGCCCCGTACCAGATCGCGACGGACTCCACGCCGTCGGCGAGCGCCAGCAGGACCCGGTCGCCGCGCCGCACGCCCAGCCGGGACAGCAGGTTCCCGGCCCGGTTGGCCAGCGTCTTCAGCTCCCCGTAGGTCACCGGGCCCGAGCCGGTGATCAGCGCGGTCCGCGCGTCGTCGTTGCGGTCCAGGAAGTGGGCCGCGATGTTGAACTCCCGCGGCAGGTCGGCGTAACGCAGCATGCCCAGGTCTCCTTCGAGTGTGGAGCGCGCAGCAATCGACGCTGTCACACCGGGCGACTCCGGCCATCTCCGATATTGCGTGACTTTCCGCAATTCGTGAGATGCGGCGGCGCGGGCCGCCGAGCAGGCTGGGGCGCGAGGAGGTCACCGTGGAGCTGTCCATCACGGACGAGGCCGGGCCGGCCGCGTTCGAGGCGCTGATCGCGGCCGACGCCAAGATCGAGCCACGAGACTGGATGCCCGAGCCGTACCGCCGGAACCTGATCCGGCAGATTGCCCAGCACGCCCACTCCGAGATCATGGGCATGCAGCCGGAAGCGCACTGGATCACCCGGGCGCCGAGTCTCCAGCGCAAAGCCGTCCTCATCGCCAAGGTGCAGGACGAGGCCGGGCACGGGCTCTACCTGTACGCGACGGCCGAGACGCTGGGCGTGAGCCGCGAATCCCTCCTGGACGCGCTGCACGCCGGGCGGCAGAAGTACCTGTCGTTCATCAACTACCCGGTCCTGACATGGGCGGACGTGGGGGCGCTGGCCTGGCTGACGGACGGCGCCGCCGTGGTGAACCAGGTCTCGCTCTGCCGCACCTCGTACGCGCCCTACGCGCGGGCGCTGGTACGGATCTGCCGGGAGGAGTCGTTCCACCACCGCCAGGGGTTCGACCTGCTGTACGCGTTGTCGCGCGGCACACCGGCGCAGCGGCGGATGCTGCAGGCGGCGGTGGACCGGTGGTGGTACCCGGCGCTGGCCATGTTCGGGCCGCCGGACCACCTGTCGGTGCACTCCGAACGGTCGCTGGCCTGGCGCATCAAGCGGGCCGGGAACGACGAGCTGCGGCAGCGGTTCGTCGACATGTGCGTCCCGCAGGCCGAGGCGCTCGGCGTCACCCTGCCCGATCCGGCGCTGCGCTGGAACCCGGAGCGGGGCTGCCACGACTTCACCCCGCCCGACTACGACGAACTGAAGCGGGTGGTGGCCGGGGACGGGCCGTGCAACCGTGAGCGGCTGGCCCACCGGCGCCGCGTCCACGAGGAAGGCGCCTGGGTCCGCGAGGCCGCCGCCGCCCACGCCGCCAAACAAGCAGCCCGCCGTACGCCCCAGGCCGACGCGCGCGCGAACGGTGCTTTCACCGGGCACCCCGCCGGGAGTTCCGATGGGCACCCAGCCAATACCGCACCCGGGAACGTCGGCAAGCGGGCGGACCAGACGGACGGTGGGGGCGCGGCCACGGGCGAGTGGGCGGACGACAGGGGCGTGACCGTGACTTCCGAGGGGCACGCCGCTGAGACCGCGGTCGAACGTACCTCCGAGAACGGCGGCGAGGGTGCGGGCGGGTGGCCGTTGTGGGAGGTGTTCGTGCGGGCGCGGCGGGGGGTCAACCACGTGCACGCGGGGAGTCTGCACGCCGCCGACGCCGAGATGGCATTGCGTAACGCGCGTGACCTGTATACGCGCCGGGGTGAGGGCGTGTCCGTGTGGGTGGTGCGGTCGGACGGGGTCGCGGCCTCCAGCCCGGATGAGAAGGACGTGCTGTTCGACCCGGGCAACGACAAGCCGTACCGGCATCCGTCGTTCTTCGAGGTGCCCGAGGGGGTCGGCAACCTGTGACGTCCACCGGGTTCGAACAGGCGCTGGCACTCGGCGACGACGCGCTCATCGCCGCCCAGCGGATGGCCGAATGGTGCGCCCGCGCCCCCGAGATCGAGGAGGACGTGGCGCTGGCCAACATCGCGCTGGACCTGCTCGGCCAGGCCAGGGCGCTGCTGTCGTACGCGGGCGAGCTGGAGGGGCTGGGCCGGGGCGAGGACGAGCTGGCCTACCTGCGGGACGAGCACGAGTTCCGCAACGTCCAGCTGGTGGAGCTGCCCAACGGGGACTTCGCCGTCACGATGGCCAAGCTGCTGTTCTTCGCGGTCCACCAGCAGGTGCTCTACGCCGAGCTGGCCGGCGGGGACGGACCGCTGGCCGCGATCGCCGCCAAGGCGGTCAAGGAGACGGCCTACCACGCGAGCCACGCCACCCTGTGGACGGTGCGGCTCGGCGACGGCACCGCCGAGTCCCACCGCAGGATGCAGCAGGCGATCGAGCACGTCTGGCCGTACACGCACGAGCTGTTCGAGGGCTCCGACCGGCGCGGCGCCTGGCTGGCCCGGGTCGAGCCGGTGCTCGCCGACGCGACACTGACCCGGCCGCAGGACGGCTGGGCGCCGACCGGGGGCCGCCGCGGCGTGCACACCGAGGCGTTCGGGCCGCTGCTCGCGGAGATGCAGTACGTGCACCGCGCGCATCCGGGAGCCCGCTGGTGAACGAGCGGGTGAGGGCGGCCGTCGCCGCGGTACGGGATCCGGAGCTGACCGTGCTGACCATCGAGGAGCTGGGGGTGCTCCGGGAGGTGGCGGTGGACGGCGACCGGGTGGTCGTCACGGTCACGCCCACCTACCTGGGCTGCCCCGCGATGGCGACGATCAAGGCGGACATCGTGGCCGCCGCCAGGGCCGCGGGCGGGCGCGAGGTCGAGGTCGTCGTCTCGCACAGCCCGCCGTGGACCACGGACTGGCTCGGCGAGGCGGCGCGGGCCAAGCTCGCCGCCGCTGGGACGGCACCGCCGAGGCGCGGGCCCGTCCTGGTGGCGCTGTCGGTGCGGTGTCCCCGCTGCGGGTCTCCGGACACGTCGGAGCTGTCGCGGGCCGGGTCCACGGCGTGCCTGTCGCTCTGGCGCTGCGCCGGTTGCGGCCAACCGTTCGACCACATGAAGGACCACTGATGAGCGTCACCGCGTCCCGGGCCAGGCTGCGTTTTCACCCGCTGACCGTGGCCGGGGTGCGGCCTGTCGCGGCCGATGGCAGTGCGGTGGCCGTCACCTTCGAGGTGCCAGGAGAGCTGCGGGAGGAGTTCGCGTTCCGGGCGGGTCAGCATGTGACCGTGCGGGCCGTGGCGGGCGGGCGGGAGGTGCGGCGCGCGTACTCGATCTGCTCCACCCCGGCGGAGCTGTCGGACGAGGGAACGCTGATGATCGGGGTGCGGCGGGTGCCGGGGGGCGCGTTCTCCACGCACGCCTGCGGCGGTCTGCGCGCGGGCGACCGGCTGGAGTTGCTGCCGCCGGTCGGTGCGTTCAGCGCCGTTTTCGACCCGGCGCAGGGGCGGAGCTACGGCGCGGTGGCGGGCGGCTCCGGCATCACGCCGGTGCTGTCGCTGCTGCGTACGGGGCTGGCTACCGAGCCGCGCAGCGTCTTCACCGTCGTGTACGCCAACCGGGGGGCGGACTCGATGATGTTCGGCGAGGAGCTGGCCGACCTCAAGAACCGTTACCTGGACCGGTTCCGGCTGGTGCACGTGTTCTCCCGCGAGGAGCCGCACCAGGGGCTGGCAGGCGGGCGGTTGGACGCGGCCCGGCTGGGGCGGCTCCTCGCCGGATTCCCGGCCTGCGCCGAATGGTTCGCCTGCGGCCCGCCCGGCCTGGTGACCGCCGCCCGCACCGCCCTGACCGCCCGCGGCGTCGACGCCGTCCACACCGAACTCTTCCGCCCCGAGCCCACGGCGGACACCCCGACCGGGCTCGCCCGTACCGAGTCCGACCACACCGCGGACCTCCGTAGCGGGGACGCCCGGTCCGGCCGCACCGCGGACCTCCGTAGCGGGGACACCCGGTCCGGCCGCACCGCAGACCCCCGTAGCGGCGACGCCCGTACTGGATCCGGCCGCATCGCGGACCCCAGGGACGTGCCCCTCCAGGACGCAGGAGGGCCGCGGCTGGAGGTGGTCATGGACGGGCGGACCAGCGCCGTGGCTGTCGGGGATGGGGAGACGTTGCTTCAGGCGGCGCTGCCTGTCCGGCCGGAGCTGCCGTACTCGTGCGAGAACGGGGTCTGCGGCACCTGCCGGGCCCTGCTCGTCGCCGGCGGGGCGCGGATGACGGGCGCCTGGGCCCTGAGTGAGGACGAGCGGGCGGCCGGATATGTGCTGACCTGTCGCGCCACCCCCGTCACCGACCATGTGCGCGTCGACTTCGACGCCCTCTGAAACAACGGGAGCGAGCATGCCCACCGCACTTCGGACCTGTCCCATCTGTGACGCCGTCTGCGGGCTCCGCCTGGAGCTGGACGGCGATCGGCGCGTCTCGTCGGTGCGGGGCGACCCCGACGACCCGTTCTCGCGCGGTTATGTCTGCCCGAAGGGGGCCAGTCTGGGGCAGCTCGACGCGGACCCGGACCGGCTGCGGACGCCGATGATCCGTAAGGACGGCTCGTGGCTGAGCGCCACGTGGGAGGAGGCGTTCGAGGCGGTCGACCGCGGTCTCAAGGGGGTGATCGAGCGGCACGGCAGGGACGCGGTGGCCGTGTACTTCGGCAACCCGACATTTCACACGATGGCCGGATTCATGTACCGGATGCCGCTCACCCAGTCCCTCGGCACCCGCAACGTCTACTCCGCCAGCACCATCGACCAGATGCCCAAGCACGTCGCCTGCGGCCACCTGTTCGGCGACCCCTTCGCCATCGCCGTGCCCGACCTGGACCGCACCTCCTACCTGCTGGTCCTGGGCGCGAACCCGGTCGAGTCGCACGGCTCGCTCTGCGCCGCCCCCGACTTCCCCGGCCGGCTCCGGGCGCTGCGCGAGCGCGGCGGCAAGCTCGTCGTCGTGGACCCCCGCAGGACCCGGACCGCCGCCGTCGCCGACGAGCACCTGTTCATCAGGCCGGGCACCGACGCGCTGCTGCTGCTCGGCATCGTGCACACGCTGCTCGCCGAGGAGCTGACCGCTGACGGCCTGGAGGTCGCCGGGCTGGACGAGCTGCGCGAGCACGTGGCCGGGTTCTCCCCGCAGACCGTCTCACCCGCCTGCGGGGTGCCGGCGGGCGACATCGCCCGGCTGGCCCGCGAGCTGGCCGCCGCGCCCGCCGCCGCCGTCTACTCACGGGTCGGCACCTGTACGGCCGAGTTCGGCACACTGGCGAACTGGCTGGTCGACGTGGTCAACGTCCTGACCGGGAACTACGACCGGCCCGGCGGCGTCATGATCCCCACCCCGGCGATCCTGGAGATCTTCCGCAGCGGGCAGCCGTTCGTCTCCGGGCAGTGGCGCAGCCGGGTCCGCGGGCTGCCGGAGGTGCTGGGCGAGCTGCCGGTCAGCATCCTCGCCGACGAGATCGAGACGCCGGGCGAGGGCCAGGTCAGGGCGCTGGTGACGGTGGCGGGCAACCTCGCGCTGTCCGCGCCGAACGGGCCCCGCCTGGAGCGGGCGCTGCCCGGCCTGGACTTCATGGTCAGTATCGACCCGTACTTGAACGAGACCACGCGGCACGCGGACGTCATCCTGCCGCCTCCCCGCATCCTGCAGAGCCCGCACTACGACTTCCTGCTGCTGACCGTGGCGGTGCGCGACTACACCCGGTTCTCCCCGGCCGTGCACCCGCTGGATCCGGGGCAGCTCTCGGAGGCGGAGATCCTGGCCAGGCTCACGCTGATCGCCGCCGGGCAGGGGCCGGACGCCGATCCGGCGGCGCTCGACGAGGCGATCCTCGGGCAGGTCCTCGGTGACCGGGCGGCCGAGCTGCGGCCCGGGCTGACCGGCGACAGCGGGCCGGAGCTGATGCTCGACGCCCTGCTCAAGCTCGGCCCGTACGAGTTGTCGCTGGAGAAGCTGCGTGCCCACCCGCACGGGCTCGACCTGGGCCCGCTGCGCCCGCGGCTGAAGGAGCTGATCCGCACGCCCTCCGGGCGGGTGGAGCTGGCGCCGCCCGCGATCCTCGCCGACCTGGCCCGGCTGCGCGCCCGGCAGGCGGCGCCGGACGGGAAGCTGACGCTGATCGGGCGGCGGCAGCTGCGCTCCAACAACAGCTGGCTGCACAACGTGCCGGCGCTGGCCGGCGGGAGCAACCGCTGCACGCTGCACATCCACCCCGACGACGCGGCCCGGCTCGGGCTCGGCGACGAGGCGATCGTCCGGTCGGCCGCGGGCGAGCTGGTCGTGCCGCTGGAGCGGACCGACGCCATCATGCCGGGCGTCGTCAGCCTGCCGCACGGCTGGGGCCACGCGGGCACCCCGCAGCGGGTCGCCGCCCGTCATCCCGGCGTCAACGCCAACACGCTGACCGACGACGCGGTGGTGGACGAGCTGTCCGGCAACGCCGTGTTCAACGGCGTCCCGGTCGAGCTGAGCGCCCCCTGACACGTAACAGGCCCCGGGCTGATCGCCCGGGGCCTGTTACGTGCGGGTCGCTCAGGAGGCGAGGAACTCGTCCACCGCCGGCGCGAGCACCGCGTGGTCCACCTCGTGGGTCTGGCCCGCCAGCACGCCCAGCTTCCCGCCGGGCACGGTCTCGCTGACGGCCTTGGCGGCCACGCCCATCCACGGCGCGCTGTCGCCCCCGGTCAGCACGAGCGTGGGCACCGTGATGTCCTTCAGCTCCGCGGGCATCTTGTTGCCCGGCCCCATGACCGCGATCTCGTACGAGAGCGTGTGGGCCACGCGCTCCACCTCGGGCCAGTACGGCGCGCCGCGCATCTCGGCGGCCATCTCGTCGGGGATGTCGGCGGCGGCCGTCATGAACAGCACGGCCGCGTCACCCCTGCGGTCCTCGGCCACCAGGCCGGAGAGCTGCTGCTCGAAGTCGTCGGGGAGCGGGGGGCGGGCGTCGCCCACGTGGTAGGGCGGCTCCCACAGGACCAGCTTCGTGATGGACAGGCCGCGGGCCGCCGCCCGCAGGGCCAGGCCGGCGCCCGAGGAGCCGCCGACCACGGCGGCCGAGCCGCCGGCCTCCTTGATGATCGCCTCGAGGTCCTCGACCTCGCGGTCCACCGAGTACGGCGGGGTGTCGCCGCTCTCGCCGCGGCCGCGCCGGTCGTAGTTGTACACCGTGTACTTCGACTTCAGGATCTCGGCCAGGCCCGCCCAGGTGGGATGGGTGCGATCCGTGAAAGCGCCCTGGACGAGAACGACCGCGGGTCCGCTGCCCAACCGATCGAAGGCGATGGTGGTGCCGTCCGACGACGTCGTGTTCATCTGAATGTCTCTCTGTGTGGGCTGGTGACGGTTCTGGCCGCCCAAGCGACCTGACGGCGCAGTTTGTGAAAAGAGTCTTCCCCCACAGCCCGTCTCTGCCTACTCCCAGAATGCTTTTCTTCCGGGTTCGCAGAGAGCATTCCGCGAGATGCGCGGCGCGGCGGCGCGGATCAGTGTGGGGTGCGATGGCGCTCGAGCCCTGGCCGACCCCCTGTCCCCGGTAAGTGAGGTACGAGCTCATGTCCCCTGTCTCCACTGTCGACGACGTCGCCGCCGTCCGCGAGGTGCCCCAGCGCATCGTCGCCGCCTGGGCGGGCAACGACGCCGACGCCTTCGCGGAAGTCTTCGCCGAGGACGGCACCATGGTGCTGCCCGGCGTGTTCGTGAGCGGCCGCGAGCAGATCCGCGCTTTCATGACCGCCGCCTACTCCGGTCCCTACCAGGGGACCCGCGTCACCGGCGAGCCCGTCTCCGCCCGGTTCGTCACCCCGGACGTCGCCATCCTGGTCACCCAGGGCGGCGTGCTGGCGCCCGGCGAGACCGAGCCCGCACCGGAGCGGGCCGTCCGCGCCACCTGGGTGGCCGTCAAGCAGGACGGCACCTGGCTCCTGACCGCCTACCAGAACTCGCCGCTCGGCGGCTGACGGGCTCCCCGATCGACTCGGCACCGCGAAGGACCGACCATGTCTCAAACCGAAATCCCTACCAAAGCGCCCGTAGCCGCGCGTATTGAGACTCGGCAGGGGCCGAGCTGGTGGCGCCGGCCCTGGATCATCCCCCTGGCCCTCGTGGTCGCCGGGTTCCTCGTCTTCCAGCTCACGCCCTTCGCCCGTGCCGGGCTCGACGAGTCGCTGGCCCCGATCCCGCCGCACGACGGCTTCCCGATGTACTACCCCCTGCTCTGGGCGCACATGATCTTCGGGACCGCCGCGATGGTGACCGTGGTCCTGCAGGTCTGGCCCGCCATGCGGATCCGCCGCCCCGCCGTGCACCGGTGGAGCGGCCGGATCTACGTGGTGTCGGCGCTGGTGAGCGGCGTGATCGGGCTCGTCCTCGTGCGGTTCGCGCCGCCCGTCGGCCAGATCGGCGTGGTCTCGGCCACGGTGCTCTGGATCGCCACCACGGCCGCCGGGTACGTGCTGGTGCGGCGCGGGCGCTACGCCCTGCACCGGCGGTTCATGCTCTACAGCTTCGCGCTCGTCATGAACAACGTGTGGGGCGTCATCATCGTCAACGTCGGCCTGATCAACCAGGTCGACATCCTCTACCTGATCGAGGCGGCCCGCTGGCTCGGCTGGGTCGGCAACCTGATGCTGGTGCAGTGGTGGCTCTACCACACCTCCGGCCGCCGGCTCCACCTGCCCTCCCGCGCCAGGCGCTGAGGGGTCCCGATGCGACGCCCGTACCACCGGCCCGCGCTCGCCGCGGCCGCCGCGTTCCTCGTCCTGCTCTCCGGCCGGCCCGCCGCCGCCCCGGCGGTCACCCCCGGCCCCGCGCCGTCCGCCGCGCCCGGCTGGAGCGAGCCGAACGGCGACAAGGCCGCCACCCGCTGGGTGAACGGCCCGATCAACTCCCGCACCGTCTCCCGCCTCGGCGTCGCCTGGCGGGTCCCCATCAAGGCACGCACCGACCTGTGGCCCGGCGGCCACGCCGCCACCCCCGTGGTGTCCGGAGGCGTCGTCTACACCCAGGACCTCGACTCCAACGTGTACGCGATCGACCTGCGCACCGGCGCCGTCCGCTGGACCAAGACCTACGACCACCGCAGCGTCGGCCCGAACGGCGTCGCCGTCGCCTACGGCAAGGTGTTCGGCGCGACCGGCTCGCACGCCTTCGCGCTGGACGCCGCGACCGGCCGCGAGCTGTGGCGCAAGAAACTCGTCCAGAACGACTTCGAAGGCATCGACATGGCGCCCGGCGTGGACCGCGGCACCGTCTACGTCTCGACCGTGCCGGGCAACGCCGGCCACTTCCTCGCCGGCGAGGGCCAGGGCGTGCTGTGGGCGCTCGACGCGCGCACCGGCGAGGCCAAATGGACCTTCGACACCGTACCTAAGGACCTGTGGGGCAGGCCGGACCTCAACGCCGGCGGCGGCCTGTGGTACCCGCCCAGCTTCGACCGCCGAGGCGACCTCTACGTCTCGGTGGCCAACCCCGGCCCCTTCATCGGCACCACCGAGTTCCCCTGGGGGTCGAGCCGCCCGGGCGCGAACCTCTACTCGAACTCGCTGGTCAAGCTCGACCGCCGCACCGGCCGGGTCATCTGGCACAACCAGGTGCTGCCGCACGACATCTACGACTGGGACTTCCAGAACTCTCCTGTCCTGACCCGCGCCGGGCACCGCGAGGTCGTGCTCGGCTCCGGCAAGATGGGCATCGTCTACCAGTTCGACCGGGCCACCGGCAGGCTGCTGTGGAAGCGGCCGGTCGGCAAACACAACGGCCACGACGACGACAACCTGCTCGCGCTGCGCGGGGAGTACGACAAGCTGCCCGCGTTCCCGTACACCACCTATCCGGGCGTGCTCGGCGGCGTGATCTCGCCGATCGCGGCCGACGCCACCCAGGCGTACGCGGCCGCCAACAACGTCGGGGCGACCTGGCAGACGCAGGAGCCGCCGCCCGTCGTCTCGCCCGACGAGGCGGGCGGCGAGCTGACCGCCATCGACCTGGTCACCGGAGAGGTCGCCTGGACGCACCCGCTCGACCAGTCGCCGTACGGCGGCGCGACCGTGGTCAACGACCTGGTGTTCACCACGACCTTCGACGGGACCGTGCACGCGGTGAACACCCGCACCGGCCGGCTCGTCTGGCAGGCTCAGCTTCCCTCCCCCACCAACTCGCCGATCGCCGTCCACGGGCAGTACCTGATCGCGGTCGGCTCCTGGCCGCAGGCGCCCGGGCAGCGGGCGGAGATCGTGGCCTACCGCCTCGGGAGGCCGTGATGACCGCCACGACCGAACTGCCCGCCCCCGCCCTGCTCTGCGACGGGCTGCGCTTCCCGACCGGCGTCGCCGCCGACGACGCGGGGCGGCTGTACGTGGCCGAGTCGGGCCTGCCCTTCGCCGGGTCGCCGCCCGGCGGGCGCGTCTGGCGGCTCGACGGCGGCACGCGCACCCTGCTCGCCGCGGACCTGGCCGCCCCCGTCACCGGCCTGAGCTGGCACGACGGGCGGCTGTACGTCTCCGAGGGAGGCCGCGGGCGGATCCTCGCCATCGAACCGGACGGCACCCGCACCACCCTCGTCGACGGGCTCCCCGGCCCCGGCAACTACCACACCAACACCCCGGTCGTCGGCCCCGACCGCAAGCTGTACTTCGGCCAGGGCGCCATGTCGAACCTCGGCGTGATCGGGCTGGACGCCTACGAGCTGGGCTGGCTGCGCCGGCTGCCGCACGCCCACGACGTGCCCGGCCTGGACATCGTCCTCGCCGGCGCCGACGCCGTCACCCCCGACCCGCTGTCCGACGTGCCCGGCGCGCGGGCGCGGACCGGCGCGTTCGTGCCCTTCGGCACGCCCACCGAGGCGGGGCAGAGAATCTCCGCCGCCGTGCCCTGCACCGCCGCGGTGATGCGGTGCGACCTCGACGGCGGCGGCCTGGAAGTCGTCGCCTGGGGGCTGCGCAACGCCTTCGGCCTGGGCTTCCTGCCCGACGGCCGGCTGCTGGCGCTGGACCAGGGCGCCGACGACCGGGGCAGCAGGCCCATCGGCAACGCGCCCGACCTGCTGTTCGAGGTACGACCGGGCCGCTGGTACGGATGGCCGGACTTCGTGGGCGGCGAGCCGGTGACCTCGCCGCGGTTCCGGCCGGAGCGCGGGCCGCAGCCGACATTCGTGCTGGCCCGCCACGACGAACTGCCGCCTCCCGAGCGTCCCCTGCTCGCCTTCGAGCCGCACGTGGCGGCCACCAAGTTCGCCGTCGCCCCGTCCGGGACGCTCGTGGTCGCGCTGTTCGGCGACGAGGCGCCCATGTGCCTGCCCGCCGGCGGGCCGCCGGTCGGCCGTCACCTGCTGGAAGTCGACCCGTACGACTGGACCGCGCGCCGCCTCGACCTGGGCGTGCCGCTGCACCGGCCGATCGACGTCGCCTTCGTGGACGGCGACCTGTACGTGCTCGACTTCGGGCACTTCGAGATGTCCGACGAGGGCGTCCAGGCCACCGCGGGCACCGGACGCCTCTGGCGGTTCGGAGGGAACGGGCGATGACCGGCAAGACGGGCGTGTGGCTGGTGGGCGGGCGCGGCTCCGTCGCCACCACCGCGACGCTGGGGGCGGCGGCCGTGCGCGGCGGGCTGGCCGCGCCCCTCGTCCTCGACCTGGCCCGGTTCGCCACGCGGGCGCACGAGGCCGGTGAGCTCGGGGCGCTGGGGGCGCTCGGGTTCTACTTCAAGGACCCGGTGGGCACCGACGAGCACCGCCTGGCCGCCCAGTACGACCTGCTGCGCACCTGGGCTACCCGGTGGGGCACATGACCTCGCCGGAGCTGCCCACCCTGGTCTCCACCGCGCCCCTCTCCAAGCCGCGGCGATCGGCGGCGGTGGGGTGTGCCGCGTTGCCGGTGGTCAGGTGGCTGTCGAGGAAGGTGGGGGCGACGTGAGGTTCGGGTACGGGACGAACGGGTTCGACGGGCACCGGCTGGAGGACGCGGTCACCGTCCTGGCGGGGCTGGGGTACGACGGGCTGGCGTTGACGCTCGATCACGCGCATCTCGATCCGTTCGCGCCCGGGCTGGCCCGCCGTACCGCGCGTCTCGCAGATCGGCTGGGCAGCTTGGGGCTGGCGGTGGTGGTGGAGACCGGCGCCCGGTATCTGCTGGATCCGTTCCGCAAGCATGAGCCGACTCTGCTGACCGAACGCCGGGATCTGCGGGTCTCGTTCCTGCGCACCGCCGTGGATGTGGCCGCCGATCTGGGGGCGGAGGCGGTGTCGTTCTGGAGCGGGACGGTGCCGGCCGGGCTGCCGGAGGCTGTGGCATGGGATCGGCTGGTGGCGGGCTGTGCGGAGGTGACCGAGTACGCCGCGCGGCGCGGGGTGCCGCTGGGGTTCGAGCCTGAGCCCGGGATGCTGGTGGACACCCTCGGCGGGTACGAGCGGCTGCGGGCGCGGCTCGGCGGGCCCGCCGGGTTCGGGCTGACGCTCGACCTCGGGCACTGCCGCTGCGTGGAGCCGGAGCCGGTGCCCGACTGCGTGCGTCGGGCCGCCCCGTGGCTGGTGCACGTGCAGATCGACGACATGCGGCGCGGCGTGCACGAACATCTCCCGCTCGGCGACGGGGAGATCGACTTCCCGCCGGTGCTGGCCGCGCTGGCGGAGGTCGGCTACGGCGGCCTGGTCTCCGTGGAGCTGCCCCGGCACAGTCACGCCGCCCCCGAACTGGCGCGGCGCTCCCTGGATTTCTTACGCGCCGCGGCGCCCGCCCGGGAGGAGCTGTTCGCGTGAACCAAACGACATCACGGGCGGAGCTGGTCGCGTGAGCAGCTCACCTGACGAAGACCGCACCGTACGAGACCACGAGCGGAGCTGGTCGCGTGAGTGCCCCACCTGACGAAGACCGCACCGTACGAGACCACGAGCGGAGCTGAACATGGACGCCGACACCATTCGCGGGGCGCTGGCCGGGCGGCTCAGCGCCGAGGGGGCGCACTGGCTGGACGAGACGTGCCGCGAGGTCGCAGACGAGCCGGCGGTGCTGGCGGCGGCCTTTCCCGCGGCGGGGCGGCGGTGCGGGCGCGGTCCGCTCGACGCGGCCGGCCCCGAGCTGGCGGGCTGGACCGTCGACGACGCCGCCCGCACGATGCTGCTGCTCGCGCTCACCTGGCTGGACGTCGTCGGGGAGACGACCCGGATGTACTACGGGGGCGACCCGGCGGAGAAGCGGGCGGTGCTGCGGGCGCTGCCGGTGCTCGACGTCGGCGAGCACGGGGTGCCGCTGGTGCTCGACGCGCTGCGCAGCAACGACACCCGGCTGGTGGCCGCCGCGATGGGGCCCTACGCGGCCGACCGGCTCGACCTGGAGTCCTGGCGGCGGGGGGTGCTGAAGTGCGTCTACTGCGGGGTGCCGCTCGCGAACGTGGCCGACCTGCACGCCAAGGCGGACGATCGGCTGGGCCGGATGCTCGCCGACTTCGCCGCCGAACGCCGCGCCGCCGGGCGTTCCGTACCGGCGGATGTACGGCTCGTCCTCGACCGGCTCGACCAGGAGACGCGATGCGCATCTTCGACCCGCATATCCACATGAGCTCGCGCACCACGCGCGACTACCAGGAGATGTACGAGGCCGGGGTGCGGGCGGTGGTGGAGCCGGCGTTCTGGCTCGGCCAGCCGCGCAGCGGTCTCGGGTCGTTCGTGGACTACTTCGACTCGCTGGTCGGCTGGGAGCCGTTCCGGGCGGCGCGGTTCGGGGTGCGGCACCACTGCGCGGTGGCGCTCAACCCCAAGGAGGCCAACGATCCGCGCTGCGCCGGGGTGGTCGATCTGCTGCCGCGCTATCTGGCCAAGGACACGGTGGTGGCGGTGGGCGAGGTCGGCTACGACTTCATGACCAAGGAGGAGGACGACGCGTTCGCCCGGCAGCTGGAGCTGGCCATCGAGTTCGACCTGCCGGTGCTGGTGCACACGCCGCACCGGGACAAGGCGGCGGGCACCCGGCGGAGCCTGCACGTGGTGCGCGAGTCGGGCATCGCGCCGGAGCGGGTGATCGTGGACCATCTGAACGAGCTGACCGTGCGCATGGTGCTGGAGGCGGGCTGCTGGGCGGGTTTCTCCATCTATCCCGACACGAAGATGGACGAGACGCGCATGGTGCGGATCCTTCAGGAGTACGGTCTGGTCCGCGTGCTGGTGAACTCGGCCGCCGACTGGGGGGACAGCGACCCGCTGAAGACCCGCCGGACCGGTGAGGCGATGCTCGCCGCCGGGTTCTCGGCCGACGACGTCGACCAGGTGCTGTGGCGTAACCCGGTGGCCTGCTACGGCCAGAGCGGGCGCCTGGAACTGGAGGAGGTCCCGGCGGCCCCGGACGCGACCTTCGCCGGCGACTCGGTGCTGCGCGGCCCCCGGGGGGTGAGCCGACGCGGTTCCGGCACCGGGACGGCTCGCTCGTCCACCTCGTGCAGACCTGCCCGGCGGCCCGCGGCGGGCCGCCGGGCGCCGGTTACGCGAACAGCGCGGTGAGCGGGTCGATCGACTCGGCGCCGTAGGCGACCGCGCCCACCGGCACGGTGCCCCCTGTCGCCTCGATGACCTTGGCGGCCCAGACAGGGCCGAAGGCGCCGCACAGCTCGATGAGCTGGACGCCGTCCTCGACCAGCCGCCGCGCCACTTCGACGGCCTCTTCGGGTTTTTCGACGGCCACCAGGGAGGTCCGGCGGGTGCCGGTGTCCACCACGTGCGTGCGCTCCCCGGGGCCTGCGGGGGCGGTGTAGATGAATGCCCAGTGCGTGAGTGCCACGAGCCACCTCGTTTCCTTTTATCGGAGAAATTCATATATCTGGCCGGAGGCTGTTTTGCGCGTATTATGGGGCTTATGCAGCTGACCATGTTAGACACGCAGCCCCGCAGTTACAGCATGGCCGTATCGGCCACCGGAGCGTCCCGGCTCCTGTTCATCAACGCGCAGGTGCCACTGGACGAGAAAGAGCAGGTCCCGGAGGGTTTCGAGAGCCAGTGCAGGCTCGCCTGGCGCAATCTCGAAGCCGTTCTCGAATCGGCCGGAATGACGGTCGGAAACCTGGTCAAGATAAACATTTTCCTGGCCGACAGAAATGACCGCGAGACCAACGCGCGCATTCGCCATGAAATGCTCGGCGACCACGCTCCCGCGCAGACCATCATCGTCACCGGAATCTACGACGAGGAATGGCTGGTGGCGATCGACGGCATCGCCGCCGCCTGATCGAGCCCCGGCACGTCCAGCGGCAGGTCGATGCCGTCGAGGGCCCGGGTGCACAGGCAGTCGCGGTGCCGGGGCAGGCGCCCGACGGTCGCGAGCACCAGGGCCCGCAGGCGGGCGAGGTTCCGGTGGAAGATCTGGAAGACCTCGTCCTGCCGCACCCCCGAGCCCACCCCGAGCCCCGCGTCCAGGTCGGTCACCAGCGCGACGGGGACGTAGCACATGGCCAGCTCGCGGGCCAGCACCGCCTCCGGGTGCCCGGTCATGTTGACCAGCGACCAGCCCTGCGCCGCGTACCACTGCGACTCGGCCCGGCTGGAGAAGCGCGGCCCCTCGATCACCACCATCGTGCCGCCGTCGACGCAGTCCTGCCCGGTCGCCGCCGCCGCCTCCAGCACCGTCTCGCGCCCGGCCGGGCAGTACGGGTCGGCGAACGGCACGTGCACGGCCGAGACGTCGTAGTACGTCTGGACGCGCCCGCTGGTCCGGTCCACGAGCTGGTCGGGCACCACGACGACGCCCGGCCCCAGCTCCTGGCGGAACGAGCCGACCGCGCAGGGCGCCAGGATCTGGCGGACGCCGATCGAGCGCAGCGCCCACAGGTTGGCCCGGTAGTTGATGCGGTGCGGCGGATACCGGTGGTCGCGCCCGTGCCGGGGCAGGAACGCGACGCGCCGGCCGGCGATCTCCGCCACCGTGAGCGGGTCCGACGGCTCGCCGTACGGGGTGGTGAGCGCGACCTCCCGGGCGTTCTCGGCCAGCGAGTAGAAGCCGCTGCCGCCGATGACCCCGATCTCCGCGATGTCGTCCATGTCAGCCTTTCCTCGTCGCCAGGGTGGCCGCGGCGAAGCCGGCCAGGCGGCCCGCGGCGTCCTCCAGGAGTTCTTCTCGCTTGCAGAACGCCAGCCGGACCAGCGAGCGCCCGGCGTGCTCGCGGTCGTAGAACGCGACGCTCGGGATGGCCACCACCCCCGCCTGCTCGGCCAGGTCGGCGCAGAGGCGCTCCCCGTCCGGGTAGCCGAGCGACCGGGAGTCCAGCTGGAGGAAGTACGTCCCCTCGCACGCGTACGTCGTCACCCCGGCCGCCGCCAGCCGGTCCACCAGCAGGTCACGGCGGCGGGCCAGGCCCGACCGCAGCTCGGCCAGCCACGCGTGCCGGTCAGGCAGCACCGCCGCGACGGCCGCCTGGAACGGGGTGCCGCCGGCGAAGGTGAGGAACTGCTTGGCCGTGCGCACCGCGGTGACCAGCGGTTCGGGGCCGCACGCCCAGCCGACCTTCCAGCCGGTGACGTTGAAGCTCTTGCCCGCCGACGAGATCACCAGGGTCCGTTCGCGCATGCCGGGCAGCGCGGCCAGCGTCTCGTGCCGGGCGCCGTCGTAGGTGAGGTGCTCGTACACCTCGTCGGTGACGGCGATCAGGTCGTGCTCGCGGCAGAGCGCCGCGAGCAGGTGCAGCTCCTCGCGGGTGAACACCTTGCCGGTGGGGTTGTGCGGGCTGTTGAGGAGCAGCAGCCGGGTGCGGGGCGAGATCGCCGCGCGCAGCTCGTCCGGGTCGAACCCGAACCGGCCGCCGTCGGGCCGCAGCAGCACCGGCACCCGCCGCCCGCCCGCCATCGCGACGCAGGCCGCGTACGAGTCGTAGTACGGCTCGAACACGACGACCTCGTCACCCGGCTCGCAGAGCGCGATGAGTGCGGCGGCCAGCGCTTCCGTGGCCCCGGTGGTGATCACGACCTCGCTGCCGGGATCGTACGGGGTGCCCTGGTCGACCAGGCGCTGACCGGCGACGGCGGCGCGCAGCTCGGGCAGGCCGGGGCAGGGCGGGTACTGGTTGGCGCCGGACAGGATCGCCTCCCGGGCGGCGGCGAGCAGGAACGCGGGCCCGTCCTCCGTGGGGAACCCCTGCCCCAGGTTGATCGCGCCGGTCCGCTCGGCCAGCCGCGTCATCTCGGCGAAGATCGTGGAGCCGAACCCGCGCAGGCGGCCGGCCAGCAGGTCAGACGGCATGGGACACCTCCCCGGGCAACAGGTCGAGCCGGTCGAACCTGGTGACGGCGCGGTGGTCCCCGGTGTCCGGCGAGCCGTCCTCCGGCCTGCTCACGCCGACCGTGCGCAGACCGGCGGCGCGGGCCGCGTCCAGCTCCTCGCGGGCGTCGGACAGGAAGACCAGCTCGGCCGGGCGCAGGGCCAGCGCGCGGGCGATCCGCAGGTACGAGGCCGTGTCCCGTTTGGGCCCGGCCGCGGGGATGTCGAAGTGGCGGGACAGGAACGGCGCCAGGTCCCCCGCCTGGGTGTGGCCGAACCAGGCGCGCTGGGCCGCCACCGAGCCCGAGGAGTAGACGTGCACCGCCAGCCCGGCACCGGTCCAGGCGCGCAGCGCGGGCGGCACGTCGTCGTAGACGTGCGCGGTCAGCTCCCCGGCGGCGAACCCGGCCTGCCAGATCATCCCCTGCAGCTCCTTGAGCGGCGCCGCCTTGACGTCCCGGTCGGTCCAGTCGCGCAGCACGTCGCCGGCCTCGGCGGCGGGCCGCCCGCTCGCGGCGGCCACCGCGGCCGCCAGCTCCGCGACTCCGGGCCGCCCGGAGCGCAGCCAGCCGTCGATCCGTTCGCGCGCGTACGGGAACAGGACGTCGCGGACGTGACTGATCGCGCTGGTCGTCCCCTCGACGTCCAGCAGCACCGCGCGGATCGCCGGGCCGGTCATGGGGCGGGCGCCAGGAGCTCGTCCAGGTACGGGATCGTCGAGGCGATCGGGTCGCCGGTGAAGTCGCCCACCCAGCCGTCCTCCTCCTGGAAGAAGCGGATGGCGCAGAACTCGGGCCGGGTCCCCATGTCGAACCAGTGGCGGGTGCCGGCGGGCACCGACAGCAGGTCTCCGCGCTCGCACACCACCGCGTAGACCCGGTCGTCCAGGTGCAGGTAGAAGCAGCCCCGGCCGTCGACGAAGAAGCGCACCTCGTCCTCGTCGTGCCGGTGCTCGCTGAGGAACTTCTCGCGGGCGGCGCGGGCCAGCTCCGGCCAGGCCGGGTCGGTGTCGTCGGGCCGCATCCGGACCACGTCGACCAGCCGGAAGCCGCCGGTCTCGCTGATGCGGGCCACCTCGCCGGCGTACGCGGCGAGCACGTCGTCGCCGGGCGCCGCCTCGCGGGTCTCCCAGCGTTCGAAGTGGACGCCGTGCGGGGCCAGCTCCCGCGCGATGGCGTCGGCGTCCGTGGTCCGCAGGAGGACCTGCGCGTCCGCGGCGGACATGATCTGCAGGACTGTCATGGCGACTCCTCAGGAATGGGGCGGGGTCAGCAGCTGGAGGCGGCAGAGGGCTTCCAGGCACTCCAGGTGGTTGCGGGCGGCCTCCAGCGTCGGCCCCCAGGCGGTCGCGCCGTGGTGCTCGATGAGGAACACCGGCGGGGTGCCGGGCGGCGCGTCCGCGTAGTGCGCGGCCACCTCGTCGGCGATCCGCGGCACGTCCGGCCAGTTGCGGAAGACCGGCACGTCGGCCTGGGCGGGGTCGGCCAGGCCGAACCCCTTGATGATCTCGAAGCCGGAGAAGTGGACGACGTCCGTGCCGGACCGGGCCGCGACCGCCGAGACCGCGGTCGCGTAGGGGCAGTGCGCGTGCACGACCGCGCCGGCGCCGGGGAAGACCCGGTAGAGCGCGGCGTGGATGGAGGTCTCGGCGGACGGCCGGCGCCCGCCGGGCGTGACCGGGCCGCCGGACGCGGTCTCCACCTCCACCATGTCGTCCGGGCTCAGCTCGCCCTTGCTGAGCCCGCTGGCGGTGATCAGCGCGCGGTCGTGGTCCAGCCGGACGGAGATGTTGCCGGCGGTGCCGTCCATCCAGCCCCGCAGGTACAGGGCCTTGGCCAGGGTGGCGAGCGCCTCGCCGGTCCCCGCCGCGGTGAGAGTGGTCATCGTGCCTCCATCGGTGTTCGCCTGCCTCGGCGGAGGGAAGCGGGACGCCGCCTCCTTCAGGTGGTCATGACGGTGTTCTCGGTGACGATGGCGGTGATCAGCTCGCGCGGCGTCACGTCGAAGGCCGGGTTGTAGACGCGGGTCCCGGCGGGGGCCACGGCCCGGTCCGCGTAGCCGGTGACCTCGTCGGCGGCGCGTTCCTCGATGACGATGTCGCGGCCGTCGGCGATGGCCGGGTCGAGCGTCGACTCGGGCGCCACCACGACGAACGGGACGCCGTGCCGGGCGGCGGCGACGGCCAGCGCGTAGGTGCCGATCTTGTTGGCCGTGTCGCCGTTGGCCGCTATCCGGTCGGCGCCGACGAGCACGCAGTCCACCAGGCCCGCCGCGATGGCCGCGGGCCCGGCCGAGTCCACGCAGAGCCGGTGCGGGATGCCGGCCTCGGCCAGCTCCCAGGCGGTCAGCCGGGCGCCCTGCAGCAGCGGCCGGGTCTCCCCGGCGAGCACCTCGGCGACGTGGCCCGCGGCGGCCAGCTCCCTGATCGCGCCGAGCGCGGTGCCCCAGGCCACGGTGGCCAGGCGGCCGGTGTTGCAGTGGGTGAGCAGGCGCAGCGGGCGGCGCTCGCAGACGGCCAGCACGTAGCCGGCCGCGCGGGAGGCCGCGGCCCGGGTGGTTTCCTCGTCCTCCGTCAGCAGCGCCAGCGCCTCATCGAGGACCGCGTCCGCGCCCTCGGGCAGGCGGCGCAGCACCCGGTCCACGGCCCAGCGCAGGTTGACCGCGGTCGGCCGGGCGGCGGCGATCCGCTCCGCCTCCGCGCGGACCTGGCGCTCGTCCGGGGTCGCCAGCGCGGCCAGCGCCACGGCGAACGCGCCGGCCGCGCCGATGGCGGGCGCTCCCCTGACGGCCAGTGTCCTGATCGCGCCGATGACCTCGTCGACCGTCGTCAGCCGCATGAGCCGGTACTCGCCGGGCAGGGCGCGCTGGTCCACGGCCACCACGGCCCCGTCGTGCCAGTCGATGGAGCGTGTCCCCGTCGTCACTCCCATGGCATGACCTTGCCGATGTCGGTGCGGTAGCGGATGCCGGTGAACCCGATCTTCGCGATGCCCTCGTAGGCGTGGTCGATCGCCTGTTCCAGGGTGTCGCCCCGGCCGACCAGGTGCAGGACCTTGCCGCCGTCGGTGACGAGCGCGCCGTCGCCCATCACCCGCGCGCCGCCGTAGAAGACCTGGCAGCGCTCGGGGTCGAGGTCCGCGAGGCCGCGCACGGGGTGGCCGCGGCCGACGCTCCCGTACGGCCAGCCCGGGTGGACGCCGTCGGGCCCCTGGGTGGCGGCCACGTCGACGAAGTACTCGTCCGTCAGGGCGAGCGGCGGCAGCCGGTCCAGCCTGCGTTCCAGCACGGCCGCGCAGACCTCGGTGAAGTCGCTGGTGATGCGCGGGAACACGACCTCGGCCTCGGGGTCGCCCATCCGGGCGTTGATCTCGATGAGGTAGAGGCGGTCGCCGACGAGCATGCAGTCGGCGTACAGCACGCCGGTGTAGTCCATGCCCTCGGCCCGGACCGCCGCCAGCAGCGGTTCCAGCATCTGCCGCCGGAACCGGTCGACGACCTCGGGCGTCTCCTCCGGGTGCGGGCAGAACGCGCCCATGCCGCCGCACATCGGGCCCTCGTTGCCGTCCTCGGAGCGGGGGTAGTCGACGGCCATCGGCAGCATCACGTACTGCTCGCCCGAGACCAGGACGAAGAAGAGCTGCTCCTTGCCGACCAGCTTGTCCTCGATCACGACGCGGGCGCCGCCGGGGCCGAAGTCCCGGGCGACCATCAGCCGCTCGATCGCCTCCACCGCCTCGTCCACGGTCTCGCAGACGAACACGCCGTTGCCCTGGCAGGAGTAGTCGCACTTGACGACGACGGGGGCGCCGACCTCGCGGACGTGCTCGACGGCGGGCTCCGGCGCGTCGAACCACCGGTAGGCGGCGGTGGCGATGCCGTACTCGGCGCACAGGTCCTTGGTGAAGACCTTGCTGGACTCCAGCCGGGCGGCGGCCCGGTCGGGGCCGATCACGGCCAGCCCGGCGGCGCGGAAGGCGTCGACGTACCCGTTGGCCAGCGGCCGGGGATGGCCGACCAGGACCAGGTCGACGCCGAGCTCCAGCGCGTGGCGGACCATCGGGGCGGGGTCCGGATCGTACAGGTCGAGCCAGGGGGCGGAGACGATGCGGTCGTGCTCGATCGCCTCGCAGCCGGGGGCGTAGTGGACGACGACGTCCGGGTCGGTCCGGACGAACAGGTCGGCGAAGGCGTGGCCCCTGCCGGAGTTGTCGACGACGAGCACGCTGCGCATGGGCTCTCCTCCTCGGCCGGCCGTGCGGGTCACGGCCGGGGTCGCTGTGCGGGAGTCGGTCATCGCCGCCTCACTCCTCCCACCGGAGCATGGCGGGCAGGGCCAGCAGGGTGACGCAGAGCGAGAGCGCGCCTCCGAGGACCCAGGGGGCGACCAGGCCGAAGTGCTTGGCGACGAAGCCGCCGGCCAGCGCGCCCAGCGGCATGGCGCCGTAGCTGAACATCCGGCTGGCGCTGGTCACGCGGCCGAGCAGCGCGTCGGGGATGAGGCGCTGCCGGACCGACAGGGCCACCACGCTCCACAGCGAGATGGCCATCGAGAACGCGGCGAACAGCACGACCACGGTGACCGGGTCGCGGCCCACCGTCCCGATGGCCAGCCAGGCCAGGGGGCAGACGAACTGCGCGGCGATGGCCACCTGGCGGGCGCCGAACCGGGCGACGATCCGGCCGCTGAACACGCCGCCGATCACCCCGCCGATCGCCATCGTGGCCAGCAGCACGCCGAAGCCGCGGTCGTCGAGGTGCAGGACGTCGGCGGCGAAGAGCACCATGACGGAGAGCGCCATGTACTCGCAGAAGTTCGCGGCCCCGGCGCTGAGCGTCAGCACCCGAGGCAGCCGGTTCCGCATCAGCCAGCGCAGCCCCTCGCCGATCTCCGGGAGCAGCGCCCGCCGGGCCCGCGTCCGGGCGGGCGGCCCCACCGGCCGGATGCGGGAGATCAGCACCACCGAGACGGCGAAGGTCGCGGCGTTCAGCCAGAACGGCAGCGGCATCGCGAAGGCGAACAGCGCCGCGCCCAGGGGCGGCCCGGCGAACTGCTTGGACACCTGATGGGTGGTGATGATCCGGCCGTTGGCCTGCTCCAGGCGGTCGCGCCCCACCAGGGTCGGCACGAACGCCTGGCTGGCGCTGGTGAAGAGGATCTCGGCCGCACCCAGCCCGAACGCCAGCACGTACAGCATCCACAGCTGGGCCAGGTCGAACAGGACGACGGCGGCGACGGCGGCGACCAGCAGCGCCTGCGTCACCTGCGCCCACGTCATCAGCCACCGCCGGTCGTACCTGTCGACCATGACGCCGCCCACCAGCGACAGCAGCAGCCAGGGCGCGGTGACGGCGGCGGAGACGCCGGCGACGAGCTGCGGGTCGGTGGTGAGGGCCTTGGCCAGCAGCGGGATCGCGGCCAGCAGGACGCCGTCGCCGAGCGTGGCGATCAGGCTGGCCGACCAGAGGTAGTGGAACTGGCCGGGCAGCTTCCCGGTCCGCTCGACCGGCGGCGCGGTCACTAGGGCACCCTCTTTCTCGCAGGCACCACTACGGTGCTTGGTGAAGGGACTCGGCGGGAGCCGGGGTGACGGTCTAGTCCGGTCGCC
>NZ_JBFAOH010000037.1:0-61444 GCF_040675175.1 Nonomuraea sp. NPDC049649
GCTCGACGGTGTCCCCTACGACCCCGCCAAACACGGCGCCGCAGCAGCGCTCAACGAGTTCGTTGCTGCCTGAGGTTGACACAGGGAGTGTCATGGGGTTTCCTCCACGGCGGGGTCGGACGCGGTGGGGTCGGACGCGGTGGGGTCGGACGCGGTGGGGTCGGACGCGGTGGGGTCGGACGCGGTGGGGTCGGACGCGGTGGGGTCGGACGCGGTGGAATCGCACGGGGTGGCGCCACGCACGGTGCTGTCGTGCGGGGCGAGGGTGGCGAGGTCGGCGAGGGATATGGGCTGGGCTAGGGGGCGGCGGGGGGCGGGGGGTGAGGTGCCGGTCAAGGCGGCTACGGAGTGGGCGCAGATGCGTCCTTGGCACCAGCCCATGCCGGCGCGGGACAGCAGTTTGGCGGAGCGGGCGTCGGTGGCGCCGAGCTGCTGGGCCTCGCGGATTCCGGCCAGCGGGACTTCCTCGCAGCGGCACACGAGCGTGTCGTCCGTCAGCCAGGTCTGCCATCCGGGTTTGAGGGGGTACGCAGCGTGCAGGGCGGCGGCGAAGGCGCGCAGGCGTGCCCGCCTCCTGAGCAGGGCCCGCACGGGAGCGCCGTCCGCCGCGATGGACAGGCCCGCGATGCGGCCTTCGGTCACGGCCAGGTGCCGGCCGCCGACGCCGGTGGGCTCGCCCGCGGCCCAGACGCCGGGGACGGTGGTGCGCTGGGCGGCGTCGACGGTGAGCACGGGGGTGCCGTCGGCGTCCGGGCGGGTGGCGCAGCCGAGCTGGACGCCGAGCTCGATCTGGGGGACGAACCCGTAGCCGGTGGCGAGCGCGTCGCAGGGGACGCGGCGGGTGGCCAGCACGTTCCAGTCCCGGTCCAGGCGGGCCACGGTGACGGCTTCCAGTTCGCGGTCGCCGTGGGCGGCCACCACCGCGTGCCGGGTCCGGTACGGGACGCGGTTACGGGCGAGCGTGGCCAGGTATCCGGCCGCCTCACCGGCTTTGCCCAGGGCGAGCAGGGGGTGCCGGGCCAGCCCGAGGCCGCCGTTCGCCTCGTACACCCCGGCGACGCCCGCCCCGGCGGCGGCCAGGCCCGCGGCGACGGGCAGCAGGAACGGCCCCGTGCCCGCGACCACGACCCGCCTGCCCGCCACCACCCCGTGGCCTTTCAGCAGCGCCTGCGCCCCGCCCGCGGTGAGCACCCCGGGCAGGTCCCAGCCGGGGAACGGCAGCGGCCGGTCGTACGCCCCGGTCGCGATCAGCAGCCTGCGGCTCCGGACGGCGGTCCCGCCGAGGCAGCGGACGGTGAACCCGCTCTCCTCCCGGGTGACGGCCCACACCTGCCTGCCCGTCATGATCTCGGCACGCTCCCGGAGCGCACGCACCTGCCGGGCGAACTTCTCGGGCGGTCCGTCCCGGTGCCGGAAGTACTGCCCGCCGAGCCGTACGCCGGAGTCCACGAGCACCACCCGCAGCCCGCGCATCGCCGCCGTCAGCGCCCCCGCCACCCCTGCGGGCCCGCCGCCGATGACGGCGAGATCGTACGGCGGACTTCCCGCTTCTCCGGCACCGCCGACCGCGACATCGTGCGATGGACCTCCCGCCACCCCACCGCCGACGACGGCGACATCATCCGGCGGACCTCCCGCCACCCCGGCACCGCCGACCGCGAGATCGTGCGATGGACCTCCTCCCACTCCGGCGCCGACGACGGCGACATCGTCCGGCGGGCCTCCCGCCTCTCCGGCGCCGGTGACGGCGAGATCGTCCGGCGGAACCCGCTCGGGCGGAGGGGGCGTGTCGCCCGTCATGCGGTGGTCACCTCGTCTCCGGGGCGGGCCTCGATGAGGCAGGCGCGCTCGACCGGCCCGCCGTTGACGCTGATCAGGCAGTCGAAGCAGACGCCGATGCCGCAGAACAGCCCGCGCCGCCGGCCGCCGAAGCGGGTGGTGCGCCAGGCGCGGACGCCGGCCGCGTAAAGGGCGGCCCCGATGGTCTGGCCGGGCCGCACCGGAACCGGCCGGCCGTCGACGGTGATCTCGAAGGTCATCGGTCCTCCCCGGAACGGAAGCGGTCGGGACGGAACGGGTGGAGGTCCAGGCCGGGCGGGCCGCCGGTGAGCGCCTGGGCGAGCAGGTGGCCGGTGGCGGGCGCCAGGCCGATCCCGGCGCCTTCGTGGCCGCACGCGTGGTACAGCCCGGGCGCGCGCGGGTCGGCGCCGATCACGGGCAGGTGGTCCGGGCAGTACGGGCGGAAGCCGCAGTAGGAGCGGATGGCGCGGACCGCCGCCAGCGCCGGGAACAGGGCGACGGCCTGGGCCGCCAGCCGCGACAGCACGGGC
This sequence comes from Nonomuraea sp. NPDC049649, assembly GCF_040675175.1. Lineage (NCBI taxonomy): Bacteria > Bacillati > Actinomycetota > Actinomycetes > Streptosporangiales > Streptosporangiaceae > Nonomuraea > Nonomuraea sp. NPDC049649. The sequence goes on from NZ_JBFAOH010000037.1 coordinate 2,331, forward strand.
AGGGAGGTGGTCCGGTCGAACCCGACGCGTTCCCGGCTGGCCCCGATGAGCACGGTCCCGGCGGGCGTGCCCTCGACGACGGCCGAGGTCTCCAGCCCGGCGGAGTCGCTGGCGACGCCGGTGACGTAGGCGGCGGTGTAGACCTTGTGCCGGATGAGCGGTTCCGGCAGCGGCTCGGTGACCAGGATGAAGCCGCGCCTGGGCAGCACCGGCAGCGTCACCCCGGCCCGGGCGGCCAGTTCGCCGCCCCAGGTCCCGGCGGCGTTGACCACGGCCCCGGCCCGCAGGTCGCCGTCGCTCGTGCGTACTCCGTTGATGCGGCCGGCGGAGCGGATGAAGCCGGTGACCGTGACGCCGAGCCGCACCTCGGGCGCGGCGGCGCGGAGCAGCCGGGCGGCGGCCAGCATGGGCTGGACCTGCGCGTCCTGCGGGTAGCGGACGCCCCCGGCGAGCCCGGCGGCGAGGTGGGGTTCGAGCGCGCGCAGCCCGGCGGCGGGCACCGCCTCGTGCGGCAGGTTCTGCGCGGCGGCCAGCGCCACCAGCCGCTCGAAGGTCTCGGGGGTCTCGGCGACGACCAGCCCGCCCTTGGCCTCGTACTCGAAGCCGCCCAGCCGGGCCAGTTCCCGCCACAGGCGGCTGGACAGCACGGCGAGGTCCAGTTCGGGGCCGGGCTCTTTGTCGGAGACGAGGACGTTGCCCTCGCCCGCGCCGGTGGTGCCGCCGGCCACGGGGCCGCGGTCGAGGACGGTCACGTCGAGCCCGGCGCGGGTGGCGTAGTAGGCGCACGCGGCGCCGACGACGCCCGCGCCGACGATGATCACGTCGGGCATCGCACCTCCCGTGTGTAATATGTCACATACGCCCGAACGTGAAAAGGCGGTGAAAGGACCGCCCCACCTGGCCCGTACCATCGTTGGCGTGAAGCAATCCACGGACCACACCTCCCCTCTCGCGCGGCTCCTGTTCTCCGTCTGGGCGCCGACACCGGGGGCCATGCGGGGCTGGGCGCTGGCGTCCGTGGTGGTCAACGCCGGCATCACGGTGAGCGGCGCGGTGGTCCGCGTCACCGGCTCCGGCCTCGGCTGCCCGACCTGGCCGCGCTGCACCCCCGACAGCTACATCCCGGTCGCCCATCCGGAGATCGACCCGGTCAACATGGCGATCGAGTTCGGCAACCGGCTGGTGACGTTCCTGGTCCTGGTCGTGGGCCTGGCCTGCGTCGTCGCGGCGACGCGGCTGTCACCGCGGCGCCGGTCGCTGGTGCGGCTGGCCTGGCTGCAGCCGGTCGGCATCGTGGTCCAGGCGCTGTGGGGCGCCGTGGTGGTCACCTCCATGCTCAACCCGTTCACGGTGAGCATGCACTTCCTGCTGTCGATCGGGCTGACCGCCGCCTGCTGGGCGCTGTACGCGCGGGCCGGCGAGGGCGACGGGCCGGCCGTGCGGCTGGTCCACCGCGACATCGTGCGGCTCGGGCACGTCCTGGTGGCGGCGGTGTTCGCGCTGGTGGTCATGGGCGTGGTGGTGACCGGTACGGGCCCGCACTCGGGCGACATGCTGGCCACGCGCTTCGACTTCGACATCGAGACCATGGCGCGGGTGCACGCCGACCTCGCCTACCTGGTGGTGGGGCTGACGCTCGCGCTGGCGTTCGCGCTGCACGTGAGCGGCGCGCCCCGGCGGGCCCGGCGGGCGGCGCTGCTGCTGCTGGCGGTGGAGCTGCTGCAGGGCGTGATCGGTTACGTCCAGTACTTCCTGGGGGTGCCCGCCGCCCTGGTGACGCTGCACGTGCTCGGCTCCACCCTGGTGTGGATCTTCACCCTGCGGGCGGTCACCGCGCTCCGTACGCGTGAGGAGGCGGTCTCTCCCCAGCCCCGGGCCAAGGCCGTCACGGCCTGACCACTCCCCCACCGGGACGACCCGCACGGCCGGGGACGGTCTGTCAGCCTTCGTGGTGAGAAGTCCGCCACTCCCCCGTCGACGGCAGGCCCCTTTTGCCGCCATACGTCCGCCCCTTCCGGCTCAGGCGGGCGGGTGTCCTGCGGTGCCCGCCGTCGCGGGCGGCACCGGGAACTCGGCGCGGGCGCTGCTCATGCACTCCAGCAGGGCCCGCTGCTCCTCGTGGAAAGTCTGCTCGTCCACCACCCGCCGCGCGGCCCGGTCGTGCAGCAGCCCCAGCTCGGTGGCGGCCAGCTGGTAGTCGCTCATCGCGCGCAGCCCTCTCCTGCCGCCGTACATGCGCGCCCACTGGCGGGCGCGCCTGCGCCGGGGCAGCGCCGACAGCATGTGGATGTCCTCCCGCGTCACCAGCTTGGTCGGCTCGTACGGAGGGAGATAGCGCTGGATCAGCGCGACGATGCGGCGCCGGTCGCGGACGACCACGCCGATCAGCACCACGAGCACCACCATCAGCACCAGGTAGGCGACGACCAGGCCGGGGAAGCCGCCGTAGGAGACGAGCCCGTTCCACAGGCCGTGCAGGATCATCGCGCCCGACCAGCCGGCCATGATGGAGACGGTCCGCTCGGGCCCGTGCCGCTGCGCCGCCCACGCGACCGCCACCCCGATCATCGAGGTGAACAGCGGATGCGCGAACGGCGACAGGATGCCGCGCAGCACCACGGTGACCGCCAGCCCCACGCCGCCGGCCTCGGAGTTGAGCGCGGCCAGGTAGTAGCTGACGTTCTCGCTCATGGCGAAGCCGAGCCCGACCATGCTGGCGTAGATGATGCCGTCGGTGAGCCCGTCGAGCTCGAACCTGCGGAAGCGCAGCAGCCCGAGCAGGACCAGCCCCTTCATCGTCTCCTCGACGACGGGGGCGCCGAAGGTGGCCGCGAGGTTGCGGGCGCTGGCCTCGGACAGGTTGACGGTGTCCATGATGTAGTGCAGGTTGAGCGAGTTGACCACGCCCGCGACCAGCACCGCCACGCCCGCTCCCCAGGCGAAGGCGAAGACGAGGTTGCTGCGCGGCTCGGGCTCCATCCGGTCCAGCGCGAGCACGGCGGCCAGCAGCAGCGGCACCGGCGCGAGGGCCAGGCCGAGCGCGATGAAGAACTGGACCGGCTCGCCGTTGAGCACGTCGAAGGAGAACGAGACGAGAGTGCAGACGCCGGTGACGACCAGCCCGATGATCAACGCCGAACTCGGGCGGTCCTTGAACACCCAGCGTGGATCATGGGTCGACATAGGGTGACTGTAACCGATCGGAAATGCGGTGTCCTTCCTGGCCGGACGCGGCCCCCGACCCCCCTCGTGACGCATGAACGGCTATTCACATGCCACGATAAAATCGCCGCCGCGCCACCCGCAAGGGATCAGCCCAGCAGCGGGTCGATGGCCACGGCCAGGAACAGCAGCGCCAGGTAGGCGTTCGACCAGTGGAAGAAGCGCATCGGCCGCAGCTCCACCCCGGTCTTGCCGGCGTTGAGCCGGATCAGCAGGGCGTGCACCTCCCACAGGCACATCACGCCCAGCACGGCGGCCACCGCGGGATAGAACAGCGTGGTGCCGGCGACCGGCCACAGGGCCAGCGAGCACAGCACGGTCGCCCAGGTGTAGGCGATCGACTCCAGGATCACCCGGCGCTCGGTGGCGACCACGGGCAGCATCGGCACCTCGGCCGCCGCGTAGTCGTCCTTGTAACGCATGGCCAGCGTCCAGGTGTGCGGCGGGGTCCAGAAGAACACCACGCCGAAGAGCACCAGCGGCGCCCAGTCGAGCCGTTCGGTGATGCCCGCCCAGCCGATCAGCACCGGCATGCAGCCCGCGATGCCGCCCCACACGATGTTCTGCGCGGTGCGCCGTTTCAGGAGCATCGAGTAGACGAGCACGTAGAAGAGGATCGCGCCGGTCGACAGGGCCGCGGCCAGCCAGTTGGTGGTGAGCCAGAGCCCCGCGGTGGACAGCACGCCGAGCACGATGCCGAAGATCAGCGCGCCGCGCGGCGACACCTGGTGGCGGGCCAGCGGGCGGCGCCTGGTGCGGCGCATCTTCTGGTCGATGTCGCGGTCGACGTAGCAGTTGAGCGCGTTGGCGCTGCCCGCCGAGAGAGTGCCGAAGACCATGACGGACACGGCCGTCCACAGCGGCGGCAGGCCGCCGGCGGCCAGGAACATCACAGGCAGGGTCGTGATCAGCAGCAGCTCGATGATCCGCGGCTTGGTGAGGGCGATGTAGGCCTTGACGACGCCCGCGATGGAGCGCGGCTCGGCGGTGTTCCGCCGGCCGGGGGCGTCGTGCGGCCTGCTCGCCTGCCTGTTCGTCAGCACCGTCAAGGCGCTTCCAGCACGTGCGGAGTCAACGCGTAACCTCGGATTGGAGCGGATATCTATGGGCAGCCGTGGCGTCCCTGGGAACAATCAAACTGTAGTCGCAGGGGAGGGCGGTCCGGGCAAGGGGGGCGTGCGTCGCCCGACACTCGCGGGGATCGCGCGAATCCGGACACGCACGGGGATAGGGAATCAGCGGCCGTCTCCGCTCGGTTAGGGTCCCGTGTGGGCGGGATTGCCAACCGGCACCATCAAGACAACTAGATTCCGGAGATCGAGCTTGAGCACCGAACTCGTGCCAGCCCTTGAATGGACCGACCTCGACCGGCAAGCCGTCGACGTCGCTCGTGCGCTGGCGATGGACGCAGTGGAGAAGGCGGGTTCGGGACATCCCGGCACCGCGATGAGCCTGGCCCCCGCGGCTTACCTGCTCTTCCAGCGGGTGATGCGCCACGACCCGACGGACCCCCAGTGGGTCGGCCGCGACCGTTTCGTGCTTTCCGCGGGTCACACCAGCCTGACCCTGTACATCCAGCTCTATCTGTCGGGCTACGGGCTGACCCTGGACGACCTGCGGCGGTTGCGGCAGTGGGACAGCCTGACGCCGGGACACCCCGAGTACGGCCACACCGCCGGCGTGGAGACCACCACCGGCCCGCTGGGGCAGGGCCTCGGCAACGCGGTCGGCATGGCGATGGCGGCCCGCCGCGAGCGCGGACTGTTCGACCCGGACGCCGAGCAGGGGCGTTCCCCGTTCGACCACCACATCTGGTGCCTGGTCAGCGACGGCGACATCGAGGAGGGCATCAGCCACGAGGCCAGCGCGCTTGCCGGCCACCAGAAGCTGGGCAACCTCGTCGTCCTGTGGGACGACAACCGCATCTCCATCGAGGACGACACGCTCATCGCCAAGTCGGAGGACGTGGTCAAGCGCTACGAGGCGTACGGCTGGCACACCCTCAGCGTCGACTGGACCCAGTCCGGCGACTACGCCGAGGACGTGCAGGCGCTGTACGAGGCGCTGCAGGCGGCCAAGGCCGAGACCGACCGGCCGTCGTTCATCCGGCTGCGCACGATCATCGGCTGGCCCTCGCCCAACAAGCAGAACACCGGCAAGATCCACGGCTCGGCGCTCGGCGCCGAGGAGGTCGCCGCCACCAAGCAGGTGCTCGGCATGGACCCGGCCAAGACCTTCGACGTCCCCGACGCGGTGCTCAAGCACGCCCGCGAGGTGGCCGCCCGGGGCCGTCAGGAGCACGCCGAGTGGGAGCGCGGCTACCGGAGCTGGCGTGAGGCCAACCCGGAGCGGGCGGCGGAGTTCGACCGCATCTCCCACCGCAGGCTGCCCGACGGCTGGGCGCACGCGCTGCCCACCTTCGAGGTGGGCGGTTCGATGGCCACCCGCAAGGCCTCCGGCGAGGTGCTGAGCGCGCTCGCGCCGGTGCTGCCGGAGCTGTGGGGCGGCTCGGCCGACCTGGCCGACTCCAACAACACCACGATGAAGGGCGAGCCGTCCTTCATCCCCGAGGAGTTCCAGACCAAGGCCTACCCCGGCCACCCGTACGGCCGCACCCTCCACTTCGGCATCCGCGAGCACGCGATGGGCGCGATCCTCAACGGCATCGCGCTGCACGGCGGCACGCGCCCGTACGGCGGCACCTTCCTGGTGTTCTCCGACTACATGCGCCCGTCGGTGCGGCTGGCCGCGCTGATGAAGCTGCCGGTGACGTACGTGTGGACGCACGACTCCATCGGCCTGGGCGAGGACGGCCCGACCCACCAGCCGATCGAGCACCTGTGGTCGCTGCGCGCCATCCCCGGCCTGGACGTGGTCCGGCCGGCCGACGCCAACGAGACCGCGGCCGCCTGGAAGACGGTCCTGGAGCACACCGACCGGCCCGCGGCGATCGCGCTGACCCGGCAGAACGTGCCGACCCTGGAGGGCACCAGCGCCGACGGGGTGGCGCGCGGCGGCTACGTGCTGCGCGACGCCTCCGACGGCCAGCCCCGGGTCCTCATCGTCGCCACCGGCAGCGAGGTGGAGATCGCGCTCGCGGGCCGGGAACTGCTGGAGTCGCAGGGCATTCCGGCGCGAGTCGTCTCGATGCCGTGTGTCGAGTGGTTCAAGGGGCAGGACACCGCTTACAGGGAGACCGTCCTGCCGTCGTCGATCCGGGCCCGGGTCGCGGTCGAGGCGGGAATCGCTCTCGGCTGGCACGAGTTCGTCGGAGAGTGCGGCGAGGTCGTGAGCCTCGAACACTTCGGCGCTTCCGCGCCGTACAGGACGTTGTACGAGCAGTTCGGGCTGACGGCGGAGCGCGTGGCCGCGGCGGCCAGGGCGTCCCTGGCCAAGCTGGGCCAGGACAAGGGCGAGACGACGGGAAACTGAGAGACATGAGCGAGATCCTCAACAAGCTTTCTGGCCAGGGCGTGGCCATCTGGCTCGACGACATCAGCCGCGAGCGCCTGCGCACGGGGAACCTGGAGCAGCTGATCCGGGAGAAGAACGTGGTCGGGGTGACGTCCAACCCGACGATCTTCGCCAACGCGCTGGGCAAGGGCGACGCGTACAACACGCAGATGCACGACCTCGCGGTCCGCGGCGTCGACGTCGGCGAGGCGGTCCGCGCCATCACCACCTACGACATCCGGTGGGCGGCCGACGTGCTGCGGCCGGTGTACGACTCGACGGGCGGCGTCGACGGCCGGGTCTCCCTGGAGGTGGACCCGCGCCTGGCGCACGACACCGACAAGACGGTCGCCGAGGCCCGCGCGCTGTGGTGGCTGGTCGACCGGCCCAACCTGTTCATCAAGATCCCGGCGACGCTGGCGGGCCTGCCCGCGATCACGCAGGCCATCGGCGAGGGCATCAGCGTCAACGTCACGCTGATCTTCTCGCTGGAGCGCTACCGCGCCGTCATGGACGCCTGGCTGGCCGGCCTGGAGGCCGCGCAGGCCAAGGGGCTCAACCTCGCCACGATCGAGTCGGTGGCGTCGTTCTTCGTCAGCCGCGTCGACACCGAGATCGACAGCCGGCTCGACAAGCTCGGCAAGCCCGAGCTGAAGGGCAAGGCGGCCGTGGCCAACGCCCGCCTGGCCTACGCGGCGTACGAGGAGGTCATGAACTCCGAGCGGTGGCAGCGCCTGCGCGCGGCCGGCGCCCGGCCGCAGCGCCCGCTCTGGGCCTCCACCGGGGTCAAGAACCCCGACTACCCCGACACCCTGTACGTCGACGAGCTGGTGGCCCCGGGCACCGTCAACACCATGCCGGAGAAGACGCTCGACGCCGTGGCCGACCACGGCAAGGTCACCGGCGACACCGTGCGCCCCTTCTACGAGCAGGCCTGGAACACCATGGCCGAGCTCAAGGACGCCGGCATCGACTACGACGACGTGGTGCGGGTGCTGGAGGAGGAGGGCGTCCAGAAGTTCGAGGCGTCCTGGAACGAACTGCTCGACAGCGTACGCAAGAACCTGGTCCCCTAACCGCCGGAGGCGCCGCGGCGGCGGGGACCGCTCCCTCCGCCGCGGCGTGCCCGCACAGGAGGTTTTGAGATGAGTGACCCGGCAGGGCCTTCGGAGGAAGCGCTCGCCGTGGCGTCCGCCGTCGCGGGCACCTCGACCACGCTGGAGGTGCTGGCCGCCAACCCGCTGCGCGACCCGCGCGACAAACGGCTGCCGCGGGTGGCCGGCCCTTGTGTGCTGGTTCTCTTCGGCGTCACGGGCGACCTGGCCAAACGGAAACTGCTGCCGGCCATCTACGACCTGGGCAACCGGGGGCTGCTGCCGCCGGGGTTCTCGCTGGTCGGGTTCGCCCGCCGTGACTGGCAGGCCCAGGACTTCGCCAAGCTGACGCACGACGCGGTCAAGGCGCACGCCAGGACGCCGTTCCGGGAGGAGGTCTGGCGGCAGCTCCGCGAGGGCATCCACTTCGTGCCGGGCGAGTTCTCCGACGACGGCGCCTTCGACGCGCTGGCGATGGCCCTGCGGGAGATCGACGAGCAGCGCGGCACGGGCGGCAACTACGCGTTCTACCTGTCGGTGCCGCCCCGGTTCTTCCCCACCGTGGTGGAGCAGCTCAAGCGGACGGGGCTGGCGCAGGCACCTGACGGCTCGTGGCGGCGGGTGGTGATCGAGAAGCCGTTCGGCCACGACCTGAAGTCGGCGCACGAGCTGAACGAGATCACCACGTCGGCCTTCCCCGAGAGCTCGATCTTCCGGATCGACCACTACCTGGGCAAGGAGACCGTCCAGAACATCATGGCGCTGCGGTTCGCCAACAACCTGTACGAGCCGATCTGGAACCGCAGCTACGTCGACCACGTGCAGATCACCATGGCCGAGGACATCGGCATCGGCGGCCGGGCCGGCTACTACGACGGCATCGGCGCCGCCCGCGACGTGATCCAGAACCACCTGCTCCAGTTGCTCGCGCTGGTCGCGATGGAGGACCCGACCTCCTTCGACGCCAAGGCGCTGCGGCGCGAGAAGGAGAAGGTGCTCAGGGCCGTGCGGCTCCCGTCCGACCTGGGCCGCTACACCGCGCGGGGCCAGTACGCGGCCGGCTGGCAGGGCGGCGAGAAGGTGGTCGGCTACCTCCAGGAGGACGGCATCTCCGCCGACTCCATGACCGAGACGTACGCGGCGATCAAACTGGAGATCGCCAACCGGCGCTGGGCCGGCGTGCCGTTCTACCTGCGCACCGGCAAGCGGCTGGGCCGCCGGGTGACCGAGGTGGCGGTCGTCTTCCAGCGGGCGCCGCACCTGCCGTTCAGCAAGGACGACACCGAGATCCTGGGGCAGAACGCCCTGGTGGTGCGGGTGCAGCCCGACGAGGGCATCACGGTGCGGTTCGGCTCGAAGGTGCCGGGCACCGCGATGGAGGTGCGCGACGTGTCCATGGACTTCGCCTACGGCGAGTCGTTCCTGGAGTCGTCGCCCGAGGCGTACGAGCGGCTGCTGCTCGACGTGATGATCGGCGACCCGCCGCTCTTCCCGCACCAGCGCGAGGTGGAGCTGTCCTGGACGATCCTGGACCCGATCGAGGAGTTCTGGGCCACCCAGGGGCAGCCGGAGCCCTACCCGTCGGGGTCGTGGGGGCCGCCGTCGGCCGACGCGATGATGGCCCGCGACGGGCGCAGGTGGAGGAGGCTCTAGTGACCGGGCGAAGCGAGACCGTGGTCACGACACCGCTCGAGGAGGATTCGTGACAACGTTCATGCTGGCTGACACGACGGCGGGGAAGATCTCCAGCCAGGTCACGCAGCTGCGCCACCAGATGGGCGCGCCCGCGGTGGGCATGGTGCTGACCCTGGTCGTGATCTGCGAGGAGCGCGACCAGTACGACTCGGTGCGCGCCGCCACCGACGCGGCCCGCGAGCACCCGTCGCGCATCCTCGTGGTGATCAACCGGGAGATCGAGGAGGCGAACCGGCTCGACGCCGAGCTGCGCATAGGAGAGTCGGCGCCGGGCGAGACGGTCGTGCTGCGGCTGTACGGGGAGCTGACCGACCACGCCGACTCGGTGGTCAGCCCGCTGCTGCTGCCCGACACGCCGGTGGTGGCCTGGTGGCCCGGCCGGGCGCCGGACGTGCCGTCGGAGGACGCGATCGGGACGCTCGCGCAGCGGCGGATCACCGACGCCAGGTCCGCCCCCGACGGGATCGCCGCGCTGGTGAGCCGGGCCAAGGGCTACGCCCCCGGCGACACCGACCTGGCGTGGGCGCGGCTCACGCCGTGGCGCAGCCTGCTGGCCGCCGCGTTCGACCAGCCGGTCGGCAAGGTGTACGGCGGGCAGGTGGCGGCCACACCCGGCAACCCGAGCGCGCCGCTGCTGGCCGCCTGGCTGTCGGAACGGCTGGAGATCCCGGTCGGCGTCGCCGAGTCCGGCGGGCCCGGGCTCACCGAGGTCCGGCTCACGCTCGACGACGGCGAGCTGTCGGTCACGCGGAGCGACGCCCGGGTGGCCACGCTGTCGCGTCCCGGCCAGCCCGACCGGAACGTGGCCCTCAGCCGGCGGCAGCTTTCGGAGCTGCTGGCCGAGGAACTGCGCCGGCTCGACTCCGACGAGACGTACGAGCTGGCCGTGAAACGGCTGGCCCGCACATACGCCCACTAAGGTGATGCACGTGAGTGTTCCCACTGTTGTCGTACATCGCGACGCCGATCTGCTGGCCAAGGCCGTGGCGGCGCGGATCATCACCCGCCTGGTCGACGTGCAGGCCGCCAGGGGTTCGGCCTCGATCGTCCTGACCGGCGGCACCGTCGGCATCGCCACGCTGGCCGCGATCCGCGACACGCCCGCGAGGGACGCCGTCGACTGGCGCCGGCTGGACGTCTGGTGGGGCGACGAGCGGTTCCTGCCGTCCGGCGACCCCGAGCGCAACGAGACGGGCGCCCGGCAGGCGCTGCTGGACCATGTGGACGTCGACCCGGCGCGGGTGCACGTGATGGCCGGGCCCGACACCGGCATGACGGCGGAGGAGTCGGCCGACGCCTACGCCGCCGCGCTGGCCAAGGCGTCCCATCCTGAGGACCACGGGCCGGCGCCCAGCTTCGACGTAATGCTGCTGGGGATGGGCCCCGACACGCACGTGGCCTCGCTCTTCCCCGGCATGCCTGCGCTCTACGACACCCGGCCGGTCGTGGCGGTGCACGGCGCGCCGAAGCCGCCGCCCACCCGGATCTCGCTGACGCTGCCGGTGATCCAGAACTCGCGTGAGGTCTGGGTCGTGGCGGCCGGCGAGGAGAAGGCGGGCGCGGTCCGGATGGCCCTGTCGGAGTCCGGCCCGGTGCAGGTCCCGGCGGCGGGCGCGCGCGGCCGTGCGCGCACCCTGTTCCTGCTGGACCGCGGGGCTGCGGGCAAGATCCCGCCCGGCCTCGGCCGTATCGCCTCTCCCTGACCCTCCGTACTCCTGGGCCGCCGCCGACACTCGTCGGCGGCGGCCCTCGTCATCGTCGGCCCGCGGGAACCGAGCACGTGCGTCACCCGTCTCCCGAGACCAGGCCGGGGAACGCGTCCTCAGGCCGGACACACCAGGTCCGCGACCAGCGCGTCGGACCCCTGCCGGGGACACACCGGGTGCGCGACCAGCGCGTCGGTGACCTGCCGGGGACACCAGATCTGCGACCGGCGCGTCTCGCGTGAGGGTCAGGGGCGTCCGAAACGATGGCGCGTCACATCCGTCTTTGGACCGATGCGCGACGGCGGGTGGCGCGCTTAGGTTCGTAGCGTGCGCGATCCGATTCGCCCTCCGCTGCTGGCCCGGCTGCCGGTGTGGTTCTGGGTGAGCGCCGAGTCCCTGCACGTGAGCCTGAGCACGGTCAAGACGCATGTCAGCAATCTGCTGCTCAAGCTCGCCGCGCGGACCCGCGTCCATCTGGTCATCGTGGCCTACGAGGCCGGTCTTGTCTGAGCCGCTGCGGCGGCGCGGCGATGAAAGTTTCATTCCGGGCGTCCGGTCCGGGCGCGGGCCGCTCAGGACCCTGCGGCACCACGGCCGACCTGCGCGGATCCGCTTCGTACGCGGCCTGAGATCGCCTGGTTCCGGCTGTCGAAACGCGCTGTCGAAACTCGGACGCTAGACGGCCCCGGCTTCACGTGCTCCCCGTGCTGTGCTTGAGTCGGCAGCACTGGAAAGCGCTTACCAGAGACGCGGCAGAGCCGATCCCCCAGCCGGCCTGTGAACAGGAAGGTAAGACGAGAATGAGACCAGCTTTCACCCGGCGGCTACCCGCCGTGCTGTCCACGGCGGCCCTCGTGGCCGCGCTCGGCGTCGGTCTACCGGCGATGCAGGCCTCCGCGGCCGCCGGCGGCGCCACCGGCTACGCGTCCGTCAACGGCGGCACCACCGGCGGCGCGGGCGGGCAGACGGTCCGGGCCACCACCGGCACCGCCATCCACCAGGCCCTGTGCAGCCGGGCCAGCAGCAGCACCCCGATCATCATCCAGGTCGAGGGCACCATCAACCACGGCAACACCAGCAAGGTGTCGGGCGGAAGCTGCAACACCGCCGACGGCGTGATCGAGCTGAAGCAGATCAGCAACGTCTCCATCATCGGGGTCGGCAGCGGAGCGGTGTTCGACCAGGTCGGCATCCACATCCGCGAGTCCCGCAACATCATCATCCAGAACGTGACCGTACGGAACGTCAAGAAGTCCGGCTCGCCCACCTCCAACGGCGGCGACGCCATCGGCATGGAGAAGGACGTCCGCAACGTCTGGGTCGACCACGTCACCCTGGAGGCCTCCGGCGGAGAGTCTCAGGGCTTCGACGGCCTCTTCGACATGAAGAACAACACCCAGTACGTGACGCTCTCGTACAGCATCCTGCGCAACTCCGGCCGGGGCGGGCTCATCGGCTCCAGCGAGAGCGACCGCTCCAACGGCTACATCACGTTCCACCACAACCTGTACGAGAACATCGACTCCCGCACCCCCCTGCTGCGCGGCGGCATCGCGCACATCTACAACAACTCGTACGTGAGCCTGAACGAGTCCGGCATCAACTCCCGGGCCGGGGCACGGGCCAAGGTGGAGCACAACTACTTCAAGGACTCCAAGGACGTCCTGGGCACCTTCTACACCAGCGAGGCCGGGTACTGGCAGGTCAACGGCAACATCTTCGACAACGTGAGATGGTCCAGCCGGGGCGGCGACACCAACCCCGCCGGGCCCAACCCCACCTCCAACACCTCCGTCAGCGTCCCGTACTCCTACCAGATGGACGGCGCCTCCTGCGTGCCGAACCTCGTCCGGCAGACGGCGGGCGCCAACAAGGGCCTGCGGGTGTCGGACGGCAGCTGCACCCCGCAGACCCCGGCGCCGACCCCCACCCCGACGCCGACCGACCCGCCTCCGACGCCCACCCCGCCGCCCGGAGACGGCACCAACCTCAGCATCGGGGCCGGCGCTGACGGCTCCAGCAAGGCCTCCGGCACCAGCTACGGCAACGTGATCGACGGCAACCTGAACAGCTACTGGTCGCCGAACGGCTCGACCGGTGACATCTCGGTCAAGTGGAGCTCCGAGAAGACAGTCTCCAAGATCGTCATCCGCGAGGCGTCCGGGTCGAGCATCGGCTCCTGGCAGGTGCGCGACCACGACGCCGGAACCGTCCTGGCCTCCGGCTCCGGGGCGGGCACCATCACCTTCAGCCCCACCACGCTGAGGAAGATCACCTTCCGGATCACCAGCTCGTCCGGCACCCCCAGGGTCGCCGAGTTCGAGACCTACGCCGGCTGATCACCGGCGCCCGGACGGGGGCGGGGCCGTCGCCTGACTCGGCGGCCCCGCCCCAGCAGGGTCCGGGGACGACGGCACGATCGCGTAGAGCGCCGGGCACGTCAGCCAGGGCGTGCGCGATCGTCTGAGACCGCCAGTATGTGCCGGGGTACGTCAGACCAGGGCGTCGATCTCGGCCAGGAGAGCCCGCTTGCGCTCCCCGGCCAGGTAGGACGCCGTCACCGCGTTCCGGGCGAGCTGGGCCAGCTCCGCGCGGCCGAGGCCGAAGACGCGGGCCGCCACCCGGTACTCACCGGCCAGCGTGGTGGCGAACATCGGCGGGTCGTCGCTGTTGAGCGTCACGAACAGACCCTCCTCCAGCAGGCGCGGCAGCGGATGGTCCTCGATCCGCGCCACCTGGCCGGTCGCCACGTTGGAGGTGGGGCAGACGTCCAGCGGGAGCTGCGTCTCACGCAGGTACGCCACCAGCCGGGGGTCGGCCAGGCAGGCGATGCCGTGGCCGATCCGCTCGGCGCCCAGGCCCTCGATGACCTCCCACACCGTCTCGGGGCCGGTCATCTCGCCGCCGTGCGGGACGCTGTGCAGCCCGGCCGCCCGCGCGGCGGCGAACGCGTCCCGGAACGCGTCGCGGTACGCGGGCCGCCGCTGTTCGATGCCGCCGAGCCCGAAACCTACCAACGCCGCGGGAGGTTCCTGCAGCGCGTGGTCGAGCGTGATCTTCGCGGCCTCCTCGCCGAACTCGCCCGGGATGTCGAAGATGTACGCGATCTCGACCCCATGCTCGTCGAGCGCCTCCCGCGCGGCCAGATCGAGCGCCCGGGTGACCTCACGCCTCGGAATCCCCATGACGTGATGCGCGTACGAAGTCACCTGCAGTTCGGCATACCGACCGCCCTGACCGGCCAGATCGCGGGCCAGCCCGGTGACCAGGGTGGCGATGTCCTCCGGCTCCCGCACCAGCGCGTTCACAGCCCCGTACACCTGGGCGAAGTGCGGAAAGTCGCGGAACGTGTAGAACGCCCGCAACGCCGCCTCGTCCGTGGGCACCCCGCTGCCAGGGTGACGACGCGCCAGCTCCAGCACGGTCGGCACCGAAGCCGAGCCGATCAGGTGGACGTGCAGTTCGACCTTGGGCAGGGCGTCGATGAAGTCGTCGAGACTCATACCGCCGACCCTAGGCCCGGCCCGAACCCACCAGCTAGATTTTCGACCTGAATCTCCCATCAAATTGTCCAGTTCCTGGCGACCTAACGTCCACCAACGCAATCCACTGGTCATCCGTCGAATGCCAACAACGCCACCCGACCCCGGCCCAGCCACCCCGATCACGATGACGTTGAGCGCGGCATCTTCTCCGGAGGCAGCTGCACCGTCAATCGTTCAGCCGGGCGCGGGCGTGCCGCTCCTCGCGGCGGGCCACCTCCAGCCGCCGGGCAGCCGCCTCCAGCCGCTTGCGTGCCTTGGCCAGCTTCTTCTCCAGCCGGGACACCCTCTCGGCACGCTCATCGTGCTCCTGCTCGGCCTCGGCCAGCACCGCGCTCCACTCGCGATGGGCCGCCTCCGCCTCCGCCCGCTCCCGCGCCTTCCTCTCCTCTGCCTCCGCCCGCTCCCGCGCCCGCCTCGCCTCGTCCTCGGCCCGCCGGGCCGCCTCCGCTTCCTTCCGCTCCTTCGCCGCCTCAGCCTTGGCCCGCCACCCGGACCGGCCGCCGCCACCCTCCGCCCGCGCCCTTTCCTCTGCGGACTCGACCTCACCACGCGGCCCACCCCGTCCGGCCGCCTCCCCCTCCTTGACCTCAGCCCGCCGGGCAGCCTTCTTCCCGCCCGTCGCAGGAGCGGGCGCGGGGGCGAAGCCGCTGTAGCTGAGGGGTTTGACCAGGCAGCCGCGCCGCACCTCGTCCGCGGCTCCGGCGTCCACCACGGCGGCCTCAAGCGTCTGGTCCACCTCCGCCGCGGCGGCGGCCGACAGCTCGGACTCCTGCCTGATCAGGCGGGACACCCTGCCGGTCACCTCGGCGCGCCGCCGGATCAGCTCGGCCAGCGCCGAGGCGTCCTGGGCCGCCCACGCCTCGCGCAGGTCCTCGCCGAGGGCCAGCAACTCCCCCAGCTCGCCGGGGTGCTCACGGGCAGCGCGGTTGACCGCCCAGGCGGAGACGGTGGGTTTGCGCAGTTTGCCGATCTCGCGAGCCAAAGCGGCCTGGCCCGCCTCCTTGGCCGCCCTCGCCTCGGCGGTGCGGGCGGCGGTGAACTCGGACAGCGGCAGCGCGTACAGCCGCCCGGCCACCTCGTCAAGATCCACACACGTCAGATACCCCGGATGGCCGGTTCCGTAGCGCATGATGAAAACAGCCCATTCGAACGGAGGCCGCCCGTGTTCGAGCGCTTCACCGACCGTGCCCGCAGGGTCGTCGTCCTGGCGCAGGAGGAGGCCAGGGCCATGCGCCACCACCACATCGGCACCGAGCACGTCCTGCTCAGCCTCATCCGGGAGAGCGACGACCACGGAGTGGACCTGGAGACGGTGCGGGAGTTCGTGCGGCGCGAAGCAGGCGTCGGCGACGTCTCCCCGGGCGACGCGCACCTCCCGTTCACGCCCCGGATGAAGAAGGTGCTGGAGCTGTCGCTGCGCGAGGCGTTACAGCTCCGCCACGCCCACATCTCCAGCGAGCATCTCCTGCTCGGCCTGCTGAGGGAGGGCCAGGGCCGGGGCGCCCGGGCACTGGAGGCGTCGGGGGCCGACCTCGCCGCGATTCGCCGGCGCGTGCTGGACCGGCTGAGCCGGGAGCAGCGTCCGCGCGAGACCACCGAGGACCCGGACATCGTCCAGCGGCTCGCCAAGATCCAGGAGAGCCTCGACCGCATCGAACGGCACCTCGGCATCAAGCCCTCAGAATGACCGACGGGCAACCGCCCCTCCACCACCCCCGGGTCGTCACCTCAGACTGACGTCATCGCTCCGACGGGCAGCCGTCCTTCCACCACGCCGGGGTCGTCGGTGTAGGTGAGCGTGGCGCCCAGCGAGACGAGCAGCCTGCGCATCCGTACGTTGTCGGCCAGCATCGAGGTCCTGACCTCGGCGTACCCCAGGTCGCGGGCCTCGCGCACGAGCGTCCGGGCCAGGATCGAGCCCAGCCCGCGCCCCTGCCAGCGGTCCTCGACCAGGAGCGCCACCTCGGCGATGCCCGGGTCGGCGGTGAAGACGAGGCTGGCGAGCGCGACGACCTGCCCGTCGTTCCCGGCGACCAGCGAGAGGCCGCGCCGGCGGTCGCAGAGCCGTTCGAAGGCCCGCGGCGGCAGCGAGGGCAGCGGGGTGAAGTAGCGGAACCGGCGCGATTCGGGCGAGCAGCGGTCGTGCAGGTCGCGGACCGCCTCGCGGTAGACGGGGGTGAGCGGCCTGATCACGACTTCGGCGCCGTCGGCGAGTTTGACCGCCTTCTCGCCGCCGATCCGCTCCGCGGGCGGCTGGGCGAGCCGGGCGAAGGAGGCGGCCCTGGCGGCCTCGGTCAGCGTGAACGGCAGGTCCGCGCGGCGCAGCCGCACGGCGCGCCGGGCCGCGACGGGCACGACGAGCCGCGTCGGGTCGGGAAGATCACTCACCGCCTCACCGTAGATCCACCGGGCGTCGTCCGCGCGCAGCAGCTCCGCCAGCAGCTCGGGGAGCCGCCACGGCTCGGCGCGCAGCCGGGAGGCCAGCAGCAGCGCCCGGGTGGGCTCGTCGGTCAGCTCGTGCGCGGTGGCGGGCACGACCGTGACCCGCCGCCCGCCGGCCGCTTCGAGCGCCTCGCGTACGGTGTCGGGGCTCGCGGGGATGTCGGCGACGAACTCGTCGACGGTCCCGTCGGTGTCGGGCTGGACACTCAGCCCGAGGATGTTGCCACCTCGCCCGGCGAGCGCGGAGGCTAGGGAGGCCAGTCGTCCCGGCCGCTCGTCGACGGTGGTGCGAATGCGGAAAAAACCCATATGAGAAGAGTGCCGGGTAACTGTTACGTTGCCGCTAACGTCGTGTTTCACCGCTCACTTACGAAAAGAGCACAGCTGCATGAACATCCTCTTCCGCGGCGGACGTGTGTTCACCGCGCACGGCGGTTTCGCCGAGGCCGTCCTGGTGCGCGACGGCGTGATCGCCGCCGTCGGCCCGGAGCGGGAGCTGGCCGCCCAGGCGCCCCGGCACGAGACCGTGGACCTGGACGGCGGCCTGCTGACGCCCGGGTTCACCGACGCGCACATGCACCCGGTCCAGGCGGGCCTGGAGCGGGCCAGGTGCGACCTGTCGGCCGTGTACGGGCTGGAGGAGTACCTCGACGCGGTCCGCGCCTACGCGGACGCGCACCCGGAAAGGACCTGGATCGACGGCGGCGGCTGGGACATGTCCGCCTTCCCCGGCGGGCTGCCCCGGCGCGAGCAGCTCGACTTCCTCGACCGGCCCGCCTACCTGATCCAGCGTGACCACCACGCCGCCTGGGTCAACACCCGCGCCCTGGAGCTGGCCGGCGTCACGAAGGACACCCCGGACCCGGCGGACGGCCGGATCGAGCGCGACCCGGACGGCACCCCCACCGGGGTGCTGCACGAGGGCGCGATGGACCTGGTCGGCCTGCGCGCCCCGCGCCCGACCGCCGCCGACCTGGACGCCGCCCTGATGGACGCCCAGGCCCACCTGTTCTCGCTGGGCATCACCGGCTGGCAGGACGCGATCGTGGGCTCGTACGCCGGATCCGACGACCAGCTGCCCACCTACCTGTCGGCGGCCCACTCGGGGCGGCTGAAGGCGCGCGTGGTGGGCGCGCTGTGGTGGGACCGCACCCGCGGCCTGGAGCAGCTGGAGTCCCTGCTCGCCCGGCGGGCCTCGGCCGAGGGGATGGACCGGTTCGCCGCCACCTCCGTCAAGATCATGCAGGACGGCATCACGGAGAACTTCACCGCCGCCACCCTGGAGCCCTACTGCGGGTGCGGCGGCACCGGCCTGTCGTACGTGGACCCGGCCAAGCTCAAGGAGTACGTCGCCGAACTGGACAGACACGGCTTCCAGGTGCACGTCCACGCGATCGGCGAGCGGGCGGTGCGCGAGGCGCTCGACGGCTTCGCCGGCACCGACCCGGCCAACCGGCACCACATCGCGCACCTGCAGATCATCGAGCCGTCGGACCTGCCGCGCTTCGCCGAGCTGGGCGTGACGGCCAACCTGCAGCCGCTCTGGGCCACCCACCACCTGCAGATGGACGAGCTGACGCTGCCGTTCCTCGGCGAGCCGCGCTCGTCCTGGCAGTACCCGTTCGCGGACCTGCTGCGGCACGGCACCCGGTTCTGCGCCGGCAGCGACTGGCCGGTGTCGAACGCCGACCCGCTGCAGGGCATGCACGTGGCCGTCAACCGCACCGAGCCGGGCAGCTCGGTGCACGCCGGCTACCCGACGGCGCAGACGCCGTTCCTGCCCGAGCAGCGCATCGACCTGGCCACCGTGATGACCGCGTACACGGCGGGCTCGGCGTGGATCAACCGCTCCCCCGCCGGGGTGATCGAGCCGGGCCGCCCGGCCGACCTGGTGGTGCTCGACCGCGACCCGTTCACGCTGCCGGAGAAGGAGATCTGGACCACCCGGGTCCGTATGACCTTCGTCGACGGCGAGGCCGTGCACGAGACGCCCTGACCACGATGAAGGGCCCCGGCGGGGTGCCGGGGCCCTTCAGTCGGTGTCGTGGCCCTACCAGGAGGACTTGTTGCTGCGCAGCCGCTCCAGGGCTTCCTGGAGGATGGCTTTGCCGTCCTTGTCGCTCCTGCGCTCCTTCACATACGCGAGGTGGGTCTTGTAGGGCTCGTTCTTCGGCGGGGCGGGCGGCGCATTCTCATCCTGACCTGCCGGGAGACCACAGCGCGGACAGTCCCACAGCTCGGGGATCGCCGCGTCGCTGGCGAAGCTGGGGCGCGTTTCGTGCATGTTGGCGCACCAGAACGAGACCCGCACTCTCGGAGCTGCCTCGCCGCGCTCGGCCTCCCCCATAGGACCGGCACCGACTCGGCTGCCACGGATCGCGTTGCCACTACCCACGGATGAACTCCTCGCTCGATCGCCCCGTGAGCCACGGGGGGAGAATCACTGTCACGCGTGCCGTCCGGCCTCAGGGCTTGACGAGCAGGCCCAGCGCGATGATGCAGACGAACCAGACCACTCCCGTGATGACGGTGAGCCGGTCGAGGTTGCGCTCCACCACCGAGGAACCACCGAAGTTCGACGAGAAGCCGCCGCCGAACATGTCAGACAGGCCGCCACCCTTGCCCTTGTGGAGCAGGACGAGCAGGATCATCAGCAGGCTCGTCAGGATGAGGGCGATGGAGATTCCGAGTTCCACGGTATGCCTAGTCCTTCAATGGTTAGTACGCGTGACGATTCGAACTTGCCTCTAGAGGGTACGACTTCATGTCAAGTCGCACCCACCGAACGGCTCAGTTAGCCGGTCACGTCGGAGAATCGGCAGATCTTCACAAACTCCCCGGCGTCGAGGCTGGCGCCCCCGACAAGGGCCCCGTCGACATCCGGCTGAGCCATGATCCCCGCGATGTTCGCCGACTTGACCGAGCCACCGTAAAGGATACGTACCGCGGCCGCCACTTCGGGGTCGTACAGCTCCGCGAGTCGCTCCCGCAGCGCGCCGCAGACCTCCTGGGCGTCGTCGGGCGTGGCCACCTCGCCGGTGCCGATCGCCCAGACCGGCTCGTAGGCGACCACGATCGACTTGACCTGCTCGGCCGTGACCTTGCGCAGCGCCCCCTCCAGCTGGCCCAGGCAGTGGGCGCGGTGGGCCCCCGCCTGGCGCACCTCGAGCCCCTCGCCGACGCAGAGGATGGGCGTCAGCGAGTGGCGCAGCGCGGCCTGCACCTTGGCGTTGACGAGGTCGTCGTCCTCGCGGTGGTACTGGCGGCGCTCGGAGTGGCCGACGGCCACGAACGTGCAGCCGAGCTTGGCGAGCATGGCGCCGGAGATCTCGCCGGTGTAGGCGCCCGCGTCGTGCGGGGACAGGTCCTGGGCGCCGTAGGTGATACGCAGCTTGTCGCCGTCGACGAGCGTCTGCACGCTGCGCAGGTCGGTGAACGGCGGCAGGACCGCCACCTCGACGCGGTCGAAGTCCTTGTCGTTGAGCGCGAAGGCCATCTTCTGGACCAGCGCGATCGCCTCGAGGTGGTTGAGGTTCATCTTCCAGTTGCCGGCGATGAGCGGCTTTCTCACGTCAGTCCTCCAGAGCGGCGAGTCCGGGAAGGGTCTTGCCCTCCAGGTATTCCAGGCTGGCTCCGCCACCGGTGGAGATGTGCGAGAAGCCGTCTTCCGGCAGGCCGAGCGTGCGGACCGCGGCCGCCGAGTCGCCGCCGCCCACCACGGTGAAGGCGTCGGAGGCGATCAGCGCCTCGGCCACCGCGCGGGTGCCGCCGGCGAAGGCGTCGAACTCGAACACGCCCATCGGGCCGTTCCAGAACACGGTGCGGGCGTCGGCCAGCTTGGCCGCGAACAGCTCGCGCGTACGCGGCCCGATGTCGAGCCCCTGCCGGTCGGCGGGGATCGCGTCGGCGGGCACCACGTCGTGCGGGGCGTCCTCGGCGAAGGCGGTGGCGGCCAGCACGTCGACCGGCAGCACCAGGTCGACGCCGCGCTCGGCGGCGTCGGCCAGGAAGCCGCGCACCTGGTCGAGCTGGTCCTCCTGGAGGAGCGACCCGCCGACCTCGTGGCCCTGCGCCTTGAGGAAGGTGTACGCCATGCCGCCGCCGATCAGCAGCCGGTCGACCCGGGTGAGCAGGTTGGCGATGACGCCGAGCTTGTCGCTGACCTTGGCGCCGCCGAGGACGACCACGTAGGGCCGCTCGGTGTCCTCGGTCAGCTTCCGCAGCACCTCGACCTCGGCCGTGACCAGCCCGCCCGCGGCGTGCGGCAGCAGCGCGGGCACGTCGTAGACGCTGGCGTGCTTGCGGTGCATGGCGCCGAAGCCGTCGCCCACGTAGAGCTCGGCCAGCCCGGCGAGCCGCTCGGCGAAGGCGCGGCGCTCGGCGTCGTCCTTGGCCGTCTCGCCGGGCTCGAAGCGGAGGTTCTCCAGCAGGGCCACCTGGCCGTCCTGGAGGCCCTCCACCGTGGCGCGGGCGCTCTCGCCGGCCGTGTCGGCGGCGAAGGCGACGTCCTGGCCGAGCAGCTCACTCAGCCGGGCGGCCACCGGCCGCAGCGAGAACTCCGGCTTGACCTGCCCCTTGGGCCTGCCCAGGTGGGCGCAGACGATGACCTTCGCCCCGTTGCCCGCGAGGGCCCGGATGGTGGGCAGCGACGCGCGGATGCGGCCGTCGTCGGTGATCGTCTCACCGTCGAGCGGCACGTTGAGGTCGGCGCGCACGAGGACGCGCCGGCCCTTGACGTCGAGATCGTCGAGTTTGCGCAACTCGGTCCCCTTCGTTGCTCTCTCCGACGACCTACAGGTCCGCGCCCACCAGCTCGATGAGGTCGACGAGGCGGTTGGAGTAGCCCCACTCGTTGTCGTACCAGCCGACGACCTTGACCTGGTTGCCGATGACCTTGGTGAGGCCGGCGTCGAAGATGCAGGAGGCCGGGTCGGTGACGATGTCGGCGGAGACGATCGGGTCCTCGGTGTAGGTGAGGATGCCCTTGAGCGGGCCGTCGGCGGCGGCCTCGACCGCGGCGTTGACCTCCTCGACGGTGACCTCGCGGCCGACGTCGACGGTCAGGTCGGTGGCCGAGCCGGTGGGGATCGGCACGCGCATGGCGAAGCCGTCGAGCTTGCCCTTCAGCTCGGGCAGCACCAGGCCGATGGCCTTGGCGGCGCCGGTGGAGGTGGGCACCACGTTGACCGCGGCGGCGCGGGCGCGGCGCAGGTCCTTGTGCGGGCCGTCCTGCAGGTTCTGGTCCTGCGTGTAGGCGTGGATGGTGGTCATCAGGCCCTTCTCGATGGTGAAGGCGTCGTGCAGGACCTTCGCCATCGGGGCCAGGCAGTTGGTGGTGCAGGAGGCGTTGGAGATGACGGTGTGCTTGGCCGGGTCGTAGGCGTCGTGGTTGACGCCCATGACGACCGTCACGTCCTCGTTCTTGGCCGGCGCGGAGATGATGACCTTCTTGGCGCCGTTGTCGGCGTGGACCTTGGCCTTGACCGCGTCGGTGAACAGGCCGGTGGACTCGACGACCACGTCGACCCCGAGGTCGCCCCAGGGCAGCTTGGCCGGGTCGCGCTCGTCGAACACCTTGATGGACTTGCCGTCGACGGTGATCTCGTCGCTGGAGGCCTTCACCTCGTAGGGCAGGCGGCCCAGAATGCTGTCGTACTTCAGCAGGTGGGCGAGCGTCCCGTTGTCGGTGAGGTCGTTGACGGCGACGATCTCGATGTCCTTGCCGCTGGCGGCGACCGCGCGCCAGAAGTTGCGACCGATGCGGCCGAAGCCGTTGACGCCTACGCGGATGCTCACGGAACCGATCTCCTCGTACATGATGGCGGGCTGATACCTCAACTCCGAAACCCTATCGGACCTGAATAGGTCTAGACCACGCGGTCCCCCTCGCTGTGAATGACGAATCCTGACGCGAGCTTTGGGCGCTTCGAGTAAAGTGCCCGACTCGTCGGAGTAAATTGGGACATTCTCTGGGGGCTGAGATGTCAAAACAACGATCCGGCCTGCTATCAGGCCTGGTCATCGGCTTGTTCGCGACACTGATAGGCACCGCCGGCCTCGGCGCGGCCCTCCTCTACCTGGACCGGCTGCCCGAGATCCTGCGCACCTTCGGGGAGGGGATCCCGTTCCTCGGCACGCTCGCGTTCGTCGTGGGCGTACTCATCGGCTGGGCCGTCCGTCTCGTCCGCCCCCGCAGCGTCCTGCTGTCGCTCGTCACGGCCCTGTACGCGGCGGCGTCCGTGCCCGGCGCCCTGATCATCATGGGCGCGTACGTGTTCTCGACCGTCGGCGAGCAGCGGTTCGGCCCGGACGCTCCGATCCCGCCGCCGACTCTTCAGGGTATCCTCGGCGCCCTCCCGGATGCCGCCCGGAACTTCTGGACCGTGTTCGAGACGGCGCCGTGGCAGCTGCCCACCCCCATGGCGGCCGCCGCCCTGCCCGCGTTCGTCCTCGTACTCACCCGGGCCCTGCGCCTGCGCCGGACGGGCAGGCACGCCGCGGCCGGGAAGCCGGAGCAGGACGCGGAGGAGACGGCCGCCGCGCCGGAGCCGGAGCCCGAGTACCGGGCCCCGTTCGAGCCGCTCCAGCCGCCCAAGCAGGACCCGGCCTCGACCGGCAGCTTCTTCCTGCCGCCGGACCGCTATCAGGCCTAGACGCTCAGGGCGTCAGCATGTCGGCCGTGAGGTTGGCCTCGGTACTGGGGATGCCGAGGTCGGCCGCCCGCTTGTCGGCCATGGCCAGCAGCCTGCGGATCCGCCCGGCGATCGCGTCCTTGGTGAGCGGCGGGTCGGCGAGCTGGCCCAGCTCCTCCAGGGACGCCTGCTTGTGCTCCACCCGGAGCCGGCCGGCGACCACCAGGTGCTCCGGAGCGTCGTCGCCGAGGATCTCCAGCGCCCGCTGCACCCGCGCGCCCGCGGCCACCGCGGCGCGGGCCGAGCGGCGCAGGTTGGCGTCGTCGAAGTTGGCCAGCCGGTTGGCGGTCGCCCTGACCTCCCGGCGCATCCGCCGGTCCTCCCAGGCGAGCACGCTGTCGTGGGCGCCCAGCCTGGTCAGCAGGGCGCTGATGGCGTCGCCGTCGCGGACCACGACCCGGTCGACGCCGCGCACCTCCCGCGCCTTGGCGTGGATCTTGAGCCGCCGGGCCGAGCCGACCAGCGCCAGCGCGGCCTCCGGGCCCGGGCAGGTCACCTCCAGCGACATCGACCGCCCCGGCTCGGTGAGCGACCCGTGGGCGAGGAACGCGCCCCGCCAGGCCGCCTCGGCGTCGCACGAGGCGCCCGCCACCACCTGCCGCGGCAGGCCGCGGACCGGCCGCCCGTGGTTGTCGATGAGGCCCGTCTGCCGGGCCAGCGCCTCACCGTCGCGGTAGACGCGCACGACGTAGCGGGACCCCTTGCGCAGCCCCGCGGGGGCGAGCACGAGCACCTCGGCCTTGTGGCCGAACACCTCGCCTATGTCCTTGATCAGCCGCCGCGCGGTGGCGTTGGTGTCGAGCTCCGCCTCGATCACGATGCGCCCGCCCACGAGGTGCAGGCCGCTGGCGAAGCGCAGCAGCGTCGACACCTCGGCCTTGCGGCAGCAGGGCTTGAGCACCGGCAGTCGGCTGAGCTCGTCCTTCACCACACCCGTCATCGCCATAAGCGTTAGTCCTCCCCCAATCAGACCGGCTCACAGCATCCTCTCGCACCTTCGCGCCGCGCCGACCAGGATCAACGCTTCTGGAGGAAAATCTCGTCCAGGACGGAGGCAAGACGTCGTGGGTCATGCCGCGGCGAGCCGTCGCGGGCCGCCACGTCGGCCATCACCAGCCGGGCGCCGAACGCCGCCGCCGACTTCTCCAGCGCGTCGAGGTCGTCGACCACGCCGGTGTCGGCGAGCACCACGTCCAGCGACAGGCCGGGGGCGTGCTGCCGGAGCACCTCCAGGTGCTGCTGCGGCGAGAAGTCGTCGGTCTCGCCCGGCTGGGGCGCCAGGTTGAGCGTGACCAGCCTCTTCGCCTCGGTCTCGTGCAGCGCCCTGGCCAGCTCGGGCACCTTCAGGTGCGGCAGCACGCTGGTGAACCACGAGCCGGGCCCGAACACCACCCAGTCGGCCTCCAGCACCGCCTGCACGGCCTCCGGCCGCGCGGGCGGGTCCTCGGGCACCAGCGAGATCGCCTGCACCCGGCCGGGCGTGAGCGCGCACGCCACCTGCCCGCGTACGGTCGAGATCACGCCGTCGAGCTCCACCTCGGCCACGATGTCGAGCGGCACCGAGGCCATCGGCAGCACCCTGCCGTGCGCGCCGAGCAGCCGCCCCACCCAGTCGAGGCCCGCCACCGGGTCGCCGAGCAGCTCCCACAGGGCCACGATGAGCAGGTTGCCGACCGCGTGCCCGTGGAGCTCGCCCTCGCTGCGGAAGCGGTGCTGGACCACCTCGCTCCAGGTGCTGCCCCACTCGTCGTCGCCGCAGAGCGCGGCCAGCGCCATGCGCAGATCACCAGGCGGGAGCACGCCCAGCTCGCGCCGGAGCCGGCCGCTGGAACCGCCGTCGTCGGCCACGGTGACGACCGCCGTCAGCGCGTCGGTCACCACCCGGAGCGCCGACAGGGACGCGTACAGCCCGTGGCCGCCGCCCAGGGCCACCACGCGGGGCCCGCCGCAGGGCGGCTGCGACCCCGCCCAGAACGGCGGTTCGCTTAACGCGCGCCCGTTCGCACCGGTCACTCCCGCCCCACATCCCGGTGACTGACCTGGACCTCCATGTCGCGGTCGCGCAGGCGGGCGGCGAGCTGCTCGGCCATCGCGACGCTGCGGTGCTTGCCGCCCGTGCAGCCGACCGCGAGCGTGGCGTAGCTCTTGCCCTCGCGGCCGTAGCCGCTGGCGACCACCTGCAGAACCTCCTCGTACGCGTCGAGGAACTCCTTGGCGCCCGGCTGGCCGAGCACATAGTCGCTCACGGCCGGGTCGGTGCCGTTCATCGGCCGCAGGTCGGGCACCCAGTGCGGGTTGGGCAGGAAGCGGCAGTCGACGACCAGGTCGGCGTCGACCGGCAGGCCGTACTTGAACCCGAACGACACCACGTTGAGCCGCAGCCCGGGACGGTTCTCGCCGCCGAAGTAGGTGACGATGCGGTTGCGCAGCTCGTGGACGTTGTGCGCGGTCGTGTCGATGACCAGGTCGGCGTTGGCCCGCACCTCGCGCAGGATGCCGCGCTCGCGGGCGATGCCGTCGACCAGCCGGCCGTCGCCCTGCAGCGGGTGCGGGCGGCGGACGGCCTCGAAGCGGCGCACCAGCTCCTCGTCGCTGGCCTCCAGGAAGACCACGCGCACCCGCACGCCGCGCGCCTCCAGCTCCTCGATGGCGGCGTTGAGGTCGGTGGTGAAGGCCAGGCTGCGCACGTCGACGACGGCCGCGACCTTGTCGGCGGCGAGCTTGACCTTGCCGGCCTCCTCCGCCATGGCGAAGAGCAGCCCGGGCGGCAGGTTGTCGATCACGAACCAGCCCAGGTCCTCCAGGGCCTTGGCCGCGGTGCTCCGCCCGGCCCCCGACATGCCGGTGACGATGACGAACGCCGGCTCGGTGGTCTTCACTGCCTCTCCCCCTTCAGGGTCGACACGATCACCTCGGCCGTGGCGGGCCCGATGCCCGGGACCTCGCGGATCTGCTCCGCGGTGGCCTCGCGCAGTTTCTTGACGGAACCGAAGTGCTTGAGCAACGCCTGGCGGCGCGCCGGTCCGAGGCCGGGCACGCCGTCGAGCGCGCTCTCCTTGACGGACTTGGACCTCTTGGCCCGATGGTAGGTGATGGCGAACCGGTGCGCCTCATCTCTCACGCGTTGCAGCAGGTAGAGACCCTCGCTTGAGCGAGGCATGATGACCGGGTGGTCCTCGCCGGGCAGCCACACCTCCTCCAGCCGCTTGGCCAGGCCGGCCACGGCGACGTCGTCGATGCCCAGCTCGTCGAGTGCGCGCTGGGCGGCGGCGGCCTGCGGGCCGGCGCCGTCGACCACGACCAGGTTGGGCGGGTAGGCGAACTTGCGCGGCTTGCCCGTCTCGGGGTCGATCGGGCTGTGACCGCCGTCGGCCTCGGCGGTGATCTCGCCGGTGGCGGAGCGCTCCTCCAGGTAGCGGCGGAACCGGCGCAGGATGACCTCGTATATGGCGGCGACGTCGCCGTCCTTGGTCCTGATCGCGAACCGGCGGTATTCGCTCTTGCGGGCCAGGCCGTCCTCGAACACCACCATGGAGGCGACGACGTTCTCGCCCTGGAGGTGGGAGACGTCGTAGCACTCGATGCGCAGCGGCGCCTGGTCGAGGTCGAGCGCGTCGGCGATCTCCTGCAGCGCCTTGCTGCGCGTGGTCAGGTCGCTGGCGCGGCGGATCTTGTGCTGGGCGAGCGACTCCTTGGCGTTGCGCTCGACGGTCTCCATCAGCGCCTTCTTGTCGCCGCGGCGCGGCACCCGCACCTCGACCCTGGCCCCGCGCTGCTCGGTCAGCAGCTCGGTGACGGCCTCGGCGTCGGGCGGCAGGGCGGGCACGAGCACCTCGCGGGGCATCGACTCGGGGCTCGCGTCACCGTACATCTGCAGCAGGAACTGCTCGACCAGCTCGCCGGGACCGGCCTCCTCTACCTTGTCGACCACCCAGCCGCGCTGACCGCGCACCCGCCCGCCGCGCACGTAGAAGACCTGGACGGCGGCCTCCAGCGGGTCCTCGGCGAGCGCGATGACGTCGGCGTCGGTGCTCTCGCCGAGCACGACCGCCTGCTTCTCCAGCGCGCGCTGCAGCGCCTGGATGTCGTCGCGGAGCCGGGCGGCGCGCTCGTACTCCTGCTCGGCGGCAGCCTCGCGCATCTCGCGCTCCAGCCGCTTGATGAAGCGGCTGGTGTTGCCCGCCATGAAGTCGCAGAAGTCCTCCGCGAGGGCGCGGTGCTCCTCGGGGGTGACGCGGCCGACGCACGGCGCCGAGCACTTGTCGATGTAGCCCAGCAGGCACGGGCGGCCGATCTGGCCGGCCCGCTTGAACACGCCGGCGCTGCACGTGCGCACCGGGAAGACGCGCAGCAGCAGGTCGACGGTCTCGCGGATGGCCCAGGCGTGCGAGTAGGGGCCGAAGTAGCGGTTGCCCCTGCGCCTGGCGCCGCGCATGACCTGCACCCGGGGGAAGTCCTCGGACATGGTCACCGCGAGGTACGGATAGGACTTGTCGTCGCGGTACTTGACGTTGAAGCGCGGGTCGAACTCCTTGATCCAGGAGTATTCGAGCTGCAGCGCCTCCACCTCGGTGCCGACCACCGTCCAGTCGACGTCGGCCGCGGTCGTGAGCATGGTCTGGGTGCGCGGATGCAGGGCGGAGAAGTCGGCGAAGTAGGAGTTGAGCCGCTGACGCAGGCTCTTCGCCTTGCCGACGTAGATCACCCGGCCGTGAGCGTCCCGGAACCGGTAGACCCCTGGGGAGTCGGGGATGGAGCCGGACGGGGGACGGAAACTCAACGGACTGCCACCTGAACGCGCCACGATTCCAGCCTAGTGGCCGGGACCGACAGGCTCGCCCGCCGTGCGGGGCGGGCGAGCGGGCTCAGCTCAGGCGAGCGAGATCTGGTCGCCCTCCACCGTGATCTGCTGCTCGGCCAGCGGCTCGGTGGCCGGGCCCTGACTCACCGAACCGTCCTCGATCTTGAACATGCTGCCGTGGCAGGGGCACACGATGGCGCCGTTCTCCACCTTGTCCACCGGGCAGCCCTGGTGGGTGCAGTTGATGCCGAACGCCTTGAACCGGCCCTCCGCCGGCTGCACGACGACGACCTTCTGCTCCGTGAAGATCTTGCCGCCGCCGACCGGGATCTCGGCGGTCGTGGTCAGTCCCCCGGCCGCCTCGGGCGCGCTCGACGCGTCTGCGCCGGACTCGGCCGGGGCGCCCGACTCCGGCGACGCGGTCGTGGTATCACTACCGCCGCAGGCGGCCAGCGCCAGCGTCAGCCCACCCGCGCCGACGCCCGCGAACACCGTCCTGCGGCTCTTCAGGTCTTCTCCCATGCGGCACAGCCAACCGCACCCAGGTGAGAAAAGGATGAAAGGCGTCTTAGGCGAGTCTGATCTTGCCCTCGGTCACACTGATCTTTTTCTCCGCCAGCGGTTCGCTGGCGGGACCCTGTACGACCGAGCCGTCCTCGATACTGAACTGGCTGCCGTGACACGGGCAGTTGATCACCCCGTTGGAGACGCTGGCGACCGCGCAGCCCTGGTGGGTGCAGGTGGCGCTGAAGGCGCGGAAGTCGCCCTCCGACGGCTGGGTGACGACCACGTCCTGGCCCTTGAAGATCTTCCCCTCGCCGATCTCGCTGGTGTCGGCGAGCGCCTTCGGCTGCTTCTTCTTCTTTTCGGGCGCGGCCTGCTCTTCCTCGGCGTACGGGTCCTCCGCCAGATCCTCGGGGTCCGCGGGGTCCGGGGCCGGATCAGCCAGCGGCGTGCCGTAGCTGGCGCAGGCGCTGAGCACCGCGGCCAGACCGGCCCCGCCCGCTCCCAGCATCACCGCACGGCGCGTCGTTTCGGTCATGTGCGTCCTCCCAGGTTCGGCTTTCACTCCAGGTACGTCCGGCACCTGCCGCCGGGTTCAGCCTGGAGCGCACCTGTCCTGGGAACCACGCACAATTACCTGTTCAGACGACCGCTTCAGACCACCACGATGCCGTCGCCCTCGACCTTGACCTCGTAGGAGACGAGCTTGCCGGTGGCCGGGCCCCTCGTCGCCGTGCCGGTGCGGGCGTCGAACTCGCTGCCGTGGCAGGGGCAGGTCATCACGTTGTCCTTGGGGACGCTGACCGCGCAGCCGCGGTGCGGGCAGGCCGCGCCGTACGCCTTGAAGACGCCCTCGGACGGCTGCGCCACCACGATCCGGTACTTCTTCACCACCGTGCCCCCGCCGACCGGGACGTCGGCGGTCTTGGCGATCTCCTTGCCCTTGATACCCGGCGCCTGCCGCGGCCCGCTCTCGCCGCACGCCGCCAGGGCCACCCCGCAGGCGGCCACCCCGGCCACCCCCAGCGCCTGCCGCCGCCCGATCCCGGAGCCCCCGTTCACCGTCATGCCCTCCTCGGCCTTTCCGGCCCGCCCATTACCGGCTTTTCACAATAGGGCCACCCCCTGCCGCCCTCCTCCTCAACCCCGCGTCATCGAACTGCCGGCCCGGAATCCGGCGCTGCCCGGTAAGTCAGCGGACGGTGCGCGGGCGGTCAGCGAGGGCCGTGACGCTCACCTGCATGACGATGACGACCGATTCCCCGTCCGCCCCGGCCCGGCCGCGCTGGTGGCGGCGGCCCTGGGTGGCACCGCTCGCCGTGGTGGCGGTGGCGTTCGTGGCCTTCTCCCTGCCGTCGTACCTGTCGCTGGACCCGGCCCGGTCGCGGGTGCCCGTCCCGGACGCGTTCCCGGCGTACTATCCGCTCCTCTCCCTGCACGTGGTCTTCGGCTCGGTCGCGATGCTCACCTGCTGCCTGCAGATCTGGCCGCGGTTCCGGGCCCGGCATCCGCGGGCGCACCGGGCGATCGGGCGGGTGTACGTGTTCGCGGGTTGCGTGCCGGCCGGGCTCACGGGGCTGGTGGTGGCGCTGGCCACCCCGTTCGGCCCGGTCGCCCGGGTCAGCAGC
The DNA here is from genome assembly GCF_040675175.1 of Nonomuraea sp. NPDC049649. Classification (NCBI taxonomy): domain Bacteria; kingdom Bacillati; phylum Actinomycetota; class Actinomycetes; order Streptosporangiales; family Streptosporangiaceae; genus Nonomuraea; species Nonomuraea sp. NPDC049649. Next base: position 33,113 of record NZ_JBFAOH010000037.1, read on the forward strand.
GTGCTGCTGTCGCTGATCTGGCTCGGCTGCACGGTCGCGGGCTGGCGGATGGCCAGGCGGCGCCGGTTCGCCGAGCACCGCCGGTGGATGATCCGCAGCTTCGCGCTGACCATGTCCATCATCACCAACCGCGTCTACGGCGTGATCATGGCGGTGGCGCTCATGCCGGAGCTGGAGACGACGTTCCACGGCGACGAGGCGCTGCTGACCCGGACGGTGGGCTCGCTGGCGGCGTGGCTCGGCTGGACGCTGCCGCTGCTGGCCGCCCAGTGGTGGCTGGACCGCACGCGGGGTGGATGATCAGCCTCCGGCGCGGTCCCGTCAACGCTCTTCACGGGTCCGGCATGGGTTTTGTGACGGGTCACAGCTCCCGGGCGCCGACTTTGCGGTCCCGTCCAGTTCACAGGGGGCCGTCCGCGGATCATCGTGAGCTGGACGCCCGACCGGATTCCGTCCGCACCACTCCACCCCCCCGACTCCCCCGAGAGGTGCCCCCGCATGATCCGACGCCTGTCCGCCGCCCTGGCCGCGCTCCTGCTGGTCCTGGTGCTGTCCCCGCCCGCCCAGGCCCGGGCCGCGGAGTCGTACGTCGCGCTCGGCGACTCGGCCGCCGCCGGTCCGCTCATCCCCCACCAGGTGCTGCCCGACCTGGGCTGCCTGCGTTCCGACCGCAACTACCCCCGCCTGACCGCCCAGGCCCTCGGCGCCGCCTCGTTCCGCGACGTCACCTGCTCCGGCGCGAAGACCCGCGACATGTACCAGCGGCAGAACACCGAATTAGGCTCGGTGCCCCCGCAGCTCGACGCCCTGCGCCCGGACACCACCCTGGTCACGGTGCACATCGGCGCCAACGACGTCGGCCTGACCGGCTTCATCGAGGACTGCCTGAACCTGCTGCCGCCCCCGATCGGCGACGCCTGCCACGACGACTACGCCACCCCGGACGGCCAGGACGAGTGGCGGGTCAAGACCGACGCCCTGCGGCCCACGCTGGTCCAGCTGGCCGACGACATCCGAGCCAGGTCGCCGCAGGCGAGGATCTTCCTGGTCGGGTACGCGACGTACGCGCGGCCCGACGGCTGCTACCCGCGCGTCCCGATCATCAGGCAGGACGCGAACTACATCCGGGCGACCCTGCGGTACTTCAACCAGATGCTGGCCGAGCAGGCGTCCGCCGCCGGGATCGGCTTCATCGACCTGGAGACGCCCAGCGCGGGCCACGACCCCTGCGCCTCGTCGGGCACCCGCTGGATCGAGCCGTACATCCCCGCCTCCCCGGCGGCCCCCTTCCACCCGAACGCGCTCGGCATGCGCAACTTCGCCGCGATCGTGACCTCGGCCGTGACCGCCGCGCGATGACCCGAAGCTCACCCGCCGTTCAGGGTGCGCCGGGCCGCCAGGGCCGCTCCGATGCGCTGGAGCTGGTCCGGGTCCACGGGGTCCAGCCCGGTCAGGGCGACGGCCCGGCGCAGCCGGTAGTCCACGGTGTTCGGATGGACGTGCAGCAGCTCGGCGGTGCGCCGCCGGTCGAGCCCGGTGTCCAGGTAGGCCTTGAGCGTGCGCAGCAGGTCGGGGTTGCCGAGCAGCGGGTCGAGCAGCCCGGCCAGGCCAGTCAGCGCCTCGCTGGGCCTGCTCAGCTGGTATTCCAGCAGCACGTCGGCGAGCCGGTACGCGCCGGGCGGCCGGCCCAGCGACCGCACCACCTCCAGCACCTCCTCGGCCAGCTTGGCTGCGGCGGGCACGCGGTCCGGCTCGGCGGGCTCGGCGGCGCCCCACACCGGGACGCCCGCCGCCCGGCTCGCCGCCGCCACCAGTTCCCCGGCCCGGCACCACCCGGGCTCGTCGGCGTCCAGCGGCACCAGCACCAGCCCGCCGGTGCCGTCCAGCGCCGACAGGACCTGCCCGGTGGCGTGCCGCTGCCAGGCGTCGCGGAACCGGCGCAGCCTGCGCCGCCCGTCCATCTGCCCCGCGCCGCCGGCGCTCTCGTCGCCGAGCGCCGTCGCGACCACCAGGTAACGGGACGCGAGCCGCACCCCCGCCAGCGCCTTGCGGTCCCCGGCGAGCAGGGCGGAGACGGTCGCGTGCATGGCGTCCTGCTCGTGGCTGCGCATCGCCTCGCGCTCCTCCACGTACGCGGCGCAGACCGCGGAGGTGACGGCGCCGCTGTAGCGGAGGATGAGCCGGTTGGCGGCCAGCACGTCGTCGAGGTCGCCTGGCCCGGCGTGGGCGAACAGGCTCTCCCACACCTTCGCCACCCCGAGCTGGTACGCGGCCAGCAGCGCGTCGAGCGGCACCCCCTCCCGGGCCCGGCGCGCGGCCGAGGCGCGCACCGGGGCGAGCTCGGCCCGGGTGGGCGGCCGCCGCTCGCGGAACACCCGGCTGATCACCCGCAGGTTGTGCTCGGTGATGCGGGTGATGTCGCCGTCGAGCTCCTCCTCGGGCAGCCGCCGGTAGAGCGGGATCTCCTCGGCGAACGCGCCGACCAGCCGCCGTGCCAGCCGTACGAGGGGCCGCCCCAGCAGATCGTGTACGGACACGCCGCCGAGCATGAGCGGCCGCGGCGCTTCTTCCGACACGGTCAGACCCTGTCAAACCACCCGTCGGAAGACAAGGGCCCCTTCTCCCCTCGTACAGCGACACCCTGCGGACGGTCGGGAACCCCCTGACACGTCGGACAGGGAACCCCTGACCCCCTGACACACCGGACGGGCAGTCCCGGAGGCAGCGGCTCATCTCGGCCCGGCCGCCCGGTTTCCGGTCAGACGGACAGAATCTTCCGCAGGAACCGCCCGGTGTGGCTCTCCTCCACCAGCGCCACCTCCTCGGGCGTGCCCGCCGCGACCAGGGTGCCGCCGCGCGAGCCGCCCTCGGGCCCCATGTCGATGATCCAGTCGGCCGTCTTGATGACGTCGAGGTTGTGCTCGATGACGATGACCGTGTTGCCGCCGTCGACCAGCCTGCCGAGGACGCCGAGCAGCCGCCGGATGTCCTCGAAGTGCAGGCCGGTGGTCGGCTCGTCGAGGACGTAGACGGTCCGCCCGGTCTGCCGCCGCTGCAGCTCGGAGGCGAGCTTGACGCGCTGCGCCTCGCCGCCGGAGAGCGTCGTGGCGGGCTGGCCGAGCCGGACGTAGCCGAGGCCGACGTCGTGGAGCGTCTGCAGGTGGCGTTTGATCGCCGGGATGGCGTCGAAGAAGGCCAGCGCCTCCTCGATCGGCATGTCGAGCACCTCGGCGATCGTCTTGCCCTTGTAGTGGACCTCCAGCGTCTCCCGGTTGTAGCGGGCGCCGTGGCACACCTCGCAGGGGACGTAGACGTCGGGCAGGAAGTTCATCTCGATCTTGATGGTGCCGTCGCCGGAGCACGCCTCGCAGCGCCCGCCCTTGACGTTGAAGCTGAACCTGCCCGGCTGGTAGCCGCGCACCTTGGCCTCGGTCGTGGCCGCGAACAGCTTGCGGATGTGGTCGAACACGCCGGTGTAGGTGGCCGGGTTGGACCGGGGCGTGCGGCCGATCGGCGACTGGTCGACGTGGACGACCTTGTCGGCCAGGTCGATGCCGTTGATCCGGGAGTGGCGGCCGGGGACCGTGCGGGCGCCGTTGAGCTCCTTGGCCAGCGCGTTGTAGAGGATGTCGTTGACCAGCGTGGACTTGCCCGACCCGGACACGCCGGTGACGGCGGTGAACAGGCCGAGCGGGAACTCGATGTCGACGCCCTTGAGGTTGTGCTGGCGGGCGCCCTTGACGGTGATCTGCCGCTTCTTGTCGCGCTTGCGGCGGGTGGCCGGGACCGGGATGGTCCGGCGCCCCGCCAGGTACTGGCCGGTGACGGACTCCTCGCAGGCCAGCAGGTCCTGGACGGTGCCGGAGACGACGATCTGCCCGCCGTGCTCGCCCGCGCCGGGGCCGATGTCGACCACCCAGTCGGCGGCGGCGATGGTGTCTTCGTCGTGCTCGACCACGATCAGCGTGTTGCCCATGTCGCGGAGCCTGACCAGGGTGTCGAGCAGGCGCATGTTGTCGCGCTGGTGGAGGCCGATGGACGGCTCGTCCAGCACGTACAGGACGCCGACGAGGCCGGAGCCGATCTGCGTGGCGAGCCGGATGCGCTGCGCCTCGCCGCCCGCCAGGGTGGCGGCGGCGCGGTCGAGCGAGAGGTAGTCGAGGCCGACGTCGAGCAGGAAGCCCATGCGGGCGTTGATCTCCTTGACCACCCGCTCGGCGATGTGCATGTCGCGGTCGGACAGCTTGAGCCCGGCCAGGAACTTGGCGCACTCGCCGATCGACATCGACGACACCTCGGCGATGGACTTGCCGGCGACGGTCACGGCCAGCGTGACCGGCTTGAGCCTGGCCCCCTTGCAGGTGGGGCAGGGCACCTCGCGCATGTAGCCCTCGAACCGCTCACGGGTCGAGTCGCTCTCCGCCTCGGCGTGCCGGCGCTGCACCCACGGGATGACGCCCTCGTAGGTGGTGTAGTAGGCGCGGCGGCGGCCGTAGCGGTTGCTGTAGCTGACGTGGACCTGCTCGTCGTGGCCGTAGAGCAGCGACTTCTGCGCCTTCTTGGACAGCTTCTCCCACGGGGTGTCGGGGGTGAAGCCCATGGCGTTGCCGAGCGCCTCGACCAGGCGGCCGAAGTATTCGCTGGTGTGGCCGCCGCTCCACGGGTGAAGAGCGCCCTCGCGGAGCGTCCGCTCCGGGTCGGGGACCACCAGGTCGGGGTCGACCTCCATCTTGGTGCCGAGGCCGGTGCAGTCCGGGCAGGCGCCGTAGGGCGAGTTGAACGAGAACGAGCGCGGCTCCAGCTCCTCGAACGACAGGTCGTCGTACGGGCAGTAGAGGTGCTCGGAGTAGAACCGCTCGCGGCCGGGGTCGTCGTCGGGCAGGTCGACGAAGTCGAGCGTGATCGTGCCGCCGGACAGCTGCAGCGCGGTCTCCACCGAGTCGGTGAGGCGGCGCCGGGCCGACTCCTTGACCGAGAGCCGGTCGACGATGACCTCGATGTCGTGCTTCTCGTACTTCTTGAGCGTCGGCGGCTCCTCCAGCCGGACGACCGTGCCGTCGACGCGGGCGCGGGCGAAGCCCTTGGTCTGCAGCTCGCGGAAGAGCTCGGCGTACTCGCCCTTGCGGCCGCGGACGACCGGGGCCAGCACCTGGAAGCGGGTGCCCTCCTCCAGGTCCATCACGCGGTCGACGATCTGCTGCGGCGTCTGGCGGGCGATCGGGCGGGAGCAGACCGGGCAGTGCGGCTTGCCGACGCGGGCCCACAGCAGCCGCAGGTAGTCGTAGACCTCGGTGATCGTGCCGACCGTCGAGCGGGGGTTCTTGCTGGTCGACTTCTGGTCGATGGAGACCGCGGGAGACAGGCCCTCGATGAAGTCGACGTCGGGCTTGTCCATCTGGCCGAGGAACTGGCGGGCGTAGGCCGACAGCGACTCGACGTAACGCCGCTGGCCCTCGGCGAAGATCGTGTCGAAGGCGAGGCTCGACTTGCCCGAGCCGGAAAGGCCGGTGAATACGATCAGAGCGTCTCGCGGCAGGTCAAGCGAGACGTCCTTGAGGTTGTGCTCTCGTGCACCACGCACGATCAGGCGGTCTGCCACGGCGATCCCGGAATTCGAAAGGCGGATAGGTCCACGGGGGATGGTAGACGGGGGCTCCGACAATTTCGCCGAGCCGGACCGGCCCGGCCGGTGCCGCTCGCCGCGACCCCGTCCCCCCTCAGATTACGGCCTCCGCGGCGCGGTCATGAGGCCTTCCGTTATCAACCACGTGACCTGCCCTTTTATGCCCGCCCCCGGCAGCGCGCGAGCCCATGATGAAATGACGGATCATGACCGTGCTCGTCACCGTACAGACAGAACTGGCCGAGGCGAACGCCCGGCTGCTGGCCACCGCCGCCACCCTTACCGACGCCGGCGTCCGCGCCCCCTCAAGACTGCCCGGCTGGACCCGCGGCCACGTGCTGACCCACCTGGCCAGGAACGCCGACAGCCACGTCAACCTGCTCACCTGGGCCAGGACCGGCGTGAAGACCCCGCAGTACCCCGACGCGGCAACCCGCGACGCGCAGATCGAGGCCGGGGCGGCCCGCCCGGCGGCCGAGCAGCTGGCCGACCTGCGCGACAGCGTCGCCTGCCTGGACGCCACCATCCGCGAACTGCCCGCGGACGCCTGGCGGGCACAGGTCGGCGGCATGCGCCCGCCTCCCCATCCCGCCTGGTACTGCCTGGTCAGGCGGCTGCGCGAGGTGGGCATGCACCACGTGGACCTGGACGCGGGCTACGGCCCGGCCGACTGGCCGGAGGCGTTCGTGGCCCGGGAGCTGCGCGACTGCCTGCGCATGTGGCCGCGCGAGCGGAGCACGATCAGCGCCGTCCGCCTCCTCACCCCGGACGGCGAGACGGCGGACGAGTGGCGGGATCTCGGCGCGGGCCCGGCCGTGGCGGGCGCGCCCGCGGACGTCCTGGCCTGGCTGACCGGAAGGTCCGCAGGCGAGCGGGTTAGGGTGGTGCCTGAGGGGCAGCCGGTCCCGCCGCCACCGCCGTGGCTGACCGGTGTCGCCCCGGCTGACCTGCCCGCGACGCCCCCGGAGGACTACTGATGAGCTACACCGGCGACGTCCAGGTCGGCGGCCCCGCCGACGTGCGGGAGCTGACCGATCTGAGCATCTCCAAGCTCGCCGTCGGCCCCTACGACAACAACGCCTACCTGCTGCGCTGCCGGGCGACGGGCGAGGGCCTGCTCATCGACGCGGCGGCCGAGCCCGACCGGCTGCTCGCCCTGATAGCCGACGGGCCGCTCGGCACGATCGTGACCACCCACCAGCACGGCGACCACTGGCAGGCGCTGGAGCAGGTGAGCAAGGTGACCGGCGCCCAGGTGGTGGCGCACCCGCTGGACGCCTCCGCCCTGCCCGTGCCGGTCGGCCGCACGGTCGAGCACGGCGACCGCATCACGTTCGGCGAGATCACGCTGGAGGTCATCCACCTGCGCGGCCACACGCCCGGCTCGATCGCCCTGCTGTACGACGGCGGCGACGACGGCCCTCACCTGTTCACCGGCGACTCGCTGTTCCCCGGCGGCGTGGGCAACACCTGGAAGGACCCGGAGCGGTTCGAGCAGCTCTACACCGACGTGGTGGAGCGCATCTTCGACCGCCTCCCCGACGAGACGTGGGTCTACCCCGGCCACGGCAAGGACACCACGCTCGGCGCCGAGCGGCCGTCGCTGCCGGAGTGGAAGGCGCGCGGCTGGTGAAGAGGACGCCCCTCTTCCGCAGGTCGTTGCCGGAGTGGAAGGCGCGCGTCAGCCGCGTGACAGGACGCGCATGATCCGTTCGGCCGCCCGGGCGGGCTCGTCGGCCAGTCCCACGAGCTCGCCCCACGACCAGCGGTAGAACCACCCGCCGTCCATCGGCACGCAGTCGACGGTCTCGGCGAGCATCGCGGTCTCGGGGTCGCTGACGCGCAGCGCGGGCGGGTCGGCCCGGAGCGTGGCGGTCAGCCCGTGGCGCTCCAGCTCCCCCGCCAGCTTGGCGAGGAAGTACGTGCGCGTGTGCTCGCGCGGGTTGCCCTGCATGGCTCCATGAAAGCCGATGACACCGGGAAAGTCCGCTCTTTCCCGGTGCCGGGGAGTCACTGGCCGAGACGGGAGGCCTCGCGCCGGAGCTCGCGCTTGTAGAACAGCATCCGCAGCGGGATGGCGGCCACCAGGGCGATCTGCATGCTGGCGCCGATCTTGATGGGCATGTCGCCGACCTCGGGCCAGGCGACCCAGAAGGTCAGGAACGCCACGTTCACCATGATCCAGGCGAGCACGACCGCGGCGAGCTGGCCCTTGGGCTTGGGGTACTCGATGCGGCTGACCATCAGCCAGGCGACGCCGAGCACGCCGAGCAGCGCCCACAGGCTGGGCTCGAACAGCAGCACGATCGAGATCACGGTCATCGCGCCCATCGGGATGGGCAGCCCCATGAAGTCGCCGCTCTTGGTCTTGACGCAGGCGAAGCGCGCCAGCCGGACCACGCCGGCGACGAGCACCGCCACGGCGGCCGCGACCACGGCGACGAAGGGCACGGCCTCGGTGAACCCGCCCCAGATCACGACCATGAACGCGGGCGCGAAGCCGAAGCTGATCACGTCGGCGAGGTTGTCGAGCTCGGCGCCCATGGCCGAGGCGCGGAACCGCCGGGCCACCAGCCCGTCGAACAGGTCGCAGGTGGCGCCGATGAGCAGCAGCACCACCGCGGTGGCGAAGTAGCTCGGGGCGGGGGTGAAGTCACCGCCGGTGCGCAGGGCGTTGATGGCGGACGCGGCCAGCACGCACACGGCGAGGAACCCGCAGATCGCGTTGCCCAGGGACAGCGAGTCCGCGGCCGACAGCCGGAACGCCTTGCCGACCGGGCCGCGAGGTTCTTCCTCTTCTGCTTCTGCCGCCTGCCAGCGGCCGGCGTCAGCCGTGGTCAATTCTGGTCACCCCCGCAACCGTCTTCTCGCCCACGGACACCGCAGGGGCGATCCCTTCCGGAAGATAGATGTCGACCCGGGAACCGAGGCGGATGAGCCCGATGCGCTCACCCTGCGCGACCTTCGCGCCGGCACTCACGTACGGCACGATCCGGCGCGCCACCGCGCCAGCGATCTGCACCATCTCGACGTCACCGAGCGCGGTCTCGAAATGCCACACCACGCGCTCGTTCTGGTCGCTGTCCTTGTTGAAAGCCGGCAGGAACCCACCCGCCACATGCTGCACGGAGGTGACATTTCCCGCAAGAGGTGCACGATTGACGTGGACGTTCAGCGGGCTCATGAAGACGGCCACGCGGGTGCGGCCGTCCGGCCACGGGTCGACGCTCTGGACGACGCCGTCGGCCGGGGAGAGGATCCGCCCGGTCCCGACCTCGCGGTCGGGGTCGCGGAAGAACCAGAGCATCCCGCCGGTCAGGGCGCCCAGCGGCACGGCCGCGAGTGCCCACCGGCGGTCCCGTCGCGTCAGCAGCGCGGTGGCGGCCGCCGCGGCCGCCGTCGGGAGGAGCCACGGGGAGACCCCGCGTGCGAGCCTGAACCGGCTCGTCTTTGCAAGATCGACTGACACGTACAACCTTTGGATGGTGACTGAACGGAGCGCTTTGCCGTGATGGTACAGAACCCGTAACTATGACATGACACAACTACTCAAGCAAAGCGCCTCGAAAGCCATTTAGCTACACCTGCTCCGAGGGAGCTTTCTCACTGGCGCGCATGTCGACGCGGGCCTTGATCAGGCTGGCCACGGTGGTGATCACCATCGTGGAGCCGATGACCGTGAGGGACACCCAGATCGGGATGTGGGGCGCCCAGGAGACTCCACTGGAGTGCAGAGCTTCCAGAACCAGCTTAACCCCGATGAATCCCAGGATGAACGCGAGCCCGTAGCTGATGTAGACCAGCTTCTGGAGCAGGCCGCCCAGCAGGAAGTAGAGCTGACGGAGCCCCATCAGGGCGAACGCGTTGGCGGTGAACACGATGAACGGGTCGGTCGTGAGCCCGAAGATCGCCGGGATGGAGTCGAGCGCGAACAGCAGGTCGGTGCTGCCGATGGCGATCATGACGATCAGCATGGGGGTGACCATGCGCCTGCCGTCGATCTTCACCATGATCTTGGAGCCGACGTAGTCCTGGGTGGTGGGCAGGCTCCGGCGCACCCAGCGGAGCAGGAGGTTCTCCTTGACCTCCTCCTCCTCGCCCTTCAGGTGGCCGCGGACGATGTTGATCGCCGTGTAGACCAGGAACGCGCCGAACACGTAGAACAGCCAGCCGAACCGTTCGAGGGCCGCGGCGCCGAGCCCGATGAAGATGCCCCGCATGACCAGCGCGAGCAGGATGCCGATGAGCAGCACCTTGTGCTGGTGGACCTTCGGCACCGCGAAGCGGCTCATGATGATGTAGAAGACGAACAGGTTGTCGACGCTGAGGCTGTATTCAGTGATGTAACCGGCGAAGAACTCCCCGGACTTCTCCGCCCCCAAGGTGAGCCAGAGGACCACGCCGAAGATGACGGCCAGCGTCACATAGAAGCTGACCCACCCCCCGGCCTGGCGCATGGAGAACTCACGGGCCTCACCGCGGTCGACGATCCACAGGTCCACGGCGAGCACGATCAGGAGACCGCCGATGACGACGATCCAGGCCCACAAAGGTTCGGTCACGGTGCATTACCTCCGGCACGCAAGACTGACTGCCGGAGGTCTCTCCCGCCCGCGCGAGTCCGCGAGCCGGCAGCCCCGGGGGCCCCATGGATCGGGGCGGCACCGTGATGACGAGACTGCCGCGAAGGGATACTCCCCTCCCCAACGCAGGCAGTATACGAGAGAGTCTTGACGGAAGGTATCCGTCTAGATCACGACCGGGTGTAGGCGTCCAGCGCCGCCCGCACCGCGTCGTCCTCTCCCGGCAGCTCAGCGCCCCTGCGGGCCGCCGCCTCCGCCCACCGCGCCGCCTCCGCGGGGTCGTAGATGAGTTTCTGTACGGCCGAGCGCAGCGCCGCCGGGTCACCGTAGGGCACGAGGATCCCGGCGTCACCCACGAGACCCGGCACGCCCCCCACGGCGGTGGCGATGACGGGAGTGCCCGCCTTGAGCGTCTCGCTGACGCTGAGCGGCAGCCCCTCCCACCGGCTGGCCCAGACGGCGGCGGTGGCGGCGGCGAGCAGGTCGGGCACGTCGTCCCGGTTGCCGAGCAGCACGACGGGCAGGCGCCCGGCGCCGATCCGGCGTTCCAGCTCCCCCCGGAGCGGCCCCTCCCCGGCGATCGCGAACAGCGGCGGCGTGCCGGACCACGGGCCCGCCGCCGCGTCCAGCAGCGTCTCCAGCCCCTTCTGCTGGGCGAGCCTGGCGACGGTGAGGACGAGCGGCCGGTCCCCCGCGCCCAGTTCGGCCCGCACCTCGGCGGGCGTGCGCCGGGGTGCGCGCAGGGGCGGCGCGGGCACGACGGCGGGCCGCACGTCCCGCGCGCCCAAAGCCCCCATCCGCTCCCCCAGGTCGGGCGAGACGACCAGCACCCGGTCCGCCCGCCGCGCCACGATCCGCTCCAGCAGCCCGTACACGGCGCCGACGAACCCTCCGGCGGTGAGCGCGTTGTGCAAGGTCACCACGAGCAGCGGCGCCCCGGACCGCCGGGGCATGGCGAGCGCGGCCAGCGCCCCCGCCCGCAGCCCGTGCGCGTGCACCACATCGGCCCCCCGGATCGTCCGCCGGACGGCCAGCACCGCACGCGCGTCGTTGACCGGGTGCGGCCGGTCGGACACGGGCACCTCGGCGAACCGGGCACCCGCCTCCCCGAACCCGAACTGCTCCTCGACCTCCCGCGGCCCCGCTACCACCACCCGGTGCCCGCGCCGCACCAGCCCGCCGGCCAGCATGCGCACGTGCCGCCCGGTCCCTCCGGTGGTGGTGCCCACCACGTAAGCCACTCGCACCCGTATCCTCCTCACCTACCGCCGGCCACAGCCGACCGAGAGACCCGCGCCCACGAGCGGAGGCCGCCCGCGGTTCCCACCTTTCCAGCCCTCAGCGGGCACCCGGCGACCGCCGGGCGGTCAGCCCCCGGGCACGCGCCTGCGCAGCACACCCGCCACCGCCCGCGCGTCGTCCCGGTCGACCAGTGCCACCACGCCGCCGCCCACCGCCAGCGCCACCACGGCCGCCAGCAGCGTGGCGCCCAGGCTCGCCCACCCGCCGCCGGTCCCGATCCACGCCACCGCCCACGCCCCCGCCAGGAACCCGGCCACGCCTCCCGCGACCGCCGCGGCCAGCGCCCGTCCCAGTCCGGCGACGGCCGCCCGCCCCCGGGCCGCGACCACGTACCCGAGCAGCAGGGCCCCGCCCGCCGTCATCCCCGCGGTCATCCCGAGCCCCAGCCCGGCGATGCGCCACCCGTCCGGCAGCGCCAGCGCGAAGACGGTCTGCGCGACCATCGTGACCCCCCACCCGAAGACGGTGCCGACGGCGGCCCCCCGCCCCCGCCCGGTCGCGTACAGCACCCGGCTGAGGTGCGCGATGAGCCCGTAGCCGATCAGCCCGGGCGCGAACAGCGCGACGGCCCGCGCCAGCGCGACCGGGTCCACGTCGCTCTTGTCGGCCAGGAACACCGCCGCCCCCGGCTCCGACGCGGCGGCCAGCACCCCGGCGGCCACCCCGGACACGAGCACGATCGCCCGCGTGGTCCCGGCCGCGAGCCGGGCGAACGCCTCCCCCTCACCGGCCTCGGCCTGCGCGGACAGCCGGGGGAACGCGCTGGTGGCGATGGGCACGGCCAGCACCGCATAGGGCACGAGGTAGATCGCCCAGGCGTAGTTGTAGACCGCCAGCGCCCCGCCGCCGAGGTTGTTGGCCAGCTTCAGCACCACGACCATCGCGGCCTGCTGGGCGAGCAGCCCGGCGATCCCGGCCAGCGCGAGCCGGCGCACCTGCCCGGCCACACCCTCGGGGAAGCGCAGCGTGGGCCGCCACCGCACGCCGAGCCGCGCGGTAGGCCCGATCACGGTGAGGACCAGCGCCAGCACGCCGAGGCTGGTGCCCACCGACAGCGCCAGTTCGCCCGCGAGCGGCACCGCCCCCGGCGTGGTGATCCCGCCGCTGAGCGGGACGAACATCAGGTACGCGACGATGACGACGATGCTCGACACGAGCGGCGCGAGCGCGGGCGAGGCGAAGCGGTGGTGGGCCTGGAGCAGGCCGTACAGCACCACGGCGATCCCGTAGAGCGGGATCTGCGGGGCGAAGACCACCAGCATGCGGGCGGCGACCTCGGCGGCGGCCGCACCGCACCCCTTGATGGTGAACAGCCCCATGATCGGCCCGGCCAGCAGCGCGATGAGCACGGCGACCGGCACGAGCACCACCAGCACCCAGCTGAGCAGCGCGGAGGCGATCCGCCCCACCCGCTCCCCGGCGCCTTCGGACACCGCCCCGGCGAGCACCGGCACGACCATCCCGGCCAGCGCCCCGCCGACGACCACCTCGAAGACGATGTTGGGGACCTGGTTGGCGGTGAAGTACGCGGAGGTCAGGCAGTTGGTGCCGACGGTCTGCGCGAGCGCGTACTGCTTGGCGAAGCCGGTGACGCGGGCCAGCACGGTGATCGCGCCGATGACCAGCGCGCCGCCCGCGACGCCGCGGGCCAGCCTCGCCTTCCGCCCGCCCGAGGGGTCACGCGTCAACGGATCAGACGTCAACGGGTCACGCGTCGGCGGGGCGGCGGCCCAGCATGTCGATCCGGTTGAGCACCTTGTTGCCCGCGATGACCTTGGTGAAGCTGATCTTCTCCGAGGCGGCGGTGAGCGCGGCCACGGTGCCGAGCAGCGCGAGCCTGCCGGGACGGCCCAGCTTGGTCACGGCGGCCAGGCCCAGCAGCGCGCCGAGCGCGTTGGCGCCGGCGTCGCCGAGCATGGCCCGCTCGCCCAGGTCGTCGGGGAGGAGCGCGGCCGCGGCGCCGAGCGGCACGGCGGTCAGCGCCGCCGTGGCGGGCGAGTCTCCGGCCACGGCCGCCGCCAGCAGCGGCCCGCCGGTGAGCAGCCCGACCTTGATTGCCCGGCCGGGCCGCAGGTCGAACAGGTTGGCCAGGTTGGCCGCGCCCGCGATGGCGGCGCCGTTGATGAGCGTGTCGGCGGGGCCGCGCGAGACGAGCGCGGCGGCGCCCAGCCCGGTCGCGCCGATGCCGAGGATCTTGACGGCGCCGCTGGTGACCTCGCCCCGGGCGAGAGCGCTCAGGTGGCCTTTGAAGCCTTTGGAGGAGGTGGTGCCGTAGAGGTCGTCGTAGGCGCCGAGCGCGCCGCTGCCCGCCCCGGCCAGCAGCGCCGCCGTCCGCACGCGGCCGGGCAGGCCGGGCGTCAGCGCCGCCGCGGCGCCCGCCCCGGCGACGAACGCGGGCCCTTCGAGCAGCGTGATGGGCTCGCCGCGGTGGTTCTTGCGCGTCCAGCGGCTCCCGGTGTCGGTGCCCTGGGTACGGGTGAGCGCGGTGTAGGCGGCGCGGGCCGCGACGGCGCCGATCGCGGCGCCCGCCAGGGCGTACAGCAGGCCACGTGCCATGTCAGCTCCCTGCTTCGGTGGTGGTCGGGGTGGGGGCCGACGTGGGCGGCTCCGGCTGGAACGCCGAGGCCCCGGTCCCGGTGCCGTACTGGCCCACGCCCCCGTTCGCTTGCTCTCGCAGAGCGTAGACGATCACGACCTGGCCTTCAGGCATATCGGCGCTGTCGACGGTGGAGACCCGTTTGGCGATCTCGCCGTCGTCGCGCAGGGCGGTGATGGCGCCGCGGGGGCCGGCGGAGGTGGCGGCGGCGCCGGCCATCACGGCGCCCTTGCCGCCCGCGTCCAGCCCGCCCGCCAGGGCGTTGAGCGCCGCGGCCGCGCCCCCGTCGTCGTCCTTCTCGTACGGTGCGTCGGGCGCGTAGACCACGGCGAGGGTCGCGCGGTTGAGCGGGTCGCCGTCGACTTCGACGAACCCGCCCTTCAGCAGGCCGTCGAGCACCGCGGTGGTGGCCTCGTTGGCGGTGTTGACCTGCGCCGGGTCGGCGGTCACGAGCGCGGCGGCGAGCAGGGTGGCGGCCCTGTCGTGGACGGTGGCCGTGGTGGCGAAGGCCATCTCGGCGGGCTTGAGCTGGTTGACCAGCCCGTCGAGCACGCCCGCGCTCTTGGGGTCGAAGAACTTGTCGAGCAGCACGAGCCGGCCGCTGAGGGTCGCGCCCGCCTCCTCGACGACCTGCTCGGTGAGCTCGCGGTAGGTGTCGTTCGCGCCGGGCGCCTCGACGACCAGCACCCGCTCGCCGGCCAGCGAGCCCGCGACGAGCTGCGGGGTGAGGGTGGCGACGAACTCCTGGTGGACCTGCTCGCGCTGCTTCATCGCGTCGAGGTCGCCGCGCAGCCCGTCGTTGGCCTGGGTGAGCTGACGGGTCATCTCGTTGGCCGTCTTGATGGCGGGGTCCTGCAGTAGGTTGGTGCCGAGCACGATGCCGACGGCCAGCGCCAGGAAGATGGCGACGATGGAGACGAGGTGATAACGGAAATCGATCACGAGAAGAGTCCGACCAACCAGAAGATGAACGCGTTCCAGACGTCGTACAGGCCGTTCAGCCAGATCTGGCCGAGCGGGGATGCGGACAGCGCCACACCCATGGTGACCAGCGCCGTGAGCGCCAGGAGCAGCAGCTGGGAGGTGGAGATGCGGCTGCGGTAGAGCATGCTGACGCCCTTCGCGTCGATGAGTTTACTGCCGACGCGCAGGCGGGTGAGAAACGTGCTGGCCATCCCGGAGCGGCCCTTGTCGAGGAACTCCTCCAGCGTGCCGTGGGTGCCGACGGCGACGATCAGCTCGGCGCCCTTCTCGTCGGCCAGCAGCATGGCGATGTCCTCGCTGGTGCCGGTGGACGGGAAGACGACCGCCTCCTGGCCGAGCTGGCGGACCCGCTCCAGGCCGGGGGCCCGGCCGTCGCGGTAGGCGTGCACGATCAGCTCCGCGCCGCAGGTGAGCGCCTTCTCGGAGACCGAGTCGAAGTCGCCGACGATCACGTCGGGCAGGTAGCCGGCCTCCAGCAGGGCGTCGGCGCCGCCGTCGACGCCGATCAGCACGGGCCGGTATTCGCGGATGTAGGGGCGGAGGGTGGCGATGTCCTCCTTGTAGTGGTAGCCGCGCACCACGATGAGCGCGTGCCGGCCCTCGATCCGGGTGCGGATCTCGGGCACGCCCACGCCGTCGATGAGGAGCTTGCCCTCGCCCCGGACGTACTCCATGGTGTTGACGGCGAAGGCCTCGATCTGCACGGACAGCCCGGCACGGGCCTCGGCCATGGCCGCCTCGATGGCCTCGCCGCTCTGCTCGACGCCCTTGCCGACGACCTCGTCGTCGAGGTAGACGGTGCCTTCGCAGACCCGGACCACGTCGCCGTCCTTGACCCGCTCGAACAGCTCCTGGCTGGCGTTGTCGACGAACGGGATCCCGGCCTCGGTGATGATCTGGGGGCCGAGGTTGGGATAGCGGCCGCTGATGCCGGCCGCGATGTTGACCACCGCCGCCGCACCGCACGCCACCAGCGCCTCCGCGCTCACCCGGTCGACGTCGACGTGGTCGATGATGGCGATCTCGCCTGGCTGGAGGCGTTTCGTGAGCCTCTTGGTGCGCCGGTCGATCCTCGCCACGCCGGTGACGCCGGGAAGGTCGTTGCCCTTCCTCGCGCGGAGGCCCGGCATCCTGCTCCCCGGAACCTTCATCAAGACCATCCTGCCAGAGCAAACGACCTGGGAGGCCATCCATGACCGGGCGTGTCCGCTATGTCACACCGAATCACCTGTCAGCCGCCGCCAGCCCCAGCAGCTCCTCGGCATGCGCTCTGCCCAGTTCGGAGTCTTCCATGCCGGCGAGCATCCGGGACAGCTCGCGTACCCGGCCCTCGTGGTCGAGCGTGACCACGCCGCTGCGCACCACGCTGCCGTCGCCGGCCTTCTCCACCACCAGGTGCTGGTCGGCGAAGGCGGCGACCTGCGGCAGGTGGGTGACGACGATCACCTGGGCGGTGCGGGCCAGCCGGGCGAGCCGGCGCCCGATCTCCACCGCGGCCTTGCCACCCACCCCGGCGTCGACCTCGTCGAAGACGAACGTGGGCACCGGGTCGGCGCCGGCGAACACCACCTCGATGGCGAGCATCACCCGGCTCAGCTCGCCGCCGGAGGCGCCTTTGTTGAGCGGCAGCGGCGGCGCGGCCGGGTGGGCGGCCATGCGCAGCTCCACCTCGTCGACGCCGTCGGGGCCGAACTCGGCGGCCTGGGAGAGCTGGACGACGACCCGGGCGTGCGGCATCGCCAGCGCGGTCAGCTCCTCGGTGACGGCCCGCCCGAACCGTTCGGCGGCGGCCTCGCGCACCCGGGTCAGCTCGGCGGCCAGCTCCGTCAGGCGGGCGGTCAGCTCGTCGTACTCGGCCGTCAGCTCGCCGACGCGCTCGTCGTCGCCCTCCAGCTCGGCCAGCCGGGCCGCCGCCTGCTGCGCCCAGGCCAGCACCGCGGCGGTGTCGTCCCCGTACTTGCGGGTGAGCCCGGTGAGCACGGACCTGCGCTCCTGGACGGCGGCCAGCCGGGCGGGGTCGGCCTCGATCGACTCGGCGTAGGAGGCCAGCTCGGTGGCCACGTCGGAGATGAGGTATCCGGCCTCGGCCAGCCGGTCGGCGACGGCGGCGAGCGCGGTGTCGTAGTCGCGGACCGCCTCGACGGCGGTGCGGGCCTCGCCGAGCAGCGAGATCACGTCGGCGGCGCCGCCCGCGGCGACCATCGGGTCGCCGAGCAGCGCGGTGTGGGCGGCGGTGGCGGCGGTGCGCAGCGCGTCGGCGTGCGAGAGCCGCTCCTCCTCCTCGCGCAGCGCGGCGTCCTCGCCGGGCTTGGGGTCCACCTTCTCGATCTCCTCCAGGCCGAACCTGAGCAGGTCGGCCTCCTGCGCGCGCTCCCTGGCCCGGGTGGTCATCTCCTCCAGCTGCGCGGCTATCTGCTTGTGGCGCTTGTAGGCCTGCTGGTAGGCGCGGAGCGGCTTGACCAGGTCGTCGCCGGCGTAGCGGTCGAGCGCGGCGCGCTGCCTGGCGGGCTGGAGCAGCCGCTGCTGGTCCATCTGGCCGTGCACGGCGACCAGGTCGTCGGCGAGGTAGGTGAGGGTGCCGACGGGCACGGCCCGGCCGCCGAGCCAGGCGCGTGAGCGGCCCTCGGCGGAGACCGTGCGGGAGATGATCAGCTCGCCGTCGCCGGCCTCGCCGCCGATGTCCTCGACCTGCTGGGCCACGCGGCCGCCCGGCTCGATCACGAGCGTGCCCTCGACGGTGGCCCGGTCGGCGCCCGGCCTGACGCGCGAGGGGTCGGCCCGGCCGCCGAACAGCAGCCCGAGACCGGTGACGACCATCGTCTTGCCCGCGCCGGTCTCACCGGTGACCACGTTGAAGCCCGGCGAAAGCTCCAGCACGGCTTCGTCGATGACACCGAGCCCCTGGATGCGGACCTCCTCGACCCTTGGTCGCACTGCCCACTCCCGTCACTTGCGAAGTTACGTCAACCGCGCCGCGGCCCGAACACGTGTGCGCATGCGATCCTACGCGCTCGTACCCTCCATTCAGTCAGGGTCGCGCCCTCCCGCGCCAGCCCTGAACGGGTAGTTCGAACTTGGCGACGAGCCGGTCGGTGAAGGGGGCTCCGGTGCTCTCGACGCCGTGCAGCCGGGCCAGGAGCACCGGCTCGGCGCCGCGCCGCACCTCGACGCGGGTGCCGGAGGGCAGGTCGACCCGGCGGCGGCCGTCGCACCACATCACGCCGCCGGGCGTGTCGGGCAGGATCTCGACGGCCAGGGTGGAACGCGGGGAGACGACGAGCGGCCGGGCGAACAGGGCGTGGGCGCTGATCGGGACCATGAGCAGCGCCTCGACCTCGGGCCAGACCACCGGCCCGCCGGCGGAGAACGCGTGGGCGGTGGAACCGGTCGGGGTGGCGCAGATGACCCCGTCGCAGCCCCAGCGCGACAGCGGCCGCCCATCGATCTCGGCCACCACCTCCAGCATGCGCTCCTGCTTCTCGACGGTGACCTCGTTGAGCGCCCAGGTGTCGGCGATGAGGTTGCCGTTCTGGCGGGCCAGCACGTCGATGGTCATGCGTTCCTCGACGTCGTAGCGGCCGGCCACCACGCTGTCGACGGTGTCGGCCAAGCCGGCGACCTCGGCCTCGGCGAGGAAGCCGACGTGGCCGAGGTTCACGCCGAGCAGCGGGGTGCGGGTCGGCCTGGCCAGCTCGGCCGAGCGCAGCAGCGACCCGTCGCCGCCCAGCACGATCATCACCTCGGTGTCCTTGGCGGCGCTCGGCTCGGCGGGCACCACCTCCACGCCCGCCGCGCCGACCTCCCCGGCCTCCTCGTCGAGGACCCGTACGCGCAGGCCCGCGTCGAGCAGGCGGCCGATGACCAGCCGGGCGCTCTCGATGGCGGCTTCCCGCCCGGTGTGCACGGTGACCAGTACGGTCCGGTTCATTGCGGCCCTTCCGCGACGGCCCGCCGGATCTCCTCATCGAGGTCGGCGACCGGCGGCTCGCCTTCCCCCTTGCCCAGCCACAGCAGGTACTCGACGTTGCCCGACGGCCCCGGCAGCGGGCTGTAGGTGACGCCGCGCACGGCCAGCCCCAGCTCCGCCGCCGCGGCGGCGGCGCCGCGCACCGCCTCGGCGCGCAGCTCCGGGTCGCGCACCACCCCGCCCGCGCCGACGCGGTCCTTGCCCACCTCGAACTGCGGCTTCACCAGCATCACGAAGTCGGCCTCCGGCGCGGCGACGGCGGCCAGCGCGGGCAGCACCAGCCGCAGCGAGATGAACGACAGGTCGCCGACGACCAGCGTGGGCGGCTCCCCCACCAGCTCCGGGGTGAGGTCGCGGACGTTGACCCGCTCCATGACGGTGACCCGCTCGTTGTTCCGCAGCGACCAGGCGAGCTGGCCGTAGCCGACGTCGACGGTCACCACGTGCGCCGCGCCGCGGCGCAGCAGCACGTCGGTGAACCCGCCCGTGGAGGCGCCCGCGTCGAGGCAGCGCCGCCCCTCGACGGCGAGGCTCTTGAACGTGTCGAGCGCGCCGATCAGCTTGTGGGCGCCGCGCGAGACGTAGTCGGGGCCGTCCGGGGACTCGGCCACGACGATGGCGGCGGCGGTGTCGACCTGCGTGGCCGGTTTGGCGGCCCGCCGCCCGCCGACCGTGACGCGGCCCGCCTCGATGAGCTGGGCCGCCTGCTCCCGGGAGCGGGCCAGCTTGCGCCGCACCAGCTCGCTGTCGAGCCGGACCCGGCGGCTCACTGGGCGTCCACGGCGCCGAGCGCGGCCTCCAGCCCGGAGAACGCCTCTTCGAACACCGCCACGTGATCGCTCACCGGCAGGCCGGGCAGCCGGCCCAGCCCGGCGAGAACCGCGTCGACCCGCGCGTCACCGGTCTCCTCTGGCAGCTCACTCATGACTCGACGGTAACGCGTCGGGCGAGCGGTCGGGACCTCGGCGGGCGTGTCACGCGTTGAAGAGTCATACGGGGCGCTCGTTGTGGAACGCTAAAGGGAGAAGAAAGGGAGCGATCATGGCAAGCGTCGAGGAGTGCCGGGCCGCACTGGTCAAGCTCGTCGCGCAGTTCGACGAGATAGACGCGGAGGACCGGGCCAAGCACGTGGTGGAACGCACGGTCAGCTGCCGCGTCTCCGATCTCGACGTGACCTTCCACGGGCGGCTGCACCACGGCGGGCTGGAGCCGTTCGGTGAGACGCCCCCGCAGGACGGCCAGCCGGCCGACGTCAAGCTGACCCTCATCAGCGACGACCTGGTGGCGCTGGTCAACGGCGAGCTGGACCTGGCCCGCGCGCTGCTCGGCGGCCGCATCAAGATCGACGCCAGCCTCGGCGACCTGCTCCGCCTCCGCCGGCTCCTCTGACCCCCGCGAGCACGGCTTCATCACCGCTGCCCCCGCGGGCCAGCCGATCCGCGCGAGCACCGGCTTCGCCGCTGACCCTCCGCGGGTCAGGCGAGCACGGCTTCACCGTTGACCCTTTGCGGTCAGCCGATCCTGGCGAGCACCGGCTTCACCGCGTCCTCCTCGACACGGCCGTCCCCCGCCTCGGCCCAGGCCGCGGCGCACGCGGCCCGCAGGCCGTCGATCCTGCTCCCGTCGCCGTCGAGGCGGAGCGTCCCGTCCTCCCAGCGGGCCCGCCACCCGCCGCACGCGCCGTCCCGCACCTGCGGGTACGGGGCCAGCAGCCCCGACAGGTCCTCGGCCAGGTAGTCCGGGCGCCGGTGCGGCGGGGCGGTGAGCAGGTCGAGCGGCTTGGCCACCCCCGTCATCACCAGCAGCCCGTCGACACCCGCGTTGCGCGCCCCCTCGATGTCGGTGTCGAGCCGGTCGCCGACCACCAGCGGCCGCCGCGCACCCGTGCGGATCATCGACTCGCGGTGCAGCGGCGGATCCGGCTTGCCCGCGTAGAGAGGCTCCACCCCGGTGGCGGACGCGATCACCCGGGCCATCGACCCGTTGCCCGGCACCTCGCCGCGCCCCGTGGGCATCGTCGAGTCCCGGTTCGCGACCACGAACAGCGCCCCCTGCCGCACCGCCAGCGCCCCTTCGGCCAGCAGCCCGTACGAGATCCCCGTCCACATCCCCTGCACCACGGCCACCGGCCCCTCGGCCGCCGCCGTGACCGGCCTGAGCCCCTGCGCCCGCACCGCCATCCGCAGCCCGGACCCGCCCACGACCAGCACCTTCGACCCCGGCGGCACCCTCTCGGCCACCACCCGCGCCGCCGCCTGCGCGGACGTCACCACGTCGTCCCTTCCGGCGGGCACACCCAGCTCCCGCAGATGGGCGGCGGTGGCGGCCGGCGTCCTGGATGCGTTGTTGGTCACGTACGCCAGCCGCACCCCTCGCCGCCGCGCCTCCTCCAGCGCCTCGGGCGCCCCCTCCACGGCCCTCGGCCCGAGGTACACGACGCCGTCGAGGTCCAGCAGCAGGGTGTCGTAGCCGTCGATCAGCACCGCGCCTCTTTCCGTCGCCAGCCCACGTCCTGTGAGACTCTAACCCGCCCGCCGCAACGGCGATCCGCCGCATCCCCGACAACTCACAAGCGGTACGCACGACAACCCCGAATGACCTGAAATCCCTCATATCCCCACATTCCCCATATCCAGTGAAACCCCCGACAACGGCATGCGTCAGGCGGAGAGGAGAAGCGCCGGCACACACCGAGCACCACGTAGGAAAGAACGGGCCGTGGACCGGTCCAGCACGGTGCGGAAGGACAGACCAGCGAGCGGCCAGCACCCGCCGAGCACGGCGCTGGGGAGAACAGGCGCGGAGCAGCCGGAACGCACAGAACGCGGCGTCAGAGAAGGCGGGGCTGGGGTGGCCGAGGCCCAGACCGACCGGGGCGCCGCACTCCGAGCTGGGCGGGGTCCGCTCTGCACGCCGACGATGACCAGAACAACCGGGCCCGGCCCCCGTCCAACAAGGCGTCAGTTTGCAGGTAGCAACCCCCGCACGCCTCCTGAATGATGCGAACACGCCGACCCCGCCCAACCGAACGCATTGCCGCGAGACGGCCCGGTCCCCGCGCCACGACGCTCGCCGAAATAGGCCTCGCCCCCGGAGTTAACCAGACAGAGCGAGGCCAACTGAGCTAGGCGCAGTCAGCCGAGCCAGGCGCAGTCAACGGAGCCGGGCGCGGTAGGCCAAGCCGGACGCAGGCGAGCAAGCCGGGCACGGTCAGCTCAGCCAGGCACGATGGGCCAAGCCGGGCGGTCAGCCGAGCCGGGCGCGGTAGGCCAAGCCGGACGCAGGCAAGTAGGCCGGACACAGTCAGCTCAGCCAGGCACGATGAGCCAATCCGGGCACGGTGAGCCAAGCCGGGCACGGTGAGCCAAGCCGGGCACGGTGAGCCAAGCCGGGCACGGTGAGCCAAGCCGGGCACGGTGAGCCAAGCTGGGCGCAGTCGAGCAAGCTGGGTGCGGTCAGCCGAACTGGGTGCGGTCAATCGAGTAGGGCATGGTCAGTCGAGCCGAGCGCGGACACAGCACGCGGAAGGCGCCCCCGAGTGGTGAGGACGGCGGCCGGTGCGTTCTCGCCCGTGGGTGGGGCCGGCGTGTTCTCGCCCGTACGTGGCTTCCTTACATGTCTTCGCGTGCCTTCAACGTGGCCCGGACGCTGCGCAAGGCGGACTGGTAGTTGCGGTCGTCGGGTCGCATGGCGACGGCGATGGCCAGCGGCTCCTGAGCTGCCTCGATGTCGCCCGTCCGCCACAACGACAGCCCGAGGCCGAAATAGGCGTAGTCCTCCGTCGGGTTGTCCTCGACGATCCACTGGAAACTGCTGGCCGCCTCCGCGTACCGGCGGGAGTTGAACTGGGCCCGCGCCAGCGCCTCCCGGACGCTGCGTGAGTCCGGCTCCGCGCTGGCCGCACGTTCCAGCAGCGCGGCGGCGGCAGCCGGGCTGCCCTCCCGCAGGAGCTTCACCCCCCGCTGGTACCAGTCGTACACATCACCTTGGGGAGTGCCGGGGGAATCGGTGTGGCCGTCGGCGCCATTCGTCATTGCGTGAGCCCTCCTTCAACGGCATGCGACAGAGTTGCGGAATCGAACGCGACCAGGTCGTGGAGGTGACTGCGGGAAGACTCGGGTGTTTATGGCAGCATGCCCGGTATGGGGAATTCTGAACTGCCGATACCGGACGGACTGATCCTCCGGCCGTTCCGGGGCGTCCGCTTCGCCGTCGACGATCCCGCCAAGGTGACCTCCCCGCCTTACGACCTGATCTCCGAGGGGGATGTGCGCGTCCTGCTCGACACTCACCCCAACAACGTCGTACGTCTCATCCTTCCCGGCACACCGGGGTCGGACGCGCCGGGCGCTCCCCACGACCCGGCCGACCCCAAGTACGCGCAGGCCAGGAGGACTCTGGAGGAGTGGCGCGAGTCCGGCATCCTGGTCGCCGACGAGGAGCCAGCGCTCTACGTGTACGAGCAGCGCGGCCCGGGAGTGCTGCAGCGCGGCCTCATCGGCGACGTCTGCCTCCCGGATCCGGCGCAGCGCATCATCCTGCCGCACGAGGACGTGGTCCCCGGCCCCATCGCGGACCGCCTCGCCCTCATGACCACCACCCGGGCCAACCTCGAACCCATCTTCCTCCTGTACAACGGCCAGGACGGCACGGCGACCCGCCTCGTGGACGAGGTGGCCACGAGCCGCACGCCCCTGGTCACCGCGCACACCGAGGACGGCCTCACCCACCGCCTCTGGGCCATCACCGACGAAGCCGAGATCGCCGCCATCAACGCCGACCTCCACCCGCGCCAGGCGCTCATCGCCGACGGCCACCACAGGTACGCGACCTACCGCATCCTCCAGCGCCGCGAACACGCCCTCCGCCCGGCACCGCCCCAAAGCGGACAGAACGACGACGGTCAGGACGGCTACCGACAGAACGGCAGCGCGCAGAACGACGGCACGCAGAACGGCGACCCGCAGAACGACGGCACGCAGAACGGCAGCGCCCAGAACGGCGACGCGCAGAACGGCGACCCGCAAAGCGGCGGCGGACAGAACGGCAACGTGCTGAGCGACGGCGGGCAGAAGGGCAGCGGGGGGCGTCGGGCCGGGAGGAACCCGTGGGACTACGGGATGGCGCTGCTCGTGGACACCGACGCTTATCCACCCGATCTCAAGGCCATCCACCGGGTCATCCCGGAACTCCCGCTGGACGAGGCGGTGGCCAAGGCGAAGGGGTCGTGGCGCGTACAGGACTTCAACGACCTGGACGAAGGCATGGCCGCACTCGACGCCGCTGAAGACCCGGCCTTCCTGCTGGCCTCCGGGAGCAGCGCGCACCTTCTCAGCAGCCCGGACCCGCTGCAGCTCGCCCAGTCCATGCCGGCGGACCGCTCGGCCCGGTGGAACTCGCTCAACACCTCCATCCTCACTGAGTTCGTCCTGCCGAAGGTGTGGGGGCTGCGTGACGACGAGGAGACCGTGCGCATCGTGCACCACGACGCGCGGGCCGCCGTCGAACTCGCTGCCGCCACCGGGGGCACCGCCGTCATCCTCAAGCCGCTCGCCGTCGCCGATGTCCTCGCGGTCGCCGCGGGGGGTGAGCGGGTGCCACGCAAATCCACCTCCTTCGGCCCGAAACCCCGCACAGGTCTGATCCTCAGAATCGTTTGCTGATCGCCGGCAGCCCTCCAGCCTCGGGTCAACCCACCTTGACGAGGGTCAGTCTCAGGTCAGCCCGCCTTAGCTGACGGCCCGCCTCCCCGCCTTGACGACGGTCAGCCCGCTTTAGCGAGGACCGACCTCGGGTCAATCCGCCCCGACGAGGGCCAGTCTTCCTGCCTTGGAGAGGGCCGGCCTCCGGGCAACCGCCTTGACGAGGGCCAGCTTCCTGCCTTGGAGAGGGGCCGGCCTCGGGTAGGCCCACCTTGGAGAGGGCAACCTCCGGTCAACTCGCCTTAGCGAGGGCGGCTGCCGACCTCGGTTCAGTCCGCCTCAGCGAGGGCCAGGCTCCGGGCGATCCACCTTGGCGAGGACCAGCCTCCTCGCCCTGGGAAGGGCTGGCCTCAGGTCCGCCCGCCTTGGCGAGGGCGGCTGCCGGGCGGGGTGCGGAAGGAGGCGGGGGCTCGGAGGGCTCCGCCTCGGGGAGGGCATCGATGGCCTTGACCGTGGCCGCTTCGACCTCGTACGCCCAGATCTTGCCCGACGCCGGGCCGAAGACGCGGCAGCGGAACGCGCCGGTGACCTCCATCGCGTCGCGCGGGTTGAGACCGCGGAGCACGTCGGCCACCTCCTGGCTGAAGCTCACGCACGGGATGCTGTCGGTGACCGTGCCGCCCCGCCGGTACGTGCGGCGGCGCACGAGAAGGCGCCATTTCGTCATGGTGTCGCCGCTCGGCAGACTCCGCTCTTCGACGGCCGCGGACAGCCGCCCCACCAGCAAGACCTCGTTACGGTCCACTGTCGTCCTCCCCTTGGTGATCGTGTGGAGATCACTCTCTACGATGTGAGGGAGTCCGGATCGGCTCGAATGCCGTTCTGGGGATAGCGGACGCGGCTCTGGAGTGCCTGTGGACAACATCACCGCGCTGGGCGGCGACGTCTACGAGATCGACACGAAAATGGCCGGGTACTCCGGCATCACCGCCGGATATCTGATCCTGAGCGACCGGCCCTGCCTCGTCGAGACGGGGACCTCCACCTCGGCCCCGGTCGTGCGTGACGCGCTGGCGTCGCTGGGGGTCGGCCCGGAGGATCTGGCGACCGTCGTGGTCACCCACATCCACCTCGACCACGCGGGCGGGGTGGGCGACATCGCCGAGTTCTTCCCGTCCGCGCAGGTCGTCGTCCACGAGAAGGGGGCGCGGCACCTGGCCGATCCGTCCAGGCTGATGGCCAGCGCGCGGATGGTGTGGGGCGACCGGCTGGACACGCTGTTCGGCGAGCTCTCCCCCACCGAGGCCGAACGCATCGTCGCCCTGGGCGACACCGGCGCCATCGACCTCGGCAACGGCAGGACGCTGAGCAGCCACTACTCCCCCGGCCACGCCAAGCATCACGTCGGGCTGATCGACTCGGCGACGGGTGACCTGTACGTCGGGGACGCCGCGGGCGTCTACCTGCCGCAGACCGGGGACGTGCGCCCGGCCACGCCGCCGCCGGACTTCGACCTGCAGACCGCGCTGGACTCGATCGGGCTGTTCCGGGCGTTGCAGCCGGAGCGGCTGCTGTTCAGCCACTATGGGCCGGTCGACGCGGTACAGGACGTGCTCGAACGGTCGGCGGAGGAGCTTCGCATCTGGGTGGATCTCACCCGTCAGGCCCACTCCGAAGGCATGGACCTGGACCACGCCGTCGCCATGGTCCGGGACCGTACCAAGGAGCGTTACCGCGCGCTGGCCGAGGACGACGAGACGGCCGAGCAGTTCGAGCTGCTCAGCGGCGCGCCGTCGAACGTCGCCGGAATCCTCCACTGGCTGGACCGCGTCTCACCATAGTCGGCGGTGTGAGCGGCTTCAGGGAATCCGCGTTCTCACCGCTCGGGTAGCGGTCACGTCCGTGAACTCGGGTGGTGGCCGCGCCCCTGTGGTGCGGGGGTGCGTACGCGAGCCTCATCGCGTACGCACCCGCGCCTTTCGTTGGGGCCAGGTACGTACCGGCGCCTTTGCCGGGGCCGGGTATATAGCGGCGTCTTTCGCTCGGGCCGAGTACGCACCCGCGCCTCTCGCCAGCGGCGGGTGCGTACTCGGGGTGATGCCTATTCGGGCTTCTTGCCGGAATCCTCGTCCTGCTTGTCGGAGCCTTCACCGGGCTGGTCGCCGAAGTCGGGCTCGATGAAGGACGGGGTGATCGGCGCATCCTCAGCACTTGGAGACGCGCCTGAGCCGATCTCTCCTGGGCTAGGCGCCTCCGCCTCGTCCGGCACAGCGTCTGTCGTGGTTGGCGGTGCGGCCGGGCCGGGGTCTTCGGTGCCCGGTGATTCGGCGTCGTCCGTGACCGGCTCGGGTTCGGCGTCGGCTTCCGTGGGCTCGGTTGCGTTCTCCGGGGACACGAAGTCCTCGTCGAAGTACTCCTCGACGTCCTCGATCAGGCCACCGGAGAGCTGGGCGTACCGCTCGGCCGCGTCCGTCTCGCCATCCTCGTCGAACGCCATCGCCCTGCCGAACCAGTCCAGCGCCGCTTCACGCTGTCCCGCTTCCTCCAGCGCGTCCGCGTACGCGAAAGCCAGCCGCGCCGACCACGGCCGGGCCTGCGGATCGCGCAGCTCCGGCAGCCGCTGGAGGGTGATGACCGCCGCGTCGTGCTGGCCGAGGTCGCGGCGCGCCCCCGACTCCACGATCGTCAGCTCGATCCGCCCGGCCCGGTCCAGCCGCTCGGCCTCGCGCGAGCGCACCAGGTCGAGCGCCCGCTCCGGACGGCCCATCCCGCGCTCGCAGTCGGCCATGATCGGCAGGTACTCATCCGAGCCGGTGATCCTCCTGGCGGCCCGCAGGTCGCTCAGCGCCTCGCTGTAGTGGCCCGCCCGGTAGGCGACGATGCCGGCCGCTTCTCGTACGACACCGACCCTGGCCGCGAACCTGCGCGCCACCTGGGTGTGTTCGTACGCCTTGTCGGGATCGTCCTCTTCCAGGGCCCGCTCCGCGGCGAGGAGGTGCCGCCCCACCAGCTCGGCCAGGTCGCCGGGCAGGGAGCGCAGCTCGTCGCGTACTTCCTTGTCGAGGTCCTCGGCGCTGATGTCGGGCGCGACCTCGGGGAGCCGTTCGCGCCGCGGCGCGTCCTCACGGTCCTGCCTGCCGAAGCGGGCGCGGGTGCCGGGGCGGTCCTCCCGCGAGAACGGACGCGGCCCACCCTCACGGCGCGGCCCGCGATCGTCCCGCCGGGGTCCGCGATCGTCGCGATCCCGGTACGGACGCCTCTCCTCACGGTCCCGATGAGGGCCACGCTCACCACGGTCCCTGGGAGGACGGCCCTCTTCCCGATCCCGGTACGGACGCCGCTCGCCGCGCTCCTGATACGGGCGTCCCTCACCACGGTCCTGGTACGGGCGACGCTCACCACGGTCCCGGGAAGAACCACGATCATCCCGATCACGGTAGGGCCGACCCTCACCACGATCCCGGTAGGAACCACGGTCGTCCCGATCCCGATACGACCGGCCTTCACCACGGTCCTGATACGGACGACGCTCACCGCGATCCCGGGAAGAACCACGATCATCCCGATCACGGTAGGGCCGACCCTCACCACGATCCCGGTAGGAACCACGGTCGTCCCGATCCCGATACGACCGT
>NZ_JBFAOH010000037.1:61535-63298 GCF_040675175.1 Nonomuraea sp. NPDC049649
TACGACCGGCCTTCACCACGGTCCTGATACGGACGACGCTCACCGCGATCCCGATAGGAGCCACGGTCGTCCCGGTCCCGGAACGGGCGGCCCTCGCCACGATCCCGAGAGTCCCGGCCTCTGTACGAGTCGCGCTGGGAGCCGCGGTCATCCCGGTCCCGATAGGGGCGGCGCTCGCCCTCACCGCGCGGCCGCCAGTCGTCGCGGTCGCGGAACGGCCTGCGCTCGCCCTCACCTCGCGGACCACGGTCATCCCGGTCCCGGAACGACCGGCGCTCACCGCCGTAGCCGCGCTCCTGCCGGGGCCCACGGTCGTCGCGGTCCCGGTACGGACGACGCTCGTCACGATCCCTGGGCGGACGGCCCTCACCGCGGTCACTGGAGGAACGGCGATCGCGATCCTGGTAACCGTCGCGGTCGCGGAACGGCCGGCCGCCCTCACCCCGGCCCCGCCCCTGGTAGGAGCGCCTGTCGTCACCTGAGCGGAACGGACGGTCTCGCTCGTCACGCCCGCGGGAACTGTAACCGCCGTCCCTGCCGCCGTACGAGCGCTTACCCCCGTTATCGCCGCGCCCGCGCTGCTCGCCGTCCGATCCGCTGTCTCTGTTCACTTCTGGTCCATTTCGTTGGCTCACTCAGCGAGCCGCTGTTGCTCGTAAGGGCCCGCCGTGGCTGGTCGCCGCCCATCCCGGGCCTTACGCGACGAAGGCCACCCGTGGTTGGGGTGGCCCGGTACGTTCCCAGCCTAGCAAGCCATGGCCTGTCCAAGTCCCGCTCAGCAAGGGATCTCCTCACCTCAGGCCCGCAAATCCCGTGGCAGGCCCCGACGCCATTCCGCGAAACTGTCCGCATGTCTCTGCGCTTCCATGAAATAGCCGAAGCCCGCCACCGCATACTCAACCCGCTGACCGACGACAAACTCGATCTCCTGGGCGAAATCTGCCGCATCGACGCGAATATGCGGCAGCTCGACCTCGCCTGCGGAAAAGGCGAGATGCTCAGCCGCTGGTCCGCGCGCTACGGCCACCAGGGCATCGGCATCGACATCAGCAAGGTATTCCTGGAAGCGGCGAGAAAACGCGCCGACGAACTGGGCGTCGCCGACCGCATCCAGTTCGTCGAAGCCGACGCCGGCACCTACGAGGCCGAACCCCACGCGTTCGACATCGTCTCCTGCATCGGCGCGACCTGGATCGGCGACGGCCTCGCCGGCACCCTCGATGTGATGCGCCGCCCACTCCGCCGGGACGGGATCGCGCTGGTCGGAGAGTGCTACTGGACCGCCCCGCCCCCACCTGAAGCGTTGCGGGCCCTCTCCATGGAAGAGGACACCTTCACTTCACTCGCCGGTACGAACGAGCGTTTCGAGCAGGCGGGATTCGAGCTGCTGGAAATGGTGCTGGCCAGCCCGGACAGCTGGGACCGTTACGTGGCGAGCCAGTGGTGGACGATGAGCGACTGGCTTCGCGAGAACCCCGCGGACCCCGACGCCGAAGCCATGCGGCAGTTCCTGTCCACGGCCAGGCGCTCGCACCTGGAGTACGGCCGAGAGTACCTGGGGTGGGGAGTGTTCGTACTCCGCCGGAAAACCATCCCCTGAAACGCAGAAAGGCCCTGAGGTAGCAACCCCAGAGCCCTCCAAAACAAATAAGAAAGGGCCCCGACATAATCGTCGGAGCCCTTTCCCATATCAAAGATTGTCCGGCGGCGACCTACTCTCCCACACCCTCCCGAGTGCAGTACCATCGGCGCAGAGAAGCTTA
>NZ_JBFAOH010000038.1:0-61641 GCF_040675175.1 Nonomuraea sp. NPDC049649
ACGGCATCACCGCCCGCTCCACCAAGGTCCTGGCCGGGATCAACACCAACTGGGGCGACACCGCCCGCTTCCGCCGCATCACCGTCTACGGCAACGCCACCATCTGCGAGAAGTACCGCGGCGTCCCCAAGGGCAGCGAACCCAGCAAGATCGGCGAAGGCGCCGACGGGACCAACTGCCTGTACTCCTCCTCCGACATCACCTACCGCTAGCCCCCTCCGTCCACCGGCCCGTCACCCGTGATGGGCCGGTGGACGCCTGTTCACGGCGTCCGCACCGGGCTCGCGTGGGCGGCGATCACCCGCCAGCCCGAGCCGGGGACGTGGATCCAGGTCCGGGTGAAGTGCAGGCGGGCGGCGAAGGGGACGCCGTCGAAGGTGCCTTCCAGGGTGCCCCGGAACCAGGTGACACCCGTGGTCCCGTCGGCCAGGACGACCAGGTCCTCCTCCTCGACCTTGGTGAGTTTCTGCCGGCCGGATCGCTGGATGTCGAGGTCGTCCTGCTTGGTGTAGCGGGCGCCGTCCGGGCCTCCCGTGTAGATCAGGCGGTCGTCGAGCAGTTCGGCGAGGGCGGCGGCATCGCCCGCCAGCTGTGCTCTCTGCAGGTCGCGCTCGGCTTCGCGGAGCGCGGTGGTGAGATCGTCGCTCATCGGCCCCTCGTCGTCTTCGGCGTACGGGTCCATCGAAGAGCCTCCGGTGCCCCTTGAGCAACCCTGAAGGGCCCATTTTCGGATATATCTAGATAATCGCCTTCATGTGACATTCGGGGGCACCGCCGCAATTCACTGGTCATATATCCGGGGATTGTGGAACGTACCATCATCCAGGAGTAGATCATGGCTAGCATTGGGAGAATCATGCACTCTCAGGGCAAGAGCCCGCCCGAGATATCGCGAGGAATTCTCATTGATGAGCGGCAAGCGCACGCCGGCCGTGAGGCGTCTGGCGGAGAAGGCGCTTCTCAATCTTCCGGTCACGGTCATTCTGACCGCGGCGACACCGGGTCTCGGGCTCGCCGCCGCGGTGGTCCAGGGCCGGGGCCCTCGCCGCCGTCGTCTCCCTGCTGATCGTCTCCGCCTCGCTGACGGGCGTCTCCGCATGGCTGCGCAGCACCCACAGCGGCTACCGGGAGGTGGCCGCGCTGCTGGCCCGGACGCTCTCCGGCGGCGGGTTACCGGTCATCGTCACGCTCGGGCGGCTGACCAGCAAATACTCGGCGAACGAGGCCAAGCCGCCGGGTGAGGCCCTCAAGCACCAGGTGCTGCGCGCGGCGCGGCGGACGGCGAGCCACACCAGGGAGCCGTCGCTGACGCGGGCCGCCTACTACGAGTTCGGCCAGGACGGATATCTCCATCTGGTCGACGCGCTCTGGGACCCCGGCGCTCCCCGCCGGATGATCGGCGCCGACGGCGACCACGATCAGGATCTGCTGCAGTTCGCCTCGAACCCGCTGCGGGGAAAGCGCGTAGATGATATCGAAGCAGAAGACAGCTTCCTGGACATCTTCGAGATAGGAAAGCGCCGATACCGGAGTTGCATCGCCTGTGCCGTCGGTGTCAAGGAAGCGGATTTCAAGGATGGCCTTCTGGTCGTGGTCTCATCCGAGCCGAAAGCGTTCGCCGAATCCGATCTCGAAGCGCTGCGCCTTCTGGCCGGGGCTTTGGCCGCCGGTCTGGCGCACGTGAAGGGTCTGTGAGACCTTCCTGGTAAGGCATCGACGAAACGTCCGAAAGTGAAAGGGTCTCAGATGAGAAGTCGGTCTCCTAGCGGCGACGATGTCGTCGACATGGCTGAGCGGGTCGCGGACGAACAACTCGACGCGGACGTCTACTACGAAGACGTCGAACGCCGTGCCGTGCTCCTGGTGGAGCAGGAGGCCAGGAGACACCGCGCCAAGCAGGGGTTCTGGGGGCTGGCGAGCAAGGCCTGAGCCGGCGGGCCGGGACGCCGCGCCGGTCCCGGCCCGGTGAGCCGGAACCGTCACGACCGTGACCGGGCCTCCGGAGGGCGGGGAGGAAGGCTACGGCGCGGTCGCCGTCACCAGGGCGTGGGACGGCGAGCGGGCGAGGCCCCGCCACGGGCCGGGAGAGCATCCCGCCGCCTCCAGCCACCCCGTGATCGTCTCGGCCGGGTACAGGGCGCCGCCCTGGGTGTGCCACAGGTTGAGCGAGAACCCGGCCGCGAAGGCGAGGTCGGCGGCGCCGCCCGGGGGCTCGGGCGGGCTCTCCATGACGACCAGCAGCCCGCCCGGCCGCAGGGTGCCCGCAGCCCTGGCGACGAGGGCGGCGGCGTCGGCGGCGCCGAACCCGTGGAGCACGTTGCAGAGCAGGGTCACGTCCTGGTCGCCCGGCAGGTCCGCGGTGAGCAGGTCGCCCTCCCGCCAGGTCAGCGGCCCGTCGGTGCGCTCGGTGACGGCGGCGTCGACGATCGTGCCCGTCAGCCCGGGGACGGCGCGGCAGAACTCCCCCGCGTACAGCCCGTGGCCGCCGCCCAGGTCGAGCAGGCTCTTGCCGCCCTCCGGCACCCGCACCAGCGACACCACCTCCTCCGCCAGCCACTCGGCGAGACCGAGCTGCATCTGGTGGAAGGTGGAGGAGAGCTCGGGGCGGCCGGCGAGCCAGTCGTAGAAGCCGCCCCCCGGGATCCCGGAGCGCACCGCGCCGGCCAGCCCGGTCCACCGCTCCTCGATGATGGTCTGCCAGAGGCCGCGGATGCGTCCGTAGTCGGTGGGCGAGTCCGAGCAGAGCCACGCCGTGGTGGCGGGCGTGTTGGCGTGCCTGCCGTCGTCGCGCCGCACGTACCCGGTGGTACGCAGGACGCCGAGCAGTTGCTCCAGCCCGGCCGGGTCGGCGCCGGTCACGGCGGCCAGCTCACCGGTGGTGCGCGGCCCGGCGGCCAGCGCGTCGAACACGCCGAGCGTACGTGCGGCATTGACGGCGTGGCAGGCCATCAGGCCGATCAGGTCGAGCATCGGCGCCGGGGCGTCTCCCCGGCGGAAGGCGGCCGCCTCGTCGGGCGGCGGATCGACCGGCATGAGCGTTCCTCTCAGGCGTTGTGCGGAAGCCCCGCCCGCCCCGGTGAACGGGCGGGGATCCAGCGGTTCTCAGGCGACCGGGGCCAGGACGACGGGGGGCTGGTCGTCCAGGCGGCGCAGGGCGGGCAGGGCTGCCAGGACGGCGGCCATGCCGAGCAGGAGCAGGCCGTCGAGGAGCATCACGAGGGCGATCCCGCGGCCCTCGCCGACGCCGACGATCAGGCCCGCGGTGTCCGCCAGCGCGCCGCCGGGCTGCAGCGCCGGGTTCAGCAGGTGCTCCGCGAGGGGCGCCGCCAGCATGTAGCCGACGGGGACGGCGGCCGAGCCGAGCGTGTGCGCGGTGCCCATGACCCGCCCCAGCATGGCGGGCTCGACGCGGCTCTGCAGCACGGCGTGCGCGCAGCCGTTCACGACGGGCAGCGTGAACAGGAAGGCGGAGGCGGCCGCGCCCACCAGCAGCGGCGAGGGGGTCAGGGAGTGCAGCACGAGGAACACCCCGCCGAGCCCCATGAACGCCGTCATCCCGACGATCTTCCGCTTCGGCCCGCCCCAGGCGCCCATGACCAGGCCGCCGGCGAGCATTCCCGCCCCGCCGGCGAACATCAGCACGCCCAGCACGCCGGGCCCGGCGAAGGACAGGATCAGCGGCTGCACCAGCACCCCGGCGACGGCGAAGGTGAAGTTGAACCCGGTCAGCGCCGCCACCAGCCCGGTCAGCCCGGCCTTGGCGCGCAGGTGCCGCCACCCCGCCCCCAGGTCCTCCAGGACCGCGGACCGGTCGGTGGTCTCGTTGGGCCGCAGCACCGCGGCGGGCAGCCGGATGAACAGCAGGGCCATCATCGCCACGCCGAAGGTGGTCAGGTCGATCCCGACCACGCCGATCATCCCGACCGTGGCCAGCAGTGTGGCGCCGAGTACGGGAGCGGCGATCTGGATGCCGCTGGCCAGGTGCATGAGCCCGTTGGCGCGGCCCAGATGCCGTTCCGGGATGAGCAGCGGCGTCATGGCCTGGTAGGCGGTCAGGTGGAAGACGCCGCACGCGCCGCCGACGGCCCCGGCCAGGGCGACGTGCCACACGGCGAGCGCGTCCGCCCAGATGAGCAGGGCGACGGCGACCGTCGCCACCGCCGCCAGGGAGTCGGTGAGGATCATCACCCGGCGCCGGTCGAACCGGTCGACGACCACTCCGGCGAACGGGCCGATGAGGATGCCGGGCAGCATGCCGCTGAGGACGACCAGCGCGAACTGCGTCGGCGACCCGGTGCTCTGGTACACCCACACGCCCAGCACGAACGTGGTGAGGCTGGACCCGACGGACGACAGCAGGGACGCCGTCCAGATCAGCGCGAACCTGAAGATGTCCGTACGTGCCGGGCTCATGCGTTGATCACCTCCATGCGGCCGGCGTACAGCCTGATGAGGTCGCCGTCGGCGGGCGGGCAGACGATCCCGGCGCGGGCGAGGACCCGCTCGGTGTGGCCGCAGTCGAAGACAGGCCGCCGGAACTGCGGGTCGGCCGCCTCCAGCGTCTGGGCGAACGGCGCCATCGGGCTGTCGGGGCCCAGGGCGGCGGCCCGCGCCCGCCAGGTGTCCCACGGCACGCAGTCCGCGCCGAGGGCTTCGGCGATCTTCCGGTAGGAGATCGTCCGGCTGTTGAAGTAGTGGTAGTCGCCGGTCGTCTCCGGGTCGGCGATCAGGTGGCCGATGGCCGCCGCGACGTAGTCCACGGGCGCCAGGTCCTCCTCGATCGGCAGGTCGGGCACCAGGCCCAGGCGGACGCAGGTGGCCAGCATGCGGCCGAAGTGGTCGCCCGGGTTGCCCGCCCCGGTCCGGCTGTGGCCGCTGACCCGCGCGGGCCGGTGCACCACGACCGGCAGTCCCCGGTCGCGGGCGCGGCGCACCAGCCGGTCGGCGATCCACTTGCTCTGGTCGTAGCCAGTCTCCAGCCCGGCCGGGTCGTCGGGGGCGACCGCCTCGGTCAGCACCCGGCCGTGGTGGGGCCGGCCCAGGAAGACGCCGAGGGTGGAGACGAAGTGCAGGCGGGCGCC
Organism: Nonomuraea sp. NPDC049649; assembly: GCF_040675175.1. Lineage (NCBI taxonomy): Bacteria > Bacillati > Actinomycetota > Actinomycetes > Streptosporangiales > Streptosporangiaceae > Nonomuraea > Nonomuraea sp. NPDC049649. The sequence goes on from NZ_JBFAOH010000038.1 coordinate 5,082, forward strand.
GCCGAGCCCGGCCAGCCGCAGGGCCTCGACCGTGCCGCCGACGTTGACCGGCAGCATGCGGTGGAGGCTTTCGTGGAAGTTCACCTGGCCGCCGTTGTGGCAGATCACCTCCACTGTGGCGGCCAGCTCGGCGAACGACTCCCGCTCCAGGCCGAACCGGGCCGCGCCCAGATCGCCGGGCAGGCCGCGGATCCGGTCCGGCGGGGCGTCGAGGCCGTAGGCCCGCAGGTTGTCCAGCACCCGCTCTCTGGCCTGCTGCTCGCCGGACGCCCTGACCAGGCAGATGATCTCGGCATCGGTACGGGCCAGCAGCTGTTCGATGAGGTGGGCGCCGAGGAAGCCGGTGGCCCCGGTCAGCAGGATCGCCCGGCGGCGCCCCGCGTCCCCGGTCCGCACCGTGAAGTCGGCGGGCAGGACGGCGAGCGACTCCAGGTCGTGGTGCTCCTGTTCGACGCCGCCGCGCTCGGCCACGGCGGCGAGCTCGGCCAGGTCGGACGTCTCCAGGACGGCGCGCAGCGGCAGGTCCGCGCCGAGCTCCCGCCTGATCTCGGCCACCACCCGGCCGGCGAGCAGCGAGTGGCCGCCCACGTCGAAGAAGTTGTCCGACCTGCGCACGTCGGGGATGCCGAGGACCCGCTGCCACACCGCGGCCACCGCCGCCTCGGCCGGGCTCGCCGGCGGCTCGCCCTCCGGTCCCGGCGGTGGCGGCAGCCGCTCCTGGTCGACCTTGGCGTGTGCGGTCCGCGGGATGGACTCGACCAGGACGAACGACGACGGCACCAGGTAGCCGGGCAGCCGGTCGCGCAGGAAGGCGCGTAGCGTGGCCGGGGTCAGGTCCTTGGCGGCAGTCGCGGCGTAGGCGACGAGACGGTCGCCGGAGACGACGACGGCGCTGTCGGTGACGGCCGGATGGGCCCTGACGGCGTGCTCGACCTCGGCCGGTTCGATCCGGTGACCGCGGATCTTCACCTGGCGGTCGCGCCGGCCCAGGAACTCGACCTCGCCGCCCGGCCGGATGCGGGCCAGGTCGCCCGTACGGTACAGGCGCGCCCCCGGCGGGCCGTCCGGGTCCGGGACGAAGGCCGCGGCCGTCAGCGCCGCCGCGCCCACGTACCCGTCGGCCAGCCCGGCCCCGCCCAGGTGCAGCTCGCCCACACCGCCGATCGGCACCGCGCGGCCCGAGCGGTCCAGGACGCGGGCGCGGACGTGCGGCAGCGGCCTGCCGATCGGCACCCGGCCCAGGTCGCCGAGTTCGTCGGTGCCGCCGATGCGGTGCACGGTGGCGCAGACGGTGGCCTCGGTGGGGCCGTAGTGGTTGAACAGGTCGCACCTGCCGCGGGTCAGCCGCTGCCAGGCGCGCACGTCCTCGACCGGCACCTCCTCGCCGCCGACCATCATGATCTCGACCGGCCAGCTCTCGGGGACGCCCGTCTCGGCCAGGTCGGTGACCCAGCGCCGCCACAGCGCCACCGGCGCGTCCACGGCGGTGACCCCGTGCCCGGCGCAGAACCGTACGAGTTCCGCGCCGTCGAGCCGGGCCGGCTCGGGATGGATGACCAGCGTGCCGCCGGAGGTGAGCACGGGGAACAGGTCGCCCACGGAGGCGTCGAACGTGAGGGGCGGCAGCATCAGCACCCGCTGCCCGGGGCCGAAGCCGTGCGCGTCGACGAACGAGCGGTTGAACTCCGCGACGGCCCCGTGCGGCACCACCACCCCCTTGGGCTCCCCGGTCGACCCCGACGTGAAGATCACGTACGCGGGGTCCCCTGGGCGCAGGTTTCCGCCCGCGACGTCCGGGCCGTGCGGCCCGGCGGGCGGGGCGGGGGGCGGCAGCTTCGTTCCCGGGTAGGCGTCCAGCCCGGCCAGCAGGTCGGGCGGGGCGATGACCGCGACCGCCCGGGCCCGCTCCAGGAGAGCGGTGACGCGGGCGGGCGGGTGTGCGGGGTCGAGCGGCAGGTACGCGGCGCCGGCGAGCATGACGCCGAGGATGGCGGAGATCCCGTCCGGTCCCGCGGGCAGCGCGACGCCGACCACCGGCCGGGTGTCGCCGGTGAACGGGCCCAGCCGAGCCGCCACCTCCCGCGCCCGCGCCACCAGGTCTCCGTACGTCAGCCGCTCCCCCTCGGCCACCACCGCGGCCTGGTCCGGGGTCTGTCCGGCTTGACGCACGATCTGGTCGGCCACACTCTCCCAGCCCCCGGACACGGAGGCCGGGGCGGCGGCTTCGGGGCCGGTGTGGAAGGGGATGTGGCTGAGGCGGAGGTCGGGGTCGGCGGTGAGGGCTTCGAGGGCGACCATCAGGTGGTCGGCCAGGGTGGCCACGGTCTCCGGGTCGTACAGGTCGGCCGCGTAGTCGAAGTACAGCTCGATCTCCTCGCCGACCGTCACGTACAGCGTGAGGTCGAAGCGGGCCTCGGGGCCGAGCAGCGACCAGTGCTCGACCAGCAGGTCACCGGCCCTCCGGACCGGCTCGCCCACGTGGTCGACGGCGAGCATGACCTGGAAGAGCGGGTTGTGGCTGAGGTCGCGGCGCCCTCCGGTGAGCTCGACGACCTCGTCGAAGGGGGTGGAGCCGTACGCGAGGGCCTCGGCGACGGTGCGCCGGCTCATCGCCCGCACGTCCGCCACGGTGGGGTCGTCGCCGAGTGCCAGCCGCAGGGCGACGGTGTTCGCGAACATGCCGACGGTCCGCCCGAGCTCGGGCCCGGTCCGGCCGTCCATGGGGCTGCCGATCACGACGTCGTCCTGGTCGGCGCAGCGGGCCAGGGTGGCTCCCAGGGCCGCGAGCATCATGGCGAACACCGTGGTACGGGTCTTGCGGGCGCCGTCGACCAGGGCGGTGCGCAGGTGCGGAGGGAGTTTCCGGCGGTGCTGCCCGCCGCGGCCGCTGGGCACGGCGGGGCGGGGCCGGTCGGTCGGCAGGCCCAGCAGGGTGGGCGCCCCGGCGAGCCGCTTGCGCCAGTACTCGCGGGCGGCACGGGCACGCTCCGGGCTGCCCTGGCCGAGCCGGGCGACGTACTCGGAGAACGGGACGACGGGCTCGGCGGGCTCGAACGTCCCCGCGAGCATCTCGAGCAGCTCGCCGAGGAGGATCCGCAGCGAGTGGCCGTCGCACACGGCGTGGTGCAGGCAGAGCGCGAGCACGTGGTCGTCCGGGCCGAGTCTGACGAGCAGCGCCCGTACGAGCTGCCCGCCCTCCAGCGCGAACGGCCGGGCCACGAACGCGTCGCAGATGGCCTGCGCCTCGGCCTCGTCGCGCGCCTCGGCGGTTTCGAGGCGCAGGGAGGCCACGTCGCTCACGATCTGGACCGGGCGGCCGTCGTTGTCGGCCATGGTGGTGCGCAGCGGTTCGTGCCGCGCGGCCAGGCGGTTCAGCGCCAGGGCCACCCGTTCGGGGTCGAGCGGGCCGCGCAGCCGGTGGCCGCTCGCGATCTGGTAGCCGGACGGGTCGGCCTGGTGCAGGAACCAGAGCCGTTCCTGGGCCGGCGTCAGCGGGAAGGTCGTCATGACTTGGTCACCAGGTTCCGCAGGTGGCCGGGCACCTGCTCGCCGAACAGGTCGCGGTACGCGGCCAGGTGGGTCTCCTCGGACATGAGGAAGGGCAGGTCGGTGGGCACCATGTGCCGGATCACCAGCATCGGCACCGGGCTGCGCAGCGGGCGGAAGCCCGGGTTCCACAGCCCGGCCTTCTCGGGCGGCCCGTCGTGGAACTCGCCGATCATCAGGCCGTGGACCACGTACGCGTCCTTGAGCGCGCACTGCGCGGCGTCGATCACCTCGCGGGCGTCGCGCATGCCGGGGAGCAGGACGAGGATGGTCGCGGACTGCGAGCCGGGCCTGCCGCGGGGCGCCAGGTCGAGGAACCAGTCGCGGTAGGGGGCCAGCAGGGTGCTCAGCGACTCGACCGTGTGGCCGCCGCCGGGCTGGACGGCCAGCCGGAAGGTCCGGCGTTCCAGGGACGACTGCGCGTACGGGCAGACCGGCCCGATCCGGCCGAGGTCCGGATGCGGCCGGCACAGGTACTCGCGGGCCCAGGCGACGACGGCCCGCAGATCCGCGCGGTGCTCGCCGATCAGGGGGTGGGGTACGGGGTCCTGGTCGAGGTCGTCCGGGTCGAACAGGACGAGGTCGTCGTCGTGCGGGTGCTTGATCATCGGTGGTTCCTCCGGTGGCGCCGGAACGCGGCGAGCAGCCCGGCGGCGCCCAGGCCGGCCGTGGTCGCGGCCAGCGCGGCTGCCACCCGGTCCTGGCGCCGGGCGCGCCGCAGCGCGTCGCCGTACGGCACGGTGGTATGCGAGACGAGCGTGTACAGCGGCACCCACGTGCGCGGGAAAGCCTTGTGCAGCAGCAGGTCGAGCCGGTTCTTGGCGAGGCGGAGCGGCGAGCGCATGCCGTCGCGCAGCTCCAGGAAGTTCAGCTCCGACAGGTCCGCCAGCACGTCGGTGTGCGGCTTGCGGGCGCGTTCATAGGCGGAGAAGGCGGCCTGCCTGTCGTACGGGTGACGGGCCAGCATGCGGTCCAGGACGAGGCAGTCCTCGAAGGAGGAGTTCATGCCCTGGCCGTAGAAGGGGTAGATGGCGTGGGCGGCGTCTCCGAGGATGACGAGCTTGTCCTGGTAGTGCCACTGCTCGGTCCGTACGGTCGTGAGGTGGCTCATGGGCGCGGCGGTGGCCTGCTCGTCGAGGTCGGGCACGAGCGTGGCGAGGTGCGGGAACACCTCCGACATCCGCTCCGGCGACTCCTCACGCGGCACGAACAGCGTGACGGTCAGGCTGTTGTCGACGTTGGGGTGAGCCACGCCGAGCCCGCGCTCGCCCGGCCAGATGTGCAGCGCCTCCAGCGGAATGGCGGGCGCTCCGTCGGGCGTCGCCCGGATCGTCACCTCCTTGTAGCCCCATTCGAGGTACTTGCGGCTGAAGTCGGCGGGCAGGCCGCGCTGCAGCTCGGTCCGGACGAGCGAGGACGCGCCGTCGGCGCCGACCACGAAGTCCGCGTCGAGCCGGGTGCCGTCGGCGAGGGTGACGCCGGGGGCGTCCCGGTCGACGCCCACGCACCGGTTGTCGAAGTGCAGCCGCACGCCGGGCTGCTTCTCGGCGTGCTCGACCAGCAGGCGGACCAGCGCGTCCCGCCTGATCGAGTGCAGGATTTCCGACGGGTCCTTGCCGTAGGGGTAGAAGGCGGGTTCGCCGCCGTTGTGCACCATGCGCCCGCGCATCGGCACGGACAGCCGCCGGGCCTCCTCCCACAGGCCGACCTCGCGCAGGGACGTGATCGCCCGCGCCGACATGCCGAGATTGATGGACCGGCCGCCCTCGTGGCGGACGGCGCGCGGGTCGGGGCGGCCCTCGACCATGTCGACCTGGTGTCCGTGGCGGGCGATCATGCTGGCCAGCAGGGGGCCCGCCAGGCCCGCTCCGACGACGACGGCCCGGGTGTCAGCGGTGGTTTCCATGCCGGTTCACCTTCCGCCGCGCGTACTCAGGGGACGCAGGTCGGTCCAGACGGCCTCGATGTGCGCCAGGCACTCTTCCCGGGTCCCGGTGAAGCCGGTGGCCCGCCAGCCGGGGGGCGGCTCCCGGTCCGCGGTCCAGATGGAGTACTGCTCCTCGTGGTTGACCACCACCAATGTGTCGCTCACACCTTCTCCTCAAGGGCGCGCCGATCGATCTTTCCGTTCGTGTTCAGTGGCATGGAGTCCAGGGGGATCACCCGGGTCGGCACCATGTACGCGGGCAGGGTGGTCGCGAGCCGGCTGCGCAGGTCGGGGCAGGCGCCGACGATGAAGGCCACCAGGGCGTCGCCGGAGACGACGGCCACCGACTGGCGCACGCCGGGCAGGGCGTCCATGGCGGCCTCGATCTCGCCGAGTTCCACGCGGTGGCCGCGCACCTTCACCTGGGTGTCGATCCGGCGCAGGAACTCCAGGCCGGCCTCCGTGCGCCGCACCAGGTCGCCGGTCAGGTACAGCCTGCCGCCGGGCTCCCCGTACGGGTCGGGGACGAAGCGTTCGGCGGTCAGGGCGGGCCGGCCGAGGTATCCGGTGGCGAGGCCCACGCCGCCGATGGCCAGTTCGCCCTCCGCGACCTCGTTCAGGCCGTCGTCCACGACGTGGACGGTGGTGCCGGGCAGCGGGTCGCCGATGGAGATCGCCTCCGCGTCGTGGGGCACCTCCCACGTGGTGGTCCAGATGGCGGCCTCGGTCGGGCCGTACAGGTTGAGGAGCCGTCCGACTCTGGGCCGCAGCTCCTGGGCCAGGGCGACGGGCAGCGCCTCGCCGCCGGTCATCGCGGTCAGCCGGGGGTCGCGGAATCCGGCGTACAGCAGGACCCGCCAGCCGGACGGGGTGGCCTGCATGTGGGTCACGCCCTCGCGCTCGATCAGGGCGGCGACGCGCTTGCCGAGGATCGCGGCGCGGGAGTCGAGGAGGATCAGCCGGGCGCCGGTCATGAGCGGCAGGCAGATGTCGAGGATGGAGATGTCGAAGGTGGGCGAGGCGACCGAGAGCCAGACGTGGTCCTCGGTCGTGGAGAGCAGCTCTCCCATGCCGGCCAGCAGGTTGGACAGGCCGCGGTGGGTGGCGACGACGCCCTTGGGGCGGCCGGTGGAGCCCGAGGTGTAGATCACGTACGCGGGGGACGCGGGGTCCGGGGTGACGGCGGGGACGGGGGCGGCCGGGGGGTGCTCCTCGTCCAGCCGGATCACCGGCACGGCGGTGGTGACCGGTTCGCTCTCGGTGAGCAGCAGTGCCGCGCCGGAGTCGGCGAGCACGAGTTCGAGGCGGGCGGGTGGGTGGGTGGGGTCGAGGGGCAGGTACGCGGCGCCGGTCCGCAGGACGGCGAGCATGGCGGCCACGAAGGCCGGCGACTTGGCGGCGCAGATGGCCACGAGCGTGCCGGGCCCGGCTCCGGCGGCGGCGAGCCGGGCGGCCAGCCGGTTCACGGCGTCGTCCAGCTCGCCGTACGTCAGCCGCTCGTCGCCGGCCACCAGCGCGGTCTTGTCCGGGGTGGTCGCCGCGTGGCGCCCGAATAACTCGATAACACTTGGGAGCGCTCCCAAGAGGGTCATGGTCAAACTCCGCTTCAACGGGGATCAGACGGTCAGCAGTTCCTCGATGGCCTGGGCGGCCGCCGGCAGTCCCGGCTGCGCGGCCTGCGCGTACGGGGCCACCCGATCGCGGTAGCCCTCGTCGGCCAGCGCGGCCCGCAGCAGCGGGACGATCTCCTCCGGCGTCCAGCGCCGCTCGGGCAGCCAGGACCCGAGGCCGAGCCTGGCCAGCCGCATGCCGTTGTCGGAGCGGTCGAAGCCGTGCGCCAGCAGCACCTGCGGGACCTGTGCGGCCACGGCCCTGACGACGGTGCCGATGCCGCCGTGGTGCAGCACCAGGCGGGCCCGTCCCATGACCTGATGGAAGGGCAGCCGGGGGAACCAGGTCATCCCGTCGGGCAGAGTCTCGGGCACCAGGTCGCGGTGCCGGGCCACCACCAGGGCAGGCAGGCCCGCGGCAGCGCAGGCCGCCACCGCGGCGTCGTAGAACTGCCTGCTGATCATGCGGCCGGTGCCGCCCGTCACGATCGCCGCGCCCTCGTCGAGCAGGCGCTCGGCCTCCGGCGGAACCAGATCGGCGAAGGTGTCGTCGCCGTAGGGCGCCCCGGTCAGCCGCGCCCGCGACGGCGCCTTGACCCCTGCCTGGTCGAACCATTCCGGCCAGAGCCCCAGGTGCAGCCGGGCGGAGGTGAACCAGGCGGTCCAGTCCTCGATCGGCTTCAGCCCGAGCGAGGCGCGCACCTCGTTCAGGGGGTCTCGCATGCTCTCGCGGTACAGGTGCACGGTCGGGCGTTCCGACATGTACTGCACCGGAGTGACCGCGACCCAGGCGGTCGGCACCTCCAGCAGCTCGCCGACGAAGAGCGTCGAGAGCGCCGTGGTGTGCCGCCCGACGAACACCGTCTCCCCAGGGGTGTGGCGGGCCTTGAGCGTCTCGCACTCGAACTTGATCTGGTCGTACAGCCCGGTGGCGTCGTAGAAGCGCCGCCAGCGGTCCATCCCGGAGCCGAGCAGGATCGGCGTGTCCTCCAGGAACCGCTCGTACTCGCGCTCGGTGTCGACGGCCGTGAACCCCAGCCCTTCGCGCCGGGCCACCTCCCCGAAGGGGGCGTGCGTGAGAAGCTCGACTTGGTGCCCGCGGTCGCGCAGAATCCGCCCCAGGCTCACGAACGGCAGGACGTCGCCGTGCGTGCCGTGGGCGACCATGACGACGGTGGTCAAGAGCCCTCCCCCGCCGTGACCCGGGCTCGCGCGCTCTCACCGAGGGCGCGGGCCGCCTCGGCGACCGTCAGGCCCTCGACGAAGAGCACCTCGACCGGCAGCTCGATCTGGAACTCGCTCTCCACCATCGCCAGGAACTGGACCATGGCCAGCGACTGGCCGCCCAGCTCGAAGAAGTCCTGGTCAGCGGAGGTGACCTCGACGCCGAGGATCTCGGACCACAACCGCATGACCTCGTTCTCGAAGACGTCGAGTATTGCCATGACACCTACTTCTGGTAGTGCGGAAACGGACACCGTCACCCAAACGGGTAGGGTCGTGCGCCGTCGAAGGTTGGGCATGGAGCGGAACCTGCCCCCGGTCAGCAAGATCACGGGAGCGCTCCCAATTGGAACGCTAAGCGCGCGTCGATATGTGAGTCAACCTTTTCAACTTCCCCTTCTCATCTGTTAGGAGAAGGGTTGGGAGCGCTCCCAGAACTCTGTTCGGTTTGCCCGCCAGGGCTTGACACGGGAGGTGATCCCCTGCCGGCCCGCGCCCGGCCGCCCGGGCCTCCCGTGCGGATCAGACCGTCGCCGGACAGCTCGCCGGCTCCGGCGTACGGCTCCCGTCGAAGGGTTTCGACACCTCTCCGGAATCGCTGAATCCACTTCCGAATTTATTATTCGGCTTTATTCGCGATCGCCATTCAATGGTCTTATATCCGGGGTTTCCGGAAGCACTGTGATTGAGGAATTCACGGCTACGCGGCATCGAGAACCACGCACCGCGATGGTTCAGGGCCGGGGACCTCGCCGCCGACGGCGACCATGATCAGGACCTGCCGCAGGTCGCCTCGAACCCGCTGCGGGGAAAGCGCGTGGACGATATCGGGGCAGAAGGCAACTTCCTGGGTGCCCGAGTTGGCGAAGCACCGAAACCGGAGCCGCACCGCCCGCGCCGCCGGTGTCAAGGAAGCGGATATCGAGGATGGCCGCCCCGTGGTGATCTCGTCTGAGGCGAAAGCTTTCGCCGAATCCGATTCGAATACCGCGCCGTGCTCCCGGTGGAGCGGGAGGCCAGAAGACACCGCGCCGAACAGGGGTTCTGGTGGCCCGCGAGCACGGTCTGACTGACGGGCCGGGACGCGCGCCGGTCCCGGCCCGGTGAAGTCAGAAGGACGGGTCAGAGAGAACCTTGATCATCAACCCCGAACCCGGATCTTGTGGAGAACGTCCGCGCCGCCCCGTGGTCAGGCACCGCACCGCAGCACCTGGACCTGGCGGGGGCCGAGGGTGAGGTCCGCGGCCAGGGCCGGGCCGTGGAAGGGCTCGCCCGGAAGCCCCGACAGATCCACCCCCTGATCGGTGCGGTTGATCACGAACCAGTAGTCGTCCGTGCCGTCGGTGCGGATCGCCAGGTCGACCAGGCCGCGCAGCTCCGGCGGCAGCTCGGAGCCGACCCCGGCGACCTCCAGCAGGCGGGGCAGGAGCACGGCCAGGCCGTCCGGCCCGAGCCGGGTGGAGACGTAGCAGGCTGTCCCGGTCTCCGTGCGGCGCAGCGTGATCGCGGGGCGGCCCGCCTGGTCTCCGGTCTTGTACGTGGCCAGCACCTCGGTCCCCGGGCCGGTGCGGGTGATCTTGTCGGTCCACAGGGTGCCGGTGACGCCGAGGTCGAGTTCCACGGCGTCGCCGTCGAGCAGCGGGGCGAACTCCTCGATCCGGATGCCGAGCAGGTCGCGCAGCGCGCCGGGGTAGCCGCCGAGCCGTACGTGGTCGTGCTCGTCGACGATGCCGGAGAAGTACGTGGTGACCAGATGCCCGCCTGCCGCCACGTACTCTTCGAGCCGCCGGGCGAGCGGGCCGGGCACGACGTGCAGAATCGGCGCGACGAGCATCGCGTAGCCGGAGTAGTCGGCGCCGGCGGGGATCACGTCGGCGCGGACGCCGGCGGCGAGGAGCGCCGAGTACCAGTCGAGCGCCTCCTGCCGGTAGCGCAGGTGTGAGGTGGGGTGGGAGTCCAGCTCGCTGGTCCACCACGACTCCCAGTCGAACACGATCGCGACCGGCGCGGGGCGGCGGCGGCTGCCCGCGATCGGCGCGAGGGCGGCGAGGGTGGCGCCCAGGCCGGCGACCGAGCGGAACACGTCGCTGTCCCGGCCCGCGTGCGGCAGCATCGCCGAGTGGTACTTCTCGGCGCCGCCCGCGGACTGCCGCCACTGGAAGAAGCAGACGGCGTCGGCGCCATAGGCGACGTGGGTGAGGGAGTCGCGGGCCAGCGCGCCGGGCTGCTTGGCGAGGTTGACCGGCTGCCAGTTGACGGCGCTGGTGGAGTGCTCCATCAGGTACCACGGCCGGCCGCCGGCCAGCGAGCCGGTGAGGTTGGCCGAGAACGACAGCTCGTCGCGCGCCTGCGGCCCCGGCTGCACGTAGTGGTCGTTGGAGACGAAGTCGACCTCGCCGGCCCAGTCGGCGTAGTTCATGCCCTTGGTCTCGCCCATCACCATGAAGTTGGTGGTGACCGGGATGTCCGGGGTGAGTTCGTACAGGATCTCGCGCTCGGCGCGCAGGTAGTCCTTGAGCGCGTCGGAGGAGAACCGCTTGAAGTCGAGCTGCTGGGTGGGGTTGGGGAAGGTGGCGGCCAGGCGCGGCGGCAGGATCTGCGCCCAGCCGGAGTAGTGCTGCGACCAGAACGCGGTGGCCCAGGCGCGGTTCAGCTCCTCCAGCGTGCCGTACCGGCGCCGCAGCCACTCCCGGAACGCGGCGGCGGCGTCGTCGGAGTAGTCGTAGATGTTGTGGCAGCCCAGCTCGTTGGAGACGTGCCAGGCGGCGAGCGCCGGGTGGCCGCCGTAGCGTTCGGCCATCGCCCTGACCAGCCGGAGCGCGTGCCTCCTGAAGATCGGGGAGGTGGGCCGCCAGTGCTGGCGGCCGCCGTGCCAGACCGTGCGCCCCTCCCGGTCGACGGGCAGGACCTCCGGGTGCGCGGCGGTCAGCCAGGGGGGCGGCGAGGCCGTGGCGGTGGCCAGGTCGGCCGCGATGCCGTTCGCGTGCAGCAGGTCCATCACCTCGTCGAGCCAGGCGAAGTCCCAGGTGTCCTCGCGCGGCTGGATCCGCGCCCAGGAGAAGATCGCGAGGGAGACGATGTTCACCCCGGCTTCCCGCATCGCCCGCATGTCCTCGTCCCAGACCTCGCGCGGCCACTGCTCCGGGTTGTAGTCGGCGCCGAACGCCAGCCGTGCCCGTGCCGGCTCCGACGGCCAGCGCAGCCACCGGTGACCCAGGTCAACTTTCACGGACGACTCCTGTTCTGTGGTGTTCCTCGGACATGACGACGCCCGCCGCGTGCGCGGCGGGCGCCTCTCGGGGGTGGCTCACCGCATGGTGAAGCCCTGCTCCTCGCCGTACTTGACGGACGCGTCCTGCCAGTTCTTCAGCGCGTCCTGCAGCTTGACGCCGGAGGTGTACGCCTGACCGGCGGTGTCGTTGAAGATGCTGTTCGCGTACACCTGGAAGGGCAGGTACGACCAGCCGGGCACGACCTGGGCGGCCGACTCGGCCAGCACCTCGTTGACCTTCTGGCCGCCGAAGTAGCCGAACTCCTTGTTCAGGAACGCCGGGTCCTTCAGGTGGGCGGTGGTGGCGGGGAACGCGCCCCCGTCGAGCCGGGCCTGCACGCCCTCGTCCACGGTGGCGTACTTGACGAAGGCGTAGGCGAGGGCCTTGTTGCCGCTCGCCTCGGGGACGGCCAGGGAGCTGCCGCCGTTCTCGGCGGTGGCCTGGCCGCCCGCCTCCCACTGCGGCATGGGGGCGACGCGCCACTTGCCGTGCGCGGCCTTGACGCCGGACTCGAGGTTGGCGGGCATCCACGCGCCGATGACCAGGGTGGCGATGGTGCCGTCGCCGAGGCCCTTGTACCAGGCGTCGGTCCAGCCGGTCACGGGCGCGACCAGCTTGCCGTCGATGAGCTTCTGCCAGGTCTCGGTGAACTTCCGCGTGCCCGGCTCGGTGAAGTCGATGCCGACGGTGGTGCCGTCGACCGTGTACGGCTTGCCGCCCGCCTGCCAGATCATGCTGGTGGTGAAGCCGGCGTCGCCGGTGTCGCTGGTGATGTAGGCGCCGGGGTCGGCGGCGTGCAGCTTCTCGGCGGCGGCGACGTACTCGTCCCAGGTGGCGGGCACCTCGATGCCGTGCTTGTCGAAGACGTCCTTGTTGTAGAACAGGGCCATCGGGCCGGAGTCCATGGGCAGCCCGTAGACGCCGGAGCCGGCGTGGACCGAGCCCCACGGGCCGGGAGTGAAGGTGCCGTCCAGTTCGGCGGCGCCGAAGGAGTTCAGGTCGGTGAGCGACTTCGCGAGGGCGAACTGCGGCAGCGCGTAGTACTCGATCTGGGCGACGTCCGGCACCCCGGAGCCGGCCTTGATCGCGTTCTGCAGGGCGGTGTACTGGTCGTTGCCCGTCCCGGCGTTGACCAGGTCGACCTTGACCTTCGGATACTCGGCCTGGAAGTCGGTGACGACCTTGTCCAGGGTGGGCTCCCAGGCCCAGACGGTGATGGTGCCGCCCTCGTCCAGGGCCTTCTGGAGATCGGCGTCGGAGACCGAGGCGGCGGCGGTGTCCTGCGTGCTGCCGGTGCCGGGGTCGCCGGCGGAGCCGCAGCCCGCGGCGGCGAGCGACACGGCCAGGGCTGCTCCTGCCAGGAGGGTGCGGCGGCGGGTTGTCGTCATTGATTCACCTTTCGGGGGTTTTTCCGGGGGTGGTGGCGCCGATCACTCCTTGACGCTTCCGGCCGTCAGGCCCGACTGCCAGTACCGCTGGAGCAGCAGGAACGCCGCGATCAGCGGCACGATGGTGAGCAGCGATCCGGTGATCACCAGGTGGAAGACGGCCTCGCCGCCCGCCGTGCCGGCCTGCTTGTTCCAGGCGTCGAGGCCGAGGGTGAGCGGATACCAGGCCGGGTCCTTGAGCATGATCAGCGGCAGGAAGTAGTTGTTCCAGGTGGCGACCACGTTGAACAGCAGGACGGTCACGGTGCCGGGCGCGAGCAGCGGCAGGGCGATCCGGAAGAACGTCTGGAACTCGCGGGCGCCGTCCACCCGGGCCGACTCCAGCACCTCCCGGGGGACGGCGTCGGCTGCGAAGGTCCACATCAGGTAGAGGCCGAACGGGGAGACGAGCGACGGGATGATGATCGCCAGCGGCGTGTTCGTCAGGCCGAGCTGCGAGAACATCAGGAAGGTCGGCACGGCCAGCGCGGTGCCGGGCACCGCCACCGCCCCGATCACGATGGCGAAGACCGCCTTCTTGCCCGGGAAGTCGAACTTGGCCAGCCCGTAGCCGCCGAGCGCGGCCAGCAGGGTCGCGCCGCCCGCGCCGAGCACCACGTAGAGCAGGGTGTTGAGCAGCCAGCGGGTGAAGACGCCGCCGTCGTAGGTGAAGGTGGTGGCGATGTTCTCGAACAGGGCGAAGTCGCCGGCGAACCAGAGACCGAAGGAGTCCATCAGGCCCTCCTGGGTCTTGCTCGCGTTGATCACCAGCCAGGCCAGGGGCAGCAGCGTGTAGAGCAGCATGAGCCCGGTCAGGGCCGTCAGCAGCGGGTCGCGCCGGTCGCGGATGGAACGGCGCCGCACGGCGGGGCGGATCTTCATGGCTCAGACCGCCTTCCGCATGCCGCGGAGCTGGACCAGGTAGGCGATGACCATGGTGATGACGCCCATCACGATGGCCACGGTCGCCGAGTAGTTGAACTGCTGGCCCGCGAAGGACAGCGAGTAGGCGTAGAGGTTCGGCGTGAAGTAGGTGGTGATGGAGTTCGGGGCCAGGGCCTTGAGGATGCTCGGCTCGTTGAACAGCTGGAAGCTGCCGATGATCGAGAAGATGGTGGCGATGACCAGTGGCCCGCGCAGCGCGGGGAGCTTGATCGCCCAGATGATCCGTAACTGCCCGGCCCCGTCGATCTCGGCGGCCTCGTACAGCGAGGGGTTCACCACCCGCAGCGCCGAGTAGAGGATCAGCATGTTGTAGCCCACGAACTCCCAGGTCACGATGTTGCCGATGGCGGCGAGGATGAGATCGGGCGAGAGCGGGTCGGGCAGGGTGATCCCGAAGGCGTCGTTGAGGTTGCCGACGAGACCGAAGCGCGTCCCGTACATGAAGCCCCACATCAGCGTGGCGACGACGGCGGGCACCGCGTAGGGCAGGAACACCGCGATGCGGAAGAACCCCGACCCGTAGAGCCGGCCGCTGTCGATGGCGAGGGCGACCAGCAGCGCGAGGAACAGCATGATCGGCACCTGGACGGCCAGGAAGAGCGCCACCCGCCCGAACGCCGACCAGAACTGCGGGTCCTGCAGCACCTTGACGTAGTTGTCCGCGCCGACGAAGGCCGTCCCGCCCACTAACCGGGTGCGGAACAGGCTCAGGTAGATCGAGTAGGCGATCGGGGCCAGGAAGACGAGCGCGAACACCGTCATGAACGGCCCGACGAACCGCCAGCCGGTCCACGACCGCCGCCGAGCTTTCGAGACCACCGGCCCACTCCTCTCGTCGCCTATGTTTACGTAAACATAGCGCCGATGTTTACGTAAACATCGTTGCGGTATGGTGGCACCCGTCACGACAGAGGGTCAAGAGCGACTTCCGGAGGAGCGCGACAGAGCATGGATCCGGACCGTCAGCCCCCCAGCCTCCGGGGCGGATCCGGCGTTCCAGGCGGACGCCGCAAGCAGCGCGTCTCCATGGCCGACGTCGCCAAGCTCGCCGGCGTGTCCTCCCAGACCGTCTCCCGGGTCTCCAACGGCCACCCCAGCGTCACCGGCACCACCCGCGAGCAGGTCCTCGCCGCCATGCGGCAGCTCGGCTACCGCCCCAACAGCGCCGCCCGCGCGCTGCGGTACGGGCAGTTCAACACGATCGGCGTGATCCTCTTCAACCTCGACTCCACCGGCAACAGCCGGACCGTCGAGGCCATCGCCACCCACGCCGCCGCCGAGGGCTACGCGATCACCCTGATCCCCATCGACGTCCCCACCCAGGACAACGTGCTGGGCGCCTTCACCCGGCTCGACGAACTGGCCGTCGACGCCGTCATCGCCATCATGGAGATCCACCTGCTCGACGCCGGCACCGTGAAGCTCCCTCCCGACACCCACATCGTGGTCGTGGTCGACTCCGACGCCGGAGACCGCTACAGCGTGGTCGACACCGACCAGGCCGAAGGCACCCGCCTGGCCGTCCGCCACCTCCTCGACCTCGGCCACCACACGGTCTGGCACGTCACCGGCCCCGAGACGTCCTTCGCCGGCCAGCGCCGCGCCCACGCCTGGCGGCTCACCCTGGAGGAGGCCGGGCGGCCGGTCCCCCCGCCGCTGCACGGCGACTGGTCCGCCGAGTCGGGTTACGCCGCCGGTCTCCGGCTCGCCGACGAGCCGTCCTGCACCGCGGTCTTCGCCTCCAACGACCAGATGGCCCTCGGCCTGCTGCGGGCCTTCCACGAGCGGGGCCGGCCGGTGCCCGCCGAGATCAGCGTCGTCGGCTTCGACGACCTCGCCGACGCCGCCTGCTTCATCCCCCCGCTGACGACCGTCCACCAGGACTTCGCCGAGGTCGGCCGCCGCTGCGTGCAGGGCGTGCTGCGCCAGATCCGCGGCGAGGCCGCCTCCCGTCCCGGCACCGACCTCGTCCCCACCCGCCTGGTGATCCGCCAGAGCACCGCCCCGCCGCCGTCCTGATTCTTTTCCGGCATCCGGGAAAGCCGATTCCCCTCCGAGGTGAACGGGGTCACGATCGTGCCCGGGAACCAACGAAGGAGCCGCACGATGCCGGGCATTCCCCGCGATCAGTGGTACGTCGCCGCGTACGGGAGCGAGATCGGACAGGAGCTGTTCGGCCGCACCATCTGCGGCGAGCCGATCCTCTTCTGGCGCACCCGCGCCGGGACCGTCACCGCCGTGTCCGACCGCTGCGTCCACCGGCGCTTCCCGCTCTCGCAGGCGCCCAGCCGGCTCGTCGACGACCAGGTGGTCTGCGGCTACCACGGCTTCACCTACGGCGCCGACGGCGGCTGCGTCGCGGTCCCCGGCCAGAGCCGGGTGCCCCGCACCGCCCGGCTGAAGAGCTACCCGGTCGTCGAGCTGGACTCGTTCGTCTGGGTCTGGATCGGCGACCCCGCCCTGGCCGACCCGGACCGCATCCCCCGTGCGCCGTGGCTGACCGACCCCGCCTACACGACCGTGGCCGGGATGGAGCCGCTCAACGCCCGCTTCGAACTGCTGGTGGACAACCTGCTGGACCTGTCGCACGAGACGTACCTGCACGGCGGCTACATCGGCACCCCCGAGGTCGCCGCCACCCCGATCACCACGGAGGTGGACGAGGAGGCCGGCGTCATCTACGTCAGCCGCCGCATGGACGACGCCGAGTGCCCGCCCTTCTACGCCAAGTCGACCGGCCTGACCGGGCGGATCATGCGCTGGCAGGACATCGAGTACACCCCGCCGTGCCTGTACAAGCTGCACTCGCGGATCGCCCCGCTCGGGGTGCTCCCCCGCCCGGACGGCACCGACCCGGACGCCTTCCACGTCGAGGTGGTGTACGCGATCACCCCGGAGACGGAGCACACCACCCACGACTTCTGGGCGGTGGCCCGCGACTTCGCCCTCGACGACCAGAGCGTGTCGGACTTCCTCGCCGAGCAGAACCGGACCGTCGTCCTCCAGGACGTGGCCGCGCTCGACGTGCTGGAGCAGGTGATCGCCACCGAGCCGGAGGGCTACCAGGAGCTGTCCATCAACATCGACACCGGCGGACTGGCCGCCCGCCGCATGCTGGCCAAGCTCGCCGCGGCGTCGTCATGAGCGCGGGCCTGCTGCGGGTGGTCTGGGTCCCGGGCAGCGACCTGCTCCGCGGCGTCTGCCACTGCGGCGCCACCCACGTGGCGGACGGCCCGATCGAGGTCTGGGACTGGCTCCTCGCCCACCCCCACGGCCACGAACCCCCACTGCCCGACCACGCCTCCCCTGCGAGCCGTGTGCTTCCGTCGCGCGGAGCCTCGCCATGACCGTTGAGCGGAAGCTGGTGGTGCACGCCCGCGACCAGGCCGCCGACGGCGTCATCACCCTCGACCTCCGCGACCCGTCCGGCGCCGGCCTGCCCGCCTGGACCCCGGGTGCGCACCTCGACCTCGTCCTCGCCCCCGGCCTCGTCCGCCAGTACTCCCTCTGCGGCGACCCGGCCGACCGCACCACCTGGCGCATCGCCGTCCTGTACGAGCCGGACGGCCGCGGCGGCTCGGCCCGGGTCCACGACGAGGTCCACCCGGGCACGATGGTCCTCACCCGCGGCCCGCGCAACAACTTCCCGCTCGTCCCCGCCGGCGACTACCTGTTCATCGCCGGCGGCATCGGCATCACCCCCATCCTCCCGATGATCGCCGCCGCCGAGGCGTCCGGCGCGCGCTGGCGGCTCGTGTACGGGGGCCGCAGCCGCACCACGATGGCCTTCGCCCGCGCCCTGCACCAGACCCACGGCGCCAAGGTGACCCTCTGGCCGCAGGACGAGCACGGGCTGCTCGACCTCGACACGATCCTCACCGGGTGCGCTCCGGACACGCTCGTCTACTGCTGCGGCCCTCCCCCGCTGCTGACCGCCGTCCAGGAACGCCACCCGCCGCACACCCTCCACCTGGAACGGTTCACGCCCGTGGAGACGACCGCCCCGACCGGCGCGTTCGAGGTCGAGCTGGCCGTCACCGGCCGCACCCTCACCGTGCCGCCGGACCGGTCCGTGCTGGACGTCGTGGAGGAGGCGGGCGTCCAGGTCCTCTACTCGTGCCGCGAAGGCACCTGCGGCACCTGCGAGACGGCGGTGCTCGCCGGCGAGGTCGACCACCGCGACTCCCTCCTCACCCCGGACGAGAGGGCGGCCCATGACACCATGTTCATCTGCGTCTCCCGCGCCGCCTCAGGAAAGCTGGTCCTCGATCTCTAGGAGGCCGCCGATGCCGACGGCCGACCGCCCCGGCCCGGTGGTGACCCGTGCCCTGCGGATCCTGGCCGCGTTCACCCCCGACCGGCCCTCGCTCACCCTCAGCGAGCTGTCCCGCCAGTCGGGGCTGCCCGTCTCCACCGTCCACCGGCTGGTCACCGAGCTGACGGCCTGGGGCGCCCTCGAACGCGACCCCGCCGGCGGCTACCACATCGGCCTGCGCCTGTGGGAGGTCGGCTCGCTGGCCCCGCGCGGTCTCGGCCTGCGCGAGGCCGCTCTCCCGTACCTGGAAGACCTGTCCCAGGTCACCCGCGAGAACGTCCAGCTGGCCGTCCGCGAAGGCACCGAGGTCGTGTTCGTCGAACGGATCGCGGGCAGCAAGGCCGTCCCCGTCCTCACCCGGGTCGGCGGCCGGTTCGCGCTGACCGCGACCGGCGTCGGGCTCGTCCTGCTCGCCCACGCCCCCGCCGACGTCCTGGACCAGGTCCTCGCCTGCCCCATCACCCGCTACACCGAACACACCCTCACCACCCCGTACGAACTACGCGCCGCCCTCGCCGCCACCCGCGCCCGCGGCTACGCCGTCAGCGACCGCCAGGTGACCACCGACGCCCTGTCCGTCGCCGCCCCCATCCACAACGCCCAGGGCGATGTGGTGGCCGCGGTCTCCCTGGTCGTCCACCACGGCACCGTCTCCCCCCACACCCTCGCCCCGCTCCTCCGCACCAGCGCCCGCGCCATCTCCCGCGCCCTGACCTGACCCCTCGTGGAAAAGCGGCGCCCGCCCTCTCAAGAGGACCAGGACGCGGCGGAAGCCGAACCCCCGCATGACACCCACCCCCGTGTCGCAGCCCGGCCGCCCCCACCTGCGTGACGTCACTCCCCGCAGCCCTGTGTGACGACCCGGCTCCGGCGGGTAGGTGATCGCGCATGCGGGCGATGCGGCAGATTCGGGAGCTGGCCGGCGACACCCCGGCACACCGGAACCGGCACGCCGATCTGCTGCGCGCGATCGCGATCGCCGCCGTGGTGACGGGTCACTGGCTGGCCGTGTACGTGACGTACGACGGCACGCTGCAGGGCGGCAGCGTGCTGGACACCGTTCCGTGGGCCCGCTGGCTGACCTGGCTGTTCCAGGTGATGCCGATCTTCTTCCTGGTCGGCGGGTTCGCCGGGGCGGCCTCCCTCACCTCTCACCGGGAGCGCGGCGGCACCGCCGTGAGCTGGATGCTCGTCCGTACAGGAAGACTCGTCCGCCCCACCACCATGCTCCTGGCCGTCCTCACCGTGAGCGCCCTAGCAGCGCGGGTGGCCGGGGTCGATTCGGAGCTGGTCGGCACCGGGGTGTGGCTGGCGGCGATCCCGCTCTGGTTCCTCGTGGCGTATCTCGCCGTGGTGGCTCTCACCCCGTTGATGTACGGGTTGCACCGCCGGTACGGGCTGGCCGTGCCGATCCTGCTGACCGTCCTGGTCGGCGTGGGGGACGTGGCGCGGATGGCCGGAGGCGTCCCTTACGTCGGGGACGCGAACTACCTGCTCGCCTGGCTGGCCGTCTACCAGCTCGGCTTCTCCTGGCAGGACGGGCGGCTGCCCGCCGAGCGCTCCACAGGTCTGCCGCTCGCCCTGGCCGGGCTGGTGGCCCTGGTGTCGCTGACGGTGCCCGGGCCGTACCCGGTCAGCATGGTGGGGCAGAACACCTCCCCGCCCACGCTGGCCCTGCTCGCGCTGGCCGCCACCCAGACGGGGCTGGCCCTGTGGCTGCAGCCGGGCGCCGATCGGTGGCTGCGCCGCCCGCGCCCGTGGACCGTGGTGGTGGCCGTCAACTCCGTGATCATGACGGTGTTCCTGTGGCACATGACGGCGGCGGCGCTCGGCGTCCTGGCGCTGTACCCGACGGGGGTGCTGCCGAACGAGCCCGCGGGCTCACCGGCCTGGCTGCTGCTGCGGGTGCCCTGGCTCCTTGTGCTGGCCTTGATCCTCGCCGCCCTGGTAGCGGTCTTCGGCCCGGTCGAGCGCCGCCCCGGCGGACGCCCGGACCCGCGCGGCGCGCCGGTCCTGCCCGCCCTGGCCGGGATGGCGGCCGTCCTGGGGGGCCTGCTCACCGCCGCCGTGGCCGGGCCCGGCGACCACGGCCCGGCCGGCATGCCGACCGCGGCCCTGATCGCCTACTTCGCCGGCGCGGCCCTCCTCCGCCACGCCCGCCGCTAGTTGTAGCCCTTGGCGGGCACGGGCCACGCTTACCGCGGCTTTAAATCCCTTCCTGCATGCTTTGTCCCAACATGTCCGATTCGAGGGAGGGAAAGATGACCACTGGACCCAGCACCACGGAGACGCCCAGGCGACGCGTCCCCCGGTCCCTGCTGATCGCCGCCACCACCGCGCTCGTCGTGGCCACCGGCGCGGGCGTCGCCGGGGCGACCGCGTTCGCCGCCCCGCCGTCCCCGACCCCCACCCCCACGGCCACGAGCAGCGAGACCCCGTCCGACGCGCCCGCCCGCAAGGGACACCGGCGGGGCCCCCTGCGCGGCGAGTTCGTCGTGCCCGCGCGCGACGGCGGCTACATGACGGTCGCCATCCAGTACGGCGAGGTCACCGCCGTCAGCCAGGACTCCGTCACGGTCAAGAGCGACGACGGCTACAGCAGGGAGTACAAGGTCACGCCCGACACCAGGATCAACCGCGGCGACACCGGCATCGACGCGATCAAGACCGGTCAGCAGGTCAGGGTCGCGGCGAAGGTCGAGGGCGACACGGCCACCGCCAAGTCCGTCCGGGACGTCTCCAAGCGCGGCAAGCACCACAATGGCCACCCCGGCCACCGCCCGCCGGCTTCCTGACCCGGCGCCGGACCGGCCCCGCCCGTCCTGCCTCGAAGTCAGCCGCTCCGGTAGGGGTTGCCGCCCGGCTACACCGCCGGGTCGGTGTAGCCGGGCGGGACGATCAACGCCCCCAGCGGTAGAAGACGTTGCCCAGCGACAGGATCGTGACCTCGCTGCCGCCGTGCCGGTTGCGGGCCGAGGGTGTCGTCGTCGAGCACGGCGGCGCGTTCCAGCAGCGCCGGCGTCGGACGCCACTCCCACGCGTTCACGTCCAGCCGCACCCCTCCAGGCGCCTCCAGCCCATGCCGCCGGCATCCGCCCTTGACACCTCTATGGACGTTTAGTAGTCACGTCATTACGACATGTAGCCACGAGTAAGGGGCGTGACACTCTGGAAGCGAAGTCCTCGGGCGTGCCCCGTCCGCGCCACGATCTCCGGGTCCCCGCCGAGCTGGTCGCGACGGCCGGGCGCGGGCTGGGCGCCGGCGGCCGGCCGCGCAAGCGCGTGCTGGTGCTCGGAGCCGGGATGGCCGGGCTGGTCGCCGCCTACGAGCTGATGCGCCAGGGCCACGAGCCCGTCGTCCTGGAGGCCCAGCAGCGGGTGGGCGGGCGGGTGCTGACGCTGCGCGACTTCGCCCCCGGCCTGTACGCGGAGGCGGGCGCCATGCGGATCCCCCGGGTGCACGATCTCACGCTGGCCTACTGCGCCAGGTTCGGGCTCACCCTGCGCCCCTTCGTCATGGACAATCCCCGGACGCTCGCGTACATCCAGGGCGTCCGCACCACCGTCGGCGAGCTCGCCCAGGACCCGCAGCTCGTCGACTTCGGCCTGGCCGAGCACGAGCGCGGCCGCACGTACGACGATCTGTGGCGCGCCGCCACCCAGGAGATCCACGACCTGTACGAGCTGGAAGGCGAGAAGGCGCTCGACCGGATCTGCGCCGAGTACGACCGCTACTCGATCCGCAGTTTCCTGCGCGAACGCGGGTTCTCCGAAGGCGCGATCGAGCTCTACGGCGTGATGAGCTTCCGCGAGGCCAACCTCAACGCGGCCGTCATCGAACAGTTCCGCGAGATCATCGGGCGGGCGTTCGAGGACATGCAGGAGATCGTGGGCGGCGCCGACCGGTTGCCCGTCGCGTTCTACCGGGAGCTGAAGGCCCACATCCGGTTCGGCCACGAGGTGACGGCCATCGAGCAGGACGACCACTCGGTGACCGCGCACGTCAGGACGGGCTCGGGGCGGGTGGCCATCACCGGCGACCACGCCGTCTGCACCATCCCGTTCTCGGTGCTGCGCGACATCGAGATCCGGCCCGCGTTCTCCCGGCGCAAGCAGCGCGCCATCCGCGAGCTCAACTACAACGCCTCCACCAAGATCCTGCTGCAGGTGCGGCAGCCGTTCTGGGAGCGGACCGACGGCATCGTCGGCGGCACCACCGTCACCGACCTGCCCATCCGCCGCATCTGCTACCCGTCACACCCCGCCGGCGACGAACGGGCGATCCTCCTGGCCAGCTACACCTGGGGCCAGGACGCGCTCCGCTGGGGCGCCATGCCACCGCAGAAACGGATCGAACAGGCACTGGAGGACGTCGCCAAAATCCACCCCGAGATCTACGACCACTTCGAGTTCGGCGTCTCCCACGCCTGGTACCACGACCCCTACGCGGCCGGCGCCTTCGCCCTCTTCGAACCCCACCAGCAGACGAACCTGCACGACGCCATCATCGCCCCCGAGGGCCGCGTCCACTTCGCCGGCGAACACTGCTCCCTCTGGCACGCCTGGATCGAAGGCGCCCTCGAATCCGGCCTCACCGCCGCCCGCGCCATCCACCAAGCCCCCTGACCCCCTGCTCGAACCAACCCATCCTGTACGACCGCCGCACCTAAACGGCCCGACCGGCTGCGTCACTCGTACAGCACCCCAAGCGGAAGGATCAGCGGCGAGCCCGATCGACGTAACACCGGCAGGCGGGCCTACCGAGCGGGAGGGTCAGCGGCGGGTCCGGTCCGCGTAACACTGCAGGCGGGCCAACACTGCGGGAGAGTTAGCGGCAGGCCCAGTCGAGTAACACCGGCAGGCGGGTCAAGCGGGCAGGACGGTCAGCGGCGCGCCTCGCCCGCGTACCGCCACAGGCGGGTCGCGGCCTCGTCGAGGTCGGCGGCAGCGGCGTCACAGGCGGCGGCATGGGCGTCCACCGAAGCGCGCAGCCACGGCGGCGCGACACCGGCCGCTTCCAGCCGCGCCCCGATCTCACGCAGACGTTCAGCACAGGCGGTGAGCGCCCGGGCATCAGTGCTCAGCACTTCGGCGTGGGCGGTGAGCCCGGCGTGTTCGACCGGCATGGCTCCTCCTTCAGGGCCTCAGCAGCAGGACGGCGACACTCCTCAGGAGTACGGGTGCCCCGGGTTGGCCGCAGCGGGGCTCCTCGCGCGGGGGGAATCCTCAGGTGGGGCGTAGGCGGGTTCCTCAGGTGGGGCGCAAGGGGACGGCGGCGTCTCGTAGCGTCTGGCGGGCGGGGGATGACAGGCAGAGGAGCGCGCGGGCGCCGTCCAGGCCCAGGGCGCGGAGCTGGTCGGCGAGGGGGTGGCCGGAGCCGGGTTCGGCTGTCAGGCGCAGCAGCGGCAGGGGGTGGAGCAGGCCCGGGCCGCGGGTGCGGACGCAGGAGCGGAGCGCCACCCCGTCGGCGGCGGTGTAGGCGACGAGGTCGCGGTCGCCGACGGGGAGGGCGGGCCCGAGCCGTCCGGACAGGGTGAACGCCCCGGGGACGGTGACCCGGGCGTGTCCGGCGTCGAAGCGCAGCTCCACGGGGGCGAGGTGGGTCTCGCCGCCCCACAGGCGCGGCGCGATGGCCCGTACCGATTCGGCGTCGACGGCGGAGCCGACGAGGAAGCTGCCCGAGCGCCGCAGTGCCGCGCCCCGGAAGGGGTCGAGCAGGCGGGGGCGCCCCGGCCCGGGGACGGCGATGCCGAGGTGGGCTTCGCGGTAGGCGCCCGCGCTGGTGTGCCGGTTCCAGGCGGCGTGCAGAGCGACCAGGGCGCGGCCGGCGAAGGGCAGCGGGACGAAGCCGGTCCCTTTGAGCAGGCCCGCCGCCGCGGCCCGGTCGGCAGCGAAGCAGGCGGTGAGGGCGCTGCCGCCGCGGCAGCGGATGGGCAGTTCGGCGCCGGAGAGGGTGTAGGTGGGGACGGTGAGGAAGGGGAAGCCGGGCGGGTCGGGGGCGCGGTCGAACAGCTGGTAGGCCTGGGTGCGGACGACCGGCCCCCGGTAGGGCGTGAGCCGTGTGTCGATGTGGTCGCGGGCTTCGGGGAGGTCGTGGGCGAGGTTGCGGATGTACTGCTCCAGGCCGTGGCAGAGCGGGAAGAGGTGGGTGGGGTCGGCGTAGTCGACCACGTACCAGCCGGGGCGGGGGTCGAAGCAGGTGCCCGCGCCCTGCCCGTCGAGGGTGGGGACGATGTCGTGCTGGTTGGTGACGCTGGCGACCCAGGTGCGCGGGTCGGCGGGCCGTTTGAAGTCGACGGGCGAGCCGACGGCGATGGCGTGGGTGACGGTGTGGCGGGCGCAGAAGCGGCGGTCCTGGGCGAGGTTCATGATGGCGGCGCCGCCGGCGCTGTGGCCGACGAGCGCGACTTCGGCGCCTTCGGGCAGCCCGTAGTCGGCGACGGCCGCGGCCAGGGCGCGGCTGTAGGGGTTGCTGTCGAGGACAGCGCTGCTGAACGCGCCGAGCAGGTCCTGGGGTGAGTCGCCGTCGAGCGCGGCGGCCATGCCGGGCGCCTGAATGACGTGGCGGATCACTCCGTCGGGGCCTTCGACGCTCTGGATGAGGATGCGGCCGGTGGTGCCGATGGCGCGGATGTTGCCGAGGAAGCCGAGGAGGGATCCGCGGGTGCTGAGCCGGGCGGTCTCGGTGCCGGTCAGCGTCACGCGGCGGGCGGCGCCCTCGCCGGTGTCGAGGAGGGCGATGATTCGGTTGCTGAGGCCGGTGACGGGGTCGGCGGTGGCGCGGCCCCGGCCGGTCGCGATGAGCCAGGCGGTGGTGTCGTTGAGCGGGTTCTCGTCGAGCAGTGCCCGGAGCGCCAGCACCTCGCCGAGGATGGGGGCGAGCCCGCTGAGCGCGCGGGC
Source organism: Nonomuraea sp. NPDC049649 (assembly GCF_040675175.1). Classification (NCBI taxonomy): domain Bacteria; kingdom Bacillati; phylum Actinomycetota; class Actinomycetes; order Streptosporangiales; family Streptosporangiaceae; genus Nonomuraea; species Nonomuraea sp. NPDC049649. The sequence goes on from NZ_JBFAOH010000038.1 coordinate 30,248, forward strand.
CGCGCCGCGTTCCCGGAGCAGGGCGCGCAGGGCGCGGACGGCGTCGAGGTCGCGGTCGGCGGCGGCCGCGTCGATCAGCCGGCCGATCAGCGGGTCGCGGGCCAGTTCGGGGTGGTCGGCGGTGACGGCGGCGATGCGCAGCCGCAGCGAGGTGGCGAGCACCCGCACGGCCAGGCTTTCGGCCCCGGCCATCGCTCCCGCCTTGGCGGCCAGGGTGACCAGCGGCCCGCCGGTGAGCGCGTACCCGAGACCGCGCCTGCTGGTGGTGGCCCGCAGCAGCGCGCGGTAGGCGGACCGGCCGGCGGCGGGGGCGGCCGGGAGGGCGCGCAGCAGCGCGGGGTCGGTGAGCGCGGCCGTCGCGTGGGCGGCCGCCTCGCGGACGGTGACGGCGACGTCGACGAGTTCGCGGGCGGCGGCGCGCAGCGGCCCGGCCGGGGTCACGTGAACTCCTGCCTGGCCATGCTGACGAAGCGGGGGGTGGGGTCTTCCGGGGTGTTGCGGCGTACGACGTCGGCGAGGGTGCGGGTGCCGGCGATGACGCGGACGCCGGTCGGGGAGAAGGTGGCGGCGTTGAACACGCGGGGCGCGAGCAGCGGGTTGGTGAGCGCCTGGGAGAAGGCGTCGATGGCGATGATCTTCGTGAGCAGCGGGGGCAGGATGGCGTCGGGGGATCCGGGTTCCTCGGCGAAGAGTCCCACGTACAGGTCGACGTCGTCGACGCTCCGGTAGAGGTCGCGCAGCGCGCCGGAGACCCGCCGGTCGGCGGAGATGTGCTCGAACTTCCGTACGCGGGGGAAGCGGCAGTGTTCGCGGTAGTGGTTGTACGGGGCGAGGCCGAGCACGCGTGAGTCGGCGATGCTGGCGACGTCGACCTTCCGGAGCAGCGGGTCGGTGTTGAACAGCCCGATGCGGCCGGCCCGCTGGTGTGAGGCGTCCTCGAAGAGCCGGCCGAGCCCGGGGCCGGGGATGAGCGCGCCGCCGGTCATGGTCCGCGCGAGCGGCAGTTCGTCGCCGCCGACGGTCAGGTGGGACGGGATGAGGCTGTGCCAGCGGTAGACGAGGTTGAACTCGACCGAGGCCCAGTTTTCCCGGTGCCAGGGGGCGTGCGCCAGCAGCGACGACAGCTTCGGGTCGAGGGTGAAGCGGAAGTGGTAGGGGGTGATGTGGTTGATGTACTCCTCGACCACGAGCTTGATCAGCAGCACGATGAGGATGTTGCGGGTCGTCTGGAAGAGCCGCTCGTCGTCCCAGCGCGGGTGGCGGTGGGCGAGCAGCCGGGCCACCCGGTTGTGCTCGCGCAGGAACAGGACCGTGAGCATGGTGAAGCCGAGCTGGATGTTGCCCCGGTCGCTGCCGGTGGCGAAGAGCGTGTCGCGCTGGGCGTCGGTGAGCTCGTCGAAGCGGATGACGCGGAGCGGCGCGAACTCCGGTTTGATCTTGCCGTCCTCGCACAGGTGGGGCGGGAACTCGCCGCCGTTGATGAGCTGGCTCTTGAGCAGGCCGCCGTCGAAGGTGCGCAGCGCGGCCGTGGCCTCCTCGTCGAGGCCGTAGACCTGGTTGAGGTCGATGTGGTGGTTGGAGCTGTTCTTGCGGGGGTCGCGCGGGATGTTGACGTCGCCGCGCAGGAAGCCGTCGGTGAACCACTGGGCGAAGTACGCGAACAGCACCGTGGAGCGCGGGCAGCAGGTCATGGACTCGCCGCGGGTGAACAGGTCGGCGGCCCGCTCGGGGGTGGGCAGCCGGTCCTCGGCGACGGCGACCGGGGGCAGGTGCCTGCCGCTGTAGGTGCGGTCGGTCAGCGAGGTCCAGGAGGTGTAGCCGGCCATCGTGCTCAGCGGTTCGGGCCGGGGCGGCATCTCGCGGACGGCCTGGTCGATGAGGGCGGCGTTGACTCTGCGCCGCAGCGGGCCGACCTGCTGTACGAGGTCCCAGGCCGGTCTGCCGTGGGTCAGGGCCAGGAACCTGAGCCGGTTGACCAGCCCGTCGGTGGCGACGCGGCGGGCCGTCACGCCGCCCGCCTCTCGGCGCCGAGCCCGAGCGTGAAGCGGTCGGGGAAGATGCCGTGGGAGCGTTCGACGCGGCCTTCCGGCGGTGGCAGCAGGCGGACGCCGGGCCGCAGCAGCAGGCGGCGCACGGTCTCGGCGACGACGACCTTGGCCGGGTGGACGCCCAGACAGGCGTGGTGGCCGTGGCCGAAGAACAGGTGGTGGTGCGCGGGGCGGTCGAGGCGGAACCGGTCGGGCTCGGGCACCGCGTCCGCGTCGAACATGGCCGACGCCGGCGCGGCGAGCACGAACGTACCGGCCGGGATGAGGGTGGCGCGCGGCGTGCCCGCCGCGAGCACGTGGTCGCGTTCGCAGATCCGGGGCAGCAGCTTGAAGAACGGGCTGAACCGCAGCGCCTCCCAGACGTACCGGTCGAACCGCTCGGGGTCGCCCGCCGCCTGGACGGCTTCGGCCAGCACCTGCGGGCGGAGCAGGAGCTGCTCGGCCGCCTCCGTCATGGCTCCCGGCGCGCTCTCCACGAAGCCCAGCGGCAGCCCGGCCATGTTGATCACGATGCGGTCGTCGGTCGCCCGCCCGAAGCGGACGAGCCGGGCGAAGACGTCGTCGGGCAGGTCGCGCGCGGCCCGGTAGGCGGCGAGCCGGTCGCGGAGGTAGGCGATCATCTCCGCGCCGGCGCGCACGGACTCCTCCTGGATCGCCCGGTCGCCGTGGTAGTTGGCGAACCCGTCGGTGACGACGGCCCTGGTCCACCGCCCCAGCGTCGCCGGGTCGGGCCCGGGGAAACCGAAGTAGTCGGCGCAGACCCGCAGGGCGACCGGCCGGAACAGCCCGTGGACGGCCTCGATCCGCCCGGCCGGGCGGGCGGCGTCGAGCAGTTCGTCGGCCGCGCTCCCGGCCAGTTCGCGCACCCGGGGCACGTCGTCCGGGTCGAGCATGACCCGCATGAGGCCCTTCTCCCGCCAGTTCATCGGGGTGGCGTCGCGGCCCAGCATGAACGGGCCGCCCAGGGCGGCGTCGAGGCGCGGCCCGAAGGCCCGTACGGAGAAGACCTCCTCGCGGGAGAGGACCTCGGTGACGTCGGCGTGGCGGGTGACGACCGTGAAGGCGGGCGTGACGAGGATCGGGCGCCGTTCGCGCAGCTCGGCGAACAGGTCGCGCCACTCGGTCCGCATCCACTCCCTGACCAGCCCGAAGGCGGCGCCCGGGGCGCGTGACAGCGCCTCGTCGTACCTCTCCAGATAGCCGCCCGTGGTCGCCTGGCCGACAGCACCCATTCCGCGCACCTCTCCCGACGGTGATCATTCTGTGTCACCACAATCTAGGGAGCGACGGAACGTTTCTTGATGACTACTTTACGCAGTCTTTTGCCTCCGTCGAGTAATCGAGCCGTCACTGTCAGGTCATAGGCGTACTCCCGGGGGGCCGCCGTTCAATGGGGTCCGGTCTCGTACAGGGGAGGAAGCTTGACGTCAGCCACTCCGCGACCCGGCACGGCGGAGACGGTGGAGATCACCACCGGCCGCCGCGCCGTCTACCTGATCGTCCTGGTGGTGCTGCCCGTGCTGCTTCTGGCGCTGGCGGTGCCGGCCGCCTGGGGCTGGGGCATCGGGCCGCGCGACCTGGTCATCGCCGCCGTCATGTACGCCGTGAGCATCTTCGGGATCGCCGTCGGCTACCACCGGCTGTTCACCCACCGGTCCTTCCGCTGCAACCGGGGCCTGCGGATCGCGCTCATGCTGGCGGGCGGCATGGCCGTCGAGGGGCCGGTGACGCTCTGGGCGGCCGAGCACCGCAGGCACCACAAGTACGCCGACCGCGAGGGCGACCCGCACTCCCCCTGGCGCTACGGCGAGAGCGGCCTGGGCCTGCTGCGCGGCATGCTCCACGCGCACGTCGGCTGGTTCTACACGGCCCGGCGCCGCTCCAGCGCCGGCCACTGGGTGCCGGACCTGCTGGCCGACCCGGACGTGCGCCGCTTCGACGCCGCCTACCCGGCCGTCGTGGCCCTGTCCTTCGTGCTGCCCGCCGCCGCGGGAGGGCTCTGGTCGTGGTCGTGGGCGGGTGCCTGGAGCGCCCTCTTCTGGGGCGGCCTGGTCCGCTACGCCGTCGTCCACCACGTCACCTGGTCGGTGAACTCGGTCGCGCACACCTTCGGCGACCGGCCCTTCCGCACCCGCGACCGCTCGTCGAACGTGTGGTGGGTGGCGCTGCTGACGTTCGGCGAGGGCTGGCACAACTGGCACCACGCGGAGCCGGCCTGCGCCCGCCACGGCGTCCTCAGGGGCCAGCTCGACCCGAGCGCGCGGCTGATCCGCTGGTTCGAGCGGGCGGGCTGGGCTCATCACGTCCGCTGGCCGGACCCGTCCCGTCTCTCCGCCCACCGCACCGACCGGCTGCCGTGACCGCGTCCTCCAGGCGGAACGCGCGTACGGCCAGGCCGCCGGTGGCGAGGACCGCCGCGGCCATGAGGTAGAGCGCGCCCGGGCCCCATCCGGCGTCCAGCAGCCAGCCGGCGGCCAGGGGCGACAGGATCGCGCCGGCGCGGCCGACGCCGATGCCCCAGCCGACGCCGGTGGCCCGGACCTCCGGGGGATAGATCGAGGGGGTGAGCGCGTACAGGCCCGCGACGGCGCCGGTGACGAACACGCCGATCAGGGTGCCCACCGCGAGGAGCAGCCCGTACACCGGCATGGCGGGGACGAACAGGGCGAGCAGCGCGACCGAGGCCAGCACGTAGCCGAGGAGCACGCGCCGGAGCGCGAAGCGGGCCGCGAGCAGGCCGAGCAGGGTCGTGCCGGCGATGCCGCCGAGGCTGAGCAGCAGCCCGCCGGTGATGCCCTCGGTGGCCGACATCCCGGCTTCCACCAGGAGTTTGGGCGTCCAGCTCGACACGAAGTAGAAGCCGAACATGCCGGTGAAGAAGCCCGCCCAGGTGAGCAGCGTGTTGCGGCGCAGCGCGGGCGAGAGGAGGTGGCGGAGGCGGGGCGCGGGTCCGGCCGCGTCGGGTTCGGGGATCGAGCGCAGCGGCGGCTGGCCCATCGCGGTCAGCAGGGCGTTGAGCCTGCCGAGGGCGCGGGGTGAGCGGCGCGTGAGCAGGAAGTCGAGCGATTCGGGCAGCTTCCAGAGCACGGCGGCGATGAGCAGCGCGGTGGCGGCCCCGCCGGCGGCGAACACCGAGCGCCACCCCCACGCGTCCTGCAGCACCACCGCGGCGACGCCGCCCGCCGTGCCGCCGACGGCGTAACCGGCGGTGTTCAGGCTGACGGCCAGGCCGCGCCAGCGCCGGTTGGCGTACTCGGCGGCGATGACGTTGCTGCCCGCGATGACGCCGCCGATGCCGACCCCGGTGACCAGCCGCAGCAGCCCCAGCTGGAGGGCGTCGCCGGCCAGGGCCGACAGCAGCATCCCGGACGCCGACAACCCCAGGCAGGCGAGGATCAGCGCCCGCCGCCCCACCCGGTCGGCGACCGGCGCCAGGAACAGCGACCCCAGCGCCATCCCGACCAGCGCGGAGCTCAGCAGCAGGCCCAGCTCGACCCCCGACAGCCCCCACTCGGCGGAGACCGCGGCGGCGGTGAACGACATGACGAGCACGTCGGCCCCGTCGACGACGTTCAGCAGGACGCACACGGCGATCGCCGACCACTGCGTCCGGGACATCGGGGCGTCGTCGATGCGGGCGCGCAGGCGCGAGGGGCTCATCCGACCGGTCTCAGCCGCGGGTGAGGCGGAGGGCGCGCGGCCGGGCTTCGTCCGGCGACTCGAGGATCGAGCTCATACCCACCAGTATGACCGCGGATCCGTGGCGATATTGGCGGGTATGGGCAGTATTGCCACGGATCCGTGGTGGTCAGCCGATGGCTATGACGGTCCAGCCGGTGCCGATCCGGTAGCGGCTGCCGAAGCGGCCGTCGCCCCGGCCGGGATAGATCCACAGGCCGCCGCCGGAGTCGATGGCGACCAGGTCGATCTTGCCGTCACCGCTCAGGTCCATGGCCGCGACCTTGTAATTGCTCCAGCCGGTGCCGGACTGGGTGCGGGGCGCCAGGCTGACGCCGCCGTCCGGGTTGGTGTTGGCGGAGAACCAGAGCCTGCCTGATCTGTCGATGGCCATGACGTCCGCGCGGCCGTCGCTGTCGAAGTCGCCGGGGAAGATCCGGTAGTTGGACCAGCCGCTGGTGCCGATCCTGGTCTTGCCGCCTCCGTCGGGGTAGTGGAAGAGCTCGCCGGTGCTGTTCTTGATGCCGTACAGGTCGGCGTGCGGGTCGCTGTTGGCGTTGCCGGCGGCGAAGTTGTACTTGTGCCAGCCGGTGCCGATCTTCTTCCGGTTGCCGCTGGACGGCCTTCCGTTCTGGTTGGGATACAGCCACAGGACACCGTCGGAGTCGGCCATGACGATGTCGGCCATACCGTCGGCGTCCCAGTCGGTGACGGTCCACCGCAGGGAACCCCAGCCGGTGCCGATCTTGACCCGGTTGGCGACGCTGACCGTGTTCAGTCCCGAGCCGCCCTGGCTGGGATACAGGTACAGGTCGCCGGCCCTGTCGGTGATGATGATGTCGTTGCGGCCGTCCCCGTCGAAGTCGTGGTGGTTGCGCTCGGGGGTGAGCGCGAGCTTGTTCCAGGTCCGGACCGTGGACAGGACGCCTTCGAAGTGGCCGCCGAGGCTCGCGCCGGTCTTGTGCGCGCCCACCCGCAGCGCGCCGGCGGCCTTCCATCTGCTGGTGTGGCGGACGCTGGCGACGTTCTCCCCGTCGACCCAGAGGATCGCCACGCCGGTGGCCGCCTTGTAGGTCACGGCGACCTCTGACCAGGCACCCGCCGTCGCGCTGCCCGCGGGGGCGACGACGGTGTCCCAGACCGGGCTGGCCGCGTCGGATCGGCTCATGGCGAAGCGCCAGGATCCGTTCTCGGCCCAGAGCCTGAATCCGGCGGTGTTGACGCCGTCCTGGGAGAGCACGGTGCCGCCGCCGGCGGCGGGCTTGGCCCGGACGCTGAGGCTGAAGTCGGCGTCGGTGACGACGGCGGGGCCGCCGGCCGTGAGGGAGCCGGTGGCGCCGTCGAGCTCGACGGCCGGGCTGAAGGAGTCGCCGGTCTTCCACGTCACGCCGGCGGCGGCGGTCAGGGGAAGACCCGTTCCGGTGAAGGCGCTGTCGGCGCTGCCGGTGACGGCGGTGCCCCCGGCTGCCTCGGCGGGCAGGTCGGCCAGTGGCCAGTTGTGGTCCGCCGTGGAGGTGGTGAGGGCGCCGATCCAGGTCGCGAGATCGTCGGTCCGGGCGGCGGTGAGTGAGCTGCCGCTCCCGTCGGTGCCGGGGCAGCCGGCCTGGCCCGCCTGACTGATCACGGCGGCGAGCTCGCCGCCGTGGAGGACGGGCGCACCGGCCATCCCTTCGCACACGAGCGGGCCGGACGCGGCGGTCAGCACCGTGGCGGTGGCGTCGGTGAAGGTGACCCGCGCCTCGCGCTGCCGGTCGGTGGTCCAGTCGGCGTCCGACATGCCGGCGCGGCTGTATCCGGCGGTGGACAGCTCGACACCGGTGGGCGCGGCGGTGGCCGGCGGGACGGGGGTGATCCCCTCGACCGGGGCGGCCAGCCGGGCGAGGACCACGTCGCGGCCGGGACGCGGGCTCAGCCAGTCGACCTTGGTGGCATCCTTGCCGGGGAACACGACATGGGTCTCGCCGGGCGGTGCTCCCTCGTCCAGCCGGGGCTGGGCCGGATCGGCGGCCAGGCAGCTCGCGGCGCCGAGCGCCCAGCGCGGCGCGACCAGCGTGACGGTGCACTCCCGGCCGGGGGCGGCGAGCTTGCCGACCGCCGCCAGCTCGCCGCTGACCGGCGCGGGGCCGGTGCCGGTGCGCAGCTGTACCAGCATGGTCGGCGACGCCTCCGGGTCCGCGCCCAGGCCCACCTGCGTGCTGCCGTCCGGGTCCACCTCCACGGTGAGCTCTTCACCGTCGTCGCCGCGCAGCTCCGCGGTCACCTCGTGGCCGGTGCCCCGGCGCTGCCCGTCGCCGCGGATCTCGTACACGCCCGGAACGGCGAGGTTCAGCACGCCGGAGGGCGCCGTCACCTTGAAGCAGACCCGGCCGATGCCGTCGGAGCCGATGGCCTCGTCCGTGGTCCAGATCTTCAGCAGGCCGATGTCGCCCTGCGCGGGGGTGGCGCAGTCGGCCAGCACGATGTGGCCGTCGCCGGAGATCAGCCTGACGTTCTGGGCTTCCAGGATCGCCGCCGCGTCCGGGTACGGGTGGAGGCCGTCGCCCACCAGCGACGGGGGTGACATCGCGGACGCCCCGGCCGGTGAGGGGCCGAGTGCCGCCGACAGGGACGCCGCCATCGCCGCGGCCAGGCCCAGCGTCGCCCAGCGGGGTGGTGGTCTCATGGTCAGGAACCTCCGGTGTTCTCTCGTCGCGAACCGTTGCTGCCGTCCGCGGCACGCACCGGGAACGGGGGCGGGTGAATCCTCATGCGGCCTGGAGGGCGAGCGGGGCCTCGACCGGCAGGCACTCGGACTCGTTGGTGATCACCCGCGGCTTCCGGGTGGTCAGGTCGATTGCGGTGATCTTGGTGACGCGGGGGTTTTTCAGGAGCTCCTTGCATTCGTGTCTCAGCCAGACGCTCTGCTCGCGTACGTCCTGTCCGAGGACCACCTTGACCTCGCCGGAGGCGCCCCGGGCGTAGGCCAGGGACACCTGGTCCCACGCGTCGTTCACCTGCCGCTGGATCTCGGGCCACGCCTCGTCACTCCATTTCGCCTGCGGGATTCCGCGGCTGTCCATGAGGATCTCGAGGGTGGTGCCGTTGTGGCTCTTCGCGATCACAGCGGCCTCGTCAGGTCCGGCGTTCCGGTATTTGTCAGGACCCACTTTGGTACGGCCGGACCAGAAGAAAGCGGTGTCCTTGACGCTGGAGTAGTCACCGGCCCGCATGGCCCGGACTTCCGCGAGGACCCGCTTGTGCTGGGTCCGGACCAGGACGACCTGGAGCTTCGAGAGCGCACTCGAACTCGCCCTGCCGGCCGTGGCGGCGTTCTTGATGGCCCGGAAGCCGGCGCTGATCAGTTTGCCGATCCCGTAGAAGACCAGCTCTTCCAGAGCGATCACGCCGATCTTGAGCAGTGTCTTGCCCAGTCCCTGGTCACCCTTGACGAGGCGGTGGATCTCCATGCCCACCTGGGCGACGGTGAGCGCTGCACCGCAGACCGCGTTGGCCAGACATCCGGCGGCGAGAGGTACGAAGCCGCTGAAGAACCACGCGGCGCCGTACTGAAGCGCCTGCAAGGTCACGGTGAGCTGCTGCGTCCCGACGAACGCCGGATCCAGGACGGAGTTGAGGCAGTTCTGGTAATCCTGGCTGTCCTGCGGATACAGATCACAGAAACCGGAGTTGACGTACGCCCGGGTGGCCAGATCCTCCGGTGACCCCAGGATGTTCTCGACGCAGTTGCGGTAGAACTGGCCCTCTTGGTCGTAGACGTCCTCCAGACGCTGGTACTGATCGCTGGAGTACTGGTGATAGCAGTCGACGATTGCCACGCCGACGGCGTACTCGTGGGCCTCGGAAGCTTCGGTGGCCGCTTCCACCGCTGCCTCGGCGTCCTCGCCGGCTCGAACGGCTTCCCGGTAGGCGGTGCGGGCCGCCGCGCCCGCCCGGTTGGCGGCGGCGACCGCCCTCTCGTAGGAGGCGATCGCCCAGGTGGCCGACCGGACGGCGCTGCGAGCCGAGGCCCTGGCCCTGGTGGCCGCCTCGCGGGCGGTCTTGACCGCCGCCGCGGCCTTGTTCGCCGAGGCGGCGGCCCGGTCGGCGTGGGCATCGGCCTGCTCGGCGTACCCGGCGGCCCGCTGCGCCGCGGCGATCGCCTGCTGGGCGTAGCCCGCGGCCTGCTCGGCGTCGCCGCGGGCGCGGGCGGCCACGCTCTGCGCTTCCAGCGCGCTCTCCAGGGCCGTCTCGGCGACCTCGTCGATCTTCTTGAGCAGACCGGCGACCACGGCGAGGTGGACGGCGTTCTCGTGGTCCCGCTCGGCGGCGGCGTGGTGGCCGCTGTCGAGGAACTTCCGCAGCCCGGGCGCGGGCCCGTCCAGGGCGATCTGCGCGGCCGCCCGCGTCTCCGGCCCGCTGTCGGGGTCGGCCAGGATCTGGTTGACCAGCACGCGTTCGCCGGTGAGCGCCGCCGTGTACCGGCCGGTGTCGAGGAAGTCTCGCAACGCCTGCGGCGTGTCGGCGTCCAGGGCCTGCTGCGCCCGTTCCGCCAGCACGACGTCACCGGTCGCCCTGGCCTCGCTCAGGATCCGGTTGACCTCCAGCCGGTCCGCGCTGTAGCGGCCGGGATAGGTCTGCGTGCGCAGGAACGCCGCGACCTCCTCGTCACTGCCGGCCAGCGCGTCCTTGGCCGCCGCGGCCAGCGCGGCGTTCTCGGTGACGCCCAGGTTGGTCACCGCGAGGCGGTTGTCCCGCGCCTCGGCGCGGGGCAGGCCGGTGCGGACGAACTCCAGCACGAGATCGTCGTTGCTGCCCAGCGCCGCCCGCGCCGCCTCCTTGGTCCAGGCGCCCTGGCCGGAGGCCAGGTTGAGCGCGGCCTTGCGGGCCGCCGCCACGGCGTCGGCCCGCTCGGTGGCCGGGGCCCGCGCCACCTCGATGAGCCGGTCGGTCTCCTCGTCCCGTTTGGCGGCCTGGTCGACGTCCCAGTCGGCGATGCGCTGCTGCTCCTCGTACTGGGTGTTGGCCTCCCGGGCGATCTCCAGCCCTTCGTCGCGGGCCACCGCCAGGCGCTCGGCGTCGGCGGTGCGTGCCGCCTCGTACACCGCGGCTGCCTGCTCCGCGGTCTCCAGCGCCTGCTGGGCGGCGTCGACGGCGGCGTTGGCATGCTCGGTGGATCGTTTCGCCGCCTCCGCGGCGTCGCCGGCGTGCTCGGCGGCCTCCAGGGCCGCGGTCGCCGCCGCCTGGGCGTTGGCCGCCGCCCGGTTGGCGGCGTCTCGTGCCTTGTTCGCGGCGCTGATGGCCACCCGCAGATGGTTCTCGGCCGCGCGGGCGGCCCGGAGGGCCCGCGCGGCGTTGGCCCGCGCCCTGGACGCCGCGGCCACCGCCTCCCCGGCCTCCGCGCCGGCCGCGTTGGCGTACCGGACGGCGTCCTCGTTGGCGGCCGCCGCCGCCATCGCGTGCTCGGCCGCGGACACGGCCGATTGGACGGCCTTCTGGCCGTTCTCCAGCGCGTTGGCGGCCGCCTGCGCGCTGACGGCGATGTCGCGCGCCTCCTGGGCGATCGCGTTGGCCGCCTGTGCCGCCTGGCGTGCGACGTTCGCCCTGCCGGCGTCCACGGACGCCTCGGCCGCGGCCCGGTAGGCTTCGGCGGCTTTCTGATTGGCCCTCGACGCCAGCTGGGCCGCCCGTGCCGCCGCGCCGGCCGCGGCACGCGCCGCCCGGTCCGCCGCCGCGGCGGCCTGCACGGCCACCCGCGCCGCCGCGACCGCCTTGTTCGCCGCGGTCGCCGCCCGCTTGGCCTGCGCCTTCGCCTCGGCCCTGTCGCCGCGAGCGGCCTCGGTCGCGGCGGCGGCCTCGGCGGCGGACCGGCGCGCCGCCGCCGCGGCGTCATCGGCGCGGCCGGCCTCCTCGACCGCGCCGGCGGTCTCCTGCTCCGCCAGCTCACCGGCCGCCTCCGCCTGGCCGAGCAGGTCCTGCAGCGTCGCGGTCTCGTCGTCGCGCGCCGACGCCACCGCCCAGCCGTACGAGAAGAACGCCTCCAGTGCCTCCGGCGTCTCCGCGTCCAGTGCCTTCTGCGCCGCGGTGCGGACGTGCGGGCCTCCGGTGGCCATGATCTGGTTGATCCGGAGCCGCTGGTCGGAGTTCCACTGCGTCTGCCAGCCGGACTCCAGGAACTCCCGCAGCTTCCCGGGGTCTCCCTGGTCCAGCACGGCCTGCGCCGCCTGCTTGACCTCTTCGCCGCCGGCGCTCATCAGCTGGTTCACCGACACCCGCACGTCGATGTCCGCCGGGCCCTGCCATCCGTTCTTCAGGAACGCGGCGATCGCGTCCTCGTCGCCTGCCGCGTCGGCTTCCAGGGCGGCCTGAGCCTTCGCGCGCAATGCGGGGCCGCCGTCGCTGATGACGCCCGCGAGCTGGTCCCGCTCGTCGAGCCGCCGGGCCCGGTCCCACCCTTCGGCCAGGAACGCGCCGACCTGCTCGTCGGTGCCCAGCAGCGCCGCCTCCGCCGCCTCCCTGACCAGCGGGCCGCCCTCCTGCCAGGCCAGCACCACGTGGGAGCGGTCAGCGGCGACCGGCTCCCCGGCGTATGCCGGCGTCACGTGCAGCAGGTTGCCGAGCAGAACGAGGACCACACATAACGCGATCGTCGCCTGCCGGCGCATCAAGAAAGGGCGCGACGGACCATTCACGGCCGGTATCCACGCACGCGCTTTCAGCCGCACGACTGCCTCCTCCACCGTTCGAGTTCGCACACCGGAACACTGAAGAGGCAGGATGATCACTGTCTATTCAGCATCGCGGAGTATGGCACGAGGCTCGAAAAGGAGGCAATCGAGAGCGAAACTTCCATGGCGGCGGAAAAAGACATCGCAAGATGCGGCCCAAGAGCGCGAGGCGCCCCCGACCTGGTATGAGCGCGCGATATACCGCCGACATACCGGCTTTGTCTACCCTGGTCGCGTGCCCGCTTCACGTTTATCGCGCCGACACACGGCGCTCAACGCGGATTCGATTCCCCCGCGGGATCACGTCAGGCCGAGAGGGAATTCGCCGACGAACCGGCTCGGACTCGATCCCGCCGTCCGGGCCGGAAGAATCGGCCTTTCCCTTCCTACGGACCTGCCATTCGACGCATGGCGCAGAATAGGCGACCAATTAGGCGTGATCAACGGTTCGTCGGCATGGTGGCTCGGCGATTGGCTGGTCTACGGCGAGAAAACCTTCCCCGGCCGGTATCGGCTGGCCGTCTCCCGGACGCGTCTGTCGTACAAGACGTTGCGCAACTACGCCTGGGTCGCCCGCAACGTCCCGATGTCCCGTCGGCGGGACACGCTGAGCCTGCAGCACCACGCCCAGGTCGCCGCTCTCCCCGGGGACGAGCAGGAGCGATGGCTGGCGCGGGCGGAGCGGGAAGGCTGGCCGCAGAGCCGGTTGCGCAGGGAGATCCAGGCGAGCCGGGAGCCGGGCTCCCCGCCCATCAGGATCGCCATCACCGTCAAGGTCTGCACCGAACGGGAACAGCGGTGGAAGGCGGCCGCCGAGGCGGCGTCCATGCCCCTGCCCGAGTGGATCGCGCGGACCCTGGACCAGGCCGCACGCGATGCGGCGACGCCAGAATGATCAGTGGACGTCGGCCGGGCGGGCCTTGCCCTCGAACGGGTAGCGGGCCCGGAAGTCCTTCTCGGCCTCGGCGAACGACATGAACCGCACGCCCTTGTGGCCGCGCATGTGGTGGATCAGCCGTTCCAGCATCAGCAGCACCTGCGGCCGTCCGCCCACGTCGGGGTGGAGGGTGATCGGGAAGACCGCGTAGTCGAGCTCGCGGTACACCCAGTCGAACTGGTCGCGCCACTGCTGCTCCAGGTCGCGCGGGTTCACGAAGCCGTGGCTGTTCGGCGACTTCTTGATGAACATCATCGGCGGCAGGTCGTCGAGGTACCAGTTCGCGCAGAACTCGACCAGATCGACCTCCTCGCCGTGGACGAGCGGCTTCATCCAGGTCGAGGCGTCCTTGTCGTAGTCGATGCGGGTCCACTCCTCGCCGCGGCGGGCGTAGAAGGGCTGGAAGTCGCGGTACGACTGGGAGTGGTCGTAGCTGAAGCCGTAGCGGAGCAGCAGGTCGATGGTCCGGGTCGACATCTCCCACCAGGGCGCCGTGTATCCGCTCGGCCGGACGCCGAACTCCTTGTCCAGCAGCTCGACGCAGCGCGCCAGCACGTCCTCCTCCTGCTGGGCTGACATGGAGACGGGGTTCTCGTGCATGTAGCCGTGCGCGCCGACGTCATGCCCCGCCTCGACGATCATGTGCGTCTGTTTCGGGAACGACTCCGCCGAGTGTCCTGGTACGAACCAGCTCGTCCTGATTCCTTCCCGGGCGAACAGCCGCAGCAGCCGCGGCGTCCCCACCTCGGCGGCGAACACGCCCCGCTGGATGTCGTTCGGCGAGTCCTGCCCGCCGTACGAGCCGATCCAGCCGGCCACCGCGTCCACGTCCACCCCGAAGCACACATTGATGGTTTTCATGCCACACCAGTACCCAGAGCGTCGCCTCGTACCAGATCAGTCTTCCGCCAGCCCCTGACGGTGGGCGTAGCGCACGGCGTCGGCCCGGCTACGTGCCCCGATCTTGGTGAAGACGTTGTTGACGTGCGTCTTCACCGTCGTCTCTCCGATGAACAGCGAGGCGGCGATCCGGGCGTTGCTCAGCCCCTTCGCGATCAGCCGCAGGACCTCGACCTCGCGGGGGGTGAGCCCGTCGGGGTTGCGCCACTCGGCGTCCGGCTGCTCGGCCCGCAGCATGGCCATCACCAGCCGGCGCGACACCGCGGCGTCGAAGGTGGACTGGCCGGCGGCGGTGGAGCGCAGCGCCGCCGCGATCTCCGCGCGCCCGGCGTCCTTGGTCAGGTAGCCGCGGGCGCCCGCGCGCAGCGCCGCGGCGATCGAGTCGTCGTCTGCGTACGTGGTCAGCACCAGAACCGCGACCCCCGGGTGCCGCCGGATGATCCGCCGGGTCGCCTCCACCCCGTCCAGCACCGGCATCCGCAGGTCCATCAGGACGATGTCGGCCGGGGTCCGGGCCAGCAGGCTCAGCGCGGCCTCTCCGTCGCCCGCCGAGCCGGCGACCTCGACGCCGTCGAGCAGCCCGAGCAGCGCCACCAGCCCTTCCCGGACGATCTGCTGGTCGTCGACGACCACGACCCGGATGGGCTCCGTCCCGCTCACGCCGGCACCTCCGCCGCCACCTGCCAGCCGCCTTCCCCGGTCGCTCCGGCCGAGAGGCTGCCGCCCGCGAGGGCCAGCCGCTCGCGCATCCCCGCGAGACCGTACCCTCCCGGGCTCGGCCGGTCGCCTCCGGCGAGGACGTTGCGGACCGTGAGGCGCACGGCGCCGGCCCGGTAGTCGAGCTCGACCGTGATCGGGGCGCCGGGCGCGTGCCTGGCGGCGTTGGTGAGCGCCTCCCGGGCGGTGCGCAGCAGGCAGACGGCGGCCGGCGGCGGCAGCGGGCGCGGCGTGCCGCCGACCTCGAAACGGATCTGCCCGGGGTGGTCGCCGCCGTGCGCCGCGACGAGCCGGGCGACGGCCTCGTCCAGCGGCGGGACGTCGTCGCGGAGCGCGGCCACGACGTGGCGCGCCTCCGCCAGGCCGTCGGTGGCCAGCCGCCGGGCCCGCCGTACCCGCTCCAGCCCGTCGTCCAGGTCTCCTTTCTCGCTCAGCAGCGCGTCAGCCAGTTCCAGCTGGACGCTCAGCGCGCCGAGGGAGTGGGCGAGCACGTCGTGCAGTTCGCGGGCGATCCGGGTCCGCTCGTCGAGCGCGGCGGCGCGGGCGTGCTCGGCCTGGGCGCGCCTGGTCTGTTCGAGCAACTGCTGGGCGTGCTCGGCCTGGACGCGGTACTGCCTCCTGCTCAGCCCCAGCACGACGACGACCAGCATCACCGCGGCGTTGCCGAACGCGTCACCGGCCGAGGGCGCCGAGAGCGCGGCGGCCGTCACCACGACCCCGGTGACCATGGTGATCACGAGCGGGCTCGGCCTCGTACTCATGGAGAAGGCGGCCAGCCCCACACAGGCCATGATCATCGCCGTGCCGTCGGCGCTCGGTCCCACCGCCGCCGCCAGGGCCGACACCCCCGCTACGACGAGCGCGATCGCGGGCGCCCTGCGTTCCAGGGCGACGAAGACCAGCCAGCAGCCGAGGCTCAGGCCCAGCAACGTCCAGGTCAGGCCGTTCAGCACGCCCGGGCGCGCGGTGAGCGGCGCGGCCACCATCATGATCGTGCCGACCAGCCGCTCCACCCGCCACCCGGGCGACAGGTAGCCCAGCCAGGCGGGTCGTCTCCTCATGGGGCGGCTCCTCTGACGCTAGCGGCGCAAATTGGAGATGAGCTCGAACACCAGGAGCCGGTAGGCGATGAACCCCCCGAGCACGATCACTCCAACGACGGCCAACGCGACTATAGACTTCACGCCCGCTTTCCCCCCATTCAGAACCTGGCGGATGACCTGTTTGATCAGGTCGTGCCGGTCCCCGTCTCGTCCGTTCATGGAAGGACCGTACGAACAGACCAGGTCACGCCCCCACCTCCGGAGGATGGAGATCCGGGTGGAGATCAGGTGGAGACGACGCTCCCCACCCTCAGCGTCTTCGCCGTCTTCGGCGACTCCAGGACCAGCACGCGCCAGGTCTTCGTCAACCCCTACGCGACCGCCACCACCGCCGACGACCCGGCGCCCGCACCCACCGGCCCTCCCGGGACGGTCAGCCTCACGGAGCCCGCTTTCAACGCCACGCTGACCATCAGCGACCCCAGCCCCTGGCAGAGCTTCCTTCTGATCCTGCCCGAGCTGATGCTCACACTGGCGCTCTGTGTCGTCGCGGTCTTTCTTCTCCTGCTGATGCGCAGCTTCCGCGCCGGTGATCCCTTCACGCCGGACAACGCCAGAAGGCTCGCCGTGATCGGCGTCCTCCTGCTCTGTGTCGCCGCGATACCCCTGGTGGACGAAGTGGTCCTGCGCACACTCGTCTCCGGCACCTCACTGCAGGGAGCGGGCCTGCACGCCGCGGAAGACTACCGCTGGGCGATGGTCGTCGGCCTCGGCGTCCTGGCCCTGGCCGAGTTCTTCCGCCAGGGCAGCAAACTCCGCTCCGACCTCCAGGGCCTGGTCTGATGCCGCCGGAAGACGACCATCGGATCACCGTCCACCTCGACAAGCTGCTCGCCGAGCGCGGCCTGACCCTGACCGAGCTCTCCGAGCGAGTCGGTGTGACGATCGTGAACCTGTCGATCCTGAAGAACGGCCGCGCGCGGGCGATCCGCTTCTCCACACTCTCCGCGCTCTGCCGGGAGCTGGGCTGCCAGCCCGGCGACATCCTCCGCTATGAACCACCCGGCGCAGCCGATCAGCGGCACTCCTGATCGAGGGCAGGCGTCCGCGCTGCCTGGCAGCGCGTCTCGTCCGTACGAAGCAGCTCCGGAGGACGGAGACCGGGCCAGGCATACGGCTTGAACCGGCCAAACAGTACGGCAATGATCGAGCCAGACAACACACGGGGAACCAGGTGAAGGAGACCGATGGACTCTCAGTCGATGCCGGATACCTCCGATCCGGCCGGAGGGTCCGCACAACGGTCCCCCTGGGGGACGATCGCCGCCATCTACCTCGGCGGGGTCGTCACCGCGATGAGCTTCGGCAAATTCTCGCCGGTCGGGCCCGAGGTGGCGGCCGAGCTGCGGCTGTCGCTGTCGGAGCTGGGCTGGGTGATCTCGACCGTGGTCGGCGTGGGCGCCGCGGCCGGGCTGCCCGCCGGCTACCTGATCCGCCGCTTCGGGGCGGCACGGTCGCTGGTCGCGGGGCTCGTCCTGGTGGCGGCGGCGAGCGCGGCGAGCGTGGCCGCGGGGAACTTCGCCTGGCTGCTGACCGTCCGCGGCATCGAGGGCATCGGGTATCTCCTGGTGACCATCTCGTGCCCGGCGCTGATCGTACGGCTGGCCGTCGGGCGTGACCGGGGCATCGCGCTGTCGATCTGGGCCACGTTCGTCCCGATGGGGATCGGGGCGAGCACGCTCGCGGGCGGGGTCCTCGGCTCCGCCTGGGGCTGGCGCGGCTGGATCGCGCTGGTCGCGGGTCTGACGCTGGTGATGGCGCTGGTCCTCCGGGCGCGCCTGCCGCGCGGATCCGAGCGCCAGGCGGCCGGACCCGTCCCCCGGGCCGGCGCGCTGCTCTGGCCGGTGGTGCTGTCCGCCGCGTTCTGCCTGGCCGTGCTGGTGACCCTGCCGGTGGTCGTCCTGCTGCCCACGCTCCTCATCGAGCAGCACGGCCAGTCGGCCTCCGCCGCGGGCGCCGCGACCTCGGTGATCTCGCTGCTCGGCGCGCTCGGCGGGCTGGCCGCGGGCGTGCTGCTCCGCCGCCGCGCGCCGATCGGGGCTCTCGCGCTGGCCGGGCTCCTCACCGTCCCGGCCGCCTGGCTCCTCTACGGCGGCCCCGACTCGACGGCGGCGGCGCTGACGGGCGCCGGGACCATCTCGATCATGAACGGGTTCGTGGGCGCCCTCGCCATCTCCGCCCTCCCGCTGGTGCTGGAACGGCTCGACCACGCGGACGTCGGCAACGGCGTGCTCGCCCAGGCGGGCAGCCTCGGCTCACTGCTCGGCCCGCCGCTGTTCGGCCTGGTGGCGGGCGGGCTGGGCTACGGCGCGCTCGTCCCGGTCATCGCCGCCGGCATCGTGGTCTCCGTCGCCGGACTACTCCTGGCCGGCGGCCGGGCGGCCCGGCCACAGACCCCATGAGTTCACCCCGGCGCCAGTGCCCTCCTGACGTCCTCCGCGAGCTAGTCGGCGACCCCCACTGGCGGATCCGGTGGTCGACGCCGGACCACCCCCAGGCCGACATCGGCGTGAAGAGGGCGATCGTCGCCTCCCCGGACAGCACGCTCCGCCGGCTGCTGGCGGAGCTGGACGACATCGAGCCCGAGATCACGTACCTCCTCACGGAGGACGACGCGTCGGAGGTCAAGGCAGGGCTGGCCGCGCATACCGCGCTTCCCGGCGTGCTCGCCGCCCTCGCCACAGATCCGGACGCCAAGGTCCGCGCCGGCGCGGCCCAGAATCCCAGGACGACGCCCGAGCAGCGACGCGCCCTGGCACGCGACCGGGCCGCGCTGGTAAGGGCCAACCTCCTGAAGTTCGTGGAGCTCGACGACGAAAAGCTCCGGCTGCTGGCCCACGACCGTTCGATCAACGTCAGATGGTGGCTCGCCTCCTGGCCCACCACCCCGGACCACATCCTGGAGATCCTTGCCCGGGACCCCCATCCGGACGTCGCGAACCAGGCGGCGGCAGAATGGGCCCGGCGGTGAATGCGCGAGACGGCCTCAGCCCGCGTCGAAACGCTGCTTTTCGGACGCGGAAATAGACGCGCGTTTTAGGGGCAGCGTTCCTTGACCCTGATGGTGATGGGGTCGGACAGGGTCTGCGTTCCGTCCGTGGCCGTCATTTGCGCCGTGTAGACGCCGATGGGAAGCGGGGCGAACTCTACGGTGACCCAGCCGTTGAGCGTCGTCGAACCGTTGGGCCTGGTGTGATTCGATCCGGGGGGAAGCGCGTCGGCCTGGGTGAGGACCGCACCCGGCGGCAGGTCCTCCACCGTGATGTGGACCGTCGACGACCAGTCGCCGACGATGGCGGCTACGAAGTAGGTCCAGTAGGAGTGGGGGTGCTGGATGCAGATCTGGTTTTCTCCCCAGAGGTCCCAGCTTGACGCCGAGGCGGGTGTGCTGCCGGCCACGGCGATGGCCAATCCCGCCGTCACGCCGAGCGCCGCCTTGGCGGCGCGGTGACTCATTTTCACCACTTGCCTCCCTTAGTGCTTATGCCGGAAATTTCCTGACTCCGCAATCATTGATTCTTCAAAGACCTCTGACAAGAAAATTTCGGCATTCTTATGAAATTTTCATGCCGAAGGGAAGGGACCGCCGCGATCCCGGCGGTCGGGTAGATTGCCCCGGTGATCATCGTGCGTGTCACCGGAATCCTCGTCGAGGACGGGCGCATTCTGCTGCTGGATCAGGATGTCGACGATCGGTCGTGGTCGCTGCCCGGCGGGAGGGTCGAGCCCGGCGAATCTCTCGGCGACGCGCTCGTACGGGAGATGCGCGAGGAGACCGGGCTCGACGTGCGCGTCGAAAGACTGCTGTACGTGTGCGACCACCTTCCCGTCGGCGGCCCGCACGTCGTCCACATGACGTTCGAGATCTCCCGCGTCGGCGGCGAGCTGGGCCGTCTCACCGAGGGGGTCGACACCAACCGGATCAGGGGTGTGCGGTTCGTCCCGTTCGACGAGCTGACGGGGCTCGGGTTCGGGTCCCGGTTCGCGGAGCTGGCGCGGGCGGGGTGGCCGGGGGCCGGCTCGTACGCAGGCGCGAAGAAGAACATCGGCCTCTGACGCCCGTCATGCCTTGGTGAGGACCTGGCTCTCGCGCAGCCCGAAGCGGGCGTGGAAGCGGCGCAGCGGCCGCGGCGCCCACCAGTTGGCCTCCCCGCACAGCGTCATCACGGCCGGTACGAGCAGGCAGCGCACGATGGTGGCGTCGATGAGCACCGCCACGAAGAGACCGACGCCGAGCTGCTCGATGTCGCTCAGCCTGGCGGTGCCGAAGCAGGCGAAGACGATCAGCATGAGCAGCGCCGCGCAGGTGATGATCCGCCCGTTGACCTGGAGCCCGCGCCGGACGGCGACGTCGTTGGCGGCCCCGTCGTCCACGGCCTCCTTGATCCGGCCGAGCAGGAACACCTCGTAGTCGGTGGAGAAGGCGAAGGCGAAGACGAACACCACCAGGAACACATAGGGACTGAGCCCCGGCAGGGTCAGCAGGTCCAGCGGCCCGGCCAGCCAGCCGTGCTGGAACAGCAGCGTCATCACCCCGAACGTGGCCGCCAGCGACAGCAGGCTCATCACGAGCGCGCTCAGCGGCACCAGCAACGACCCGGTCATGAGGAACAGCAGCACGAACACGGCCACGACCACCGCGACGGCCCGGGGCAGGGCGGCGGCGGTCTCCTCCGTAAGGTCGATCAGCACGGCGGCCTCCCCCGCCACCCAGGAGCCGCCGGGCGGCCGGTCCGCGCGGACGCGTTCGACCAGGTCCCGCGCCTCCCGGCTCTGCGAGCCCGCCCGGGTGTCCAGGACGACGGAGGTCAGGCCGGGGCCCTCGGTCACGACGGGGCGTACGGTGGCCACGGCCGGGTCGTCGCGCCACCTGGCCGCCCACGCGGTGAGGGTGGCCTCGTCGGCGCGGGAGACGACCATGACGGCCGGGTCCACGCTCTGCCCGTAGCGCTCGTCCAGCTCGTTGGCGACGCGCACGGACTCCAGGTCCTGCGGGAGCCCGGCCAGGTTGGGCTGGGCCACGTTCACGGTGAGCAGCGGCGCGGCGATGCCCAGCAGGATCGCCGTGGCGGCCACGGCCACCAGGCCGGGCCTGCGCTGGGTGAAGCGGCCGAGACGGGCGAACGGGCCCGTTCCGGCGAGGTCGGCGGAGCGCCGCCGGGCCGGTTTGACGTGCCGGCCGAGGACGCCGAGCAGCGCGGCGGTCAGCGTCAGCGCGGTCAGCAGCGCGATCAGCGTGGCGGTCATGCCGGCCGCGCCGAGGGTCCGGAGCCGGGGCACGTCGAAGAGCATCAGGCCGCTCAGAGTCGCGATCACGGTGAGGCCGCTGAACAGGATGGTCCGCCCGGCGGTGGCCCAGGTCCGGGTGACGGCGGCGGCGGGCGCGTGCCCGGCGGCGAGCTCCTGCCGGTACCGGGCCACCAGCAGCAGCCCGTAGTCGATGGACAGCCCCAGGCCCATGAGCGAGACGACGCTGACGACGGTGGTGTCCATCTCCACGAACGCGGTGAACACCAGCACCCCCGCGAGCGATCCGCAGATCGTCACCACGGCTCCCAGCACGGGCAGCACGGCCACGGCGATCCCGCCGAACACGAAGACCAGCACGACCAGCGTGAGCGGCAGCGCCAGCATCTCGGCCCTGGTCAGGTCGCTCTGGGAGGTCTCGTCGGTCTCCCTGGCGATCATGTCGTCGCCGCCGATCCTGACCGTGGCGCCGGGCAGCGCGCGCAGGCGGTCGGCCACCCGGTCCATCACCGGGTCGCCAATCCGCCAGTCCATCTTCTCCAGGGAGACGGTGAGCGCCAGGCCGCGCCCGTCCGGTGCGGGCAGCGGCTCGTCCACCCGCTTGACGCCCTCGATGGCGCGGACGTCGCCGAGGGCTGCGCGGACGGCCGGGGCGGCCCCGTCCACCAGCGCCACGAGCTGGGCGCCGTGGTCGCGCCCGTCGGCCAGGGTCTGGAGCGCCACGTCGGACTCGGTGCCCTGCGGGGCCCGGTTGGCCGCAAGGGAGGCGAACAGCGGGCCCGCCGAGCCGAGCCCCACCGCCGTGATGACCAGCCAGACGGCCACCACCCACCAGCGGCGGCGGAAACAGGAAATGCCTAAACGTGCGATCATGCGACCAGGCTCGCACCCGGCATAGCCGCAGGTCACGGATGGTAGTGCCCGTTTTATGGTGGCACTAGGTACAGGTCGCCCTCCCGCGTTCAGTCCACGTACGGAAGCGCGACGTCGATCGTGGTGCCCGCGCCCGGCCGGCTGTCGAGGGTGAACGTCCCGTCGGCGGAGGCGACCCGCTGGCTCAGCCCGCGCAGCCCGGTGCCCGCGCTCATGTCCGCGCCGCCGCGCCCGTCGTCGGAGATCCGGACGCGCAGCCCGCCGTCGTACGCGCCGACGGTCACCTCGGCCTGGCTCGCGCCCGAGTGCCGGGCCACGTTCGTCAGGGCCTCGCAGACCACGAAGTACGCGATCGACTCGATGAGCGGCGGCGGGCGGCCCGGCAGGTCCACGCTGATCGCCACCGGCACCGGCGAGCGGCTGACCACGCCGGACAGCGCCGCGTCGAGCCCGCGGTCGTCCAGGACGGAGGGGTGCAGGCCGCGGATGAAGCCGCGCAGCTCGGCCAGCGCCCGGGTGGCCTCCTCCTGGGCCTCGGCGATGGCCCGGCGCGCGGCCTCGGGCAGGTAGGGCAGCGTCTCCCCGGCGATGGCCAGGTTGACCGCCAGCGCGGTCAGCCGCTGCTGGGTGCCGTCGTGCAGGTCCCGCTCGATCCTGCGGCGCTCGGCCTCGACGGCCTCCAGCAGCCCGGCCCGGCTCTCGGCGAGCTGCTTCTCGCGGGCGTTGCCGAGGAGCGCCATCGCGGCGCCCACGTCGATGGCGGTGGCGGCGCGGGCCACCCAGGGGGCCAGGAAGAGCGCGGCCAGCCCGGTCGCCACCATCAGGGCCAGGGTGAGCGGGTCGGCGAGCCGCCAGCCGAACATGTTCATGCCGGGCAGCGCCCATATGTAGAGGGGGGCCAGGGTGAACGTCAGCGCGGCGGCCACGGCCAGGGCCGTCACGGCGAATCCGGCCCCGCCGATCAGCGGGGCGATCAGGTGGTAGCTGAGCTGACGCCAGGTCGCCTCCCTGCGCGCCTCGCTCAGCA
The DNA here is from genome assembly GCF_040675175.1 of Nonomuraea sp. NPDC049649. NCBI lineage: Bacteria > Bacillati > Actinomycetota > Actinomycetes > Streptosporangiales > Streptosporangiaceae > Nonomuraea > Nonomuraea sp. NPDC049649. Next base: position 53,482 of record NZ_JBFAOH010000038.1, read on the forward strand.
CCCGGGCCAGCCAGCGGCCCTCGGCGGGCCTCCGTACGACGGGGATGTCCACGCCGAGCAGCGCCGCGAACCGCGAGCGCTGCACGGCGGTGCAGCAGCGTACGGACCACGCCAGCGCGGCCTGCGCGAACACGGCCATCACGGTCAGCACGATCGACAGCGACAGGCTCATGGTGAGCACCCCGAGCACGCCGAGCACGACGAATCCCGCCAGAGCCACGGGCAGCCCGGCGGCCAGATGCAGGATCGACCGCCAGGTGCGCCCGCTCACCGGAGCCCGCAGGACAGCGCCTAGCACCCCACGCCAAGGGGCGTCGTCCACCGTGGGAGCGTCTCCCGGTATGGCCCCGATCCCCCGCCGGGGACCCGTCCCGGTCGTGGGAGCGTCCTCGCGCCTGTGTTCACCAGGCATAGGAGGGGTCCCCCACGGTGATGTCGGCGGTCTCCGTGCGGGCCTCGATCGTGGCGGGCGCGCCGGGGTCCTGGCCGACCGCCACGGTCGCCACGCCTTCGGCGGCTTCGGCCCGTACGTTGTAGGCGCGTCCGCGCGGCACCGTGACCGTGATGTCCCCCGACGACGTGCGCACCGCGACGCGGCCGGGAACGGCGCTGAAGGCCAGCGCCACGTCGCCCGTCCCGCCGGTGGCGCTCACGTCACCGGCGCCTAGCCCGCTGCCGCGCACGTCGCCCGACGCGGTGTCGACGGTGATCCGGCCGCGCAGGTCCGCCAGCCGCACCGCGCCGGTCGAGGTCCGCACCGACACCGGCAGGTCCGCGGGCACCCACACGTGGTACGCGGTCGAGCAGCCGGGCAGCTGGGGCCCGGCCGGGCAGTCCGTGCTCAGCCGCAGCGTGTCGCCCCGCCACTGCTCGCGCGCCGCGGGCTTGGCCGAAGCCCAGGTCAGATGGCGCTCGACCGATACGCCGCCGGACTCGTACGCCTGGAGCACGACCTCCGTGCTCTGCACGTCGATCTCCAGCAGCGCCGGCCGCCGGTATTCAAGCCGCTGCGTCTCCGACTGCCTGCCCAGCCACGACAGCAGGCTCACCATGCACGCCAGGACGGTGAAGACCAGCACCACCCCGCCCACGGCCAGCCATAACGAGCGCGCGCTCTCCTGCACAGAGATCAGGCTACGCGCGGCCCCGCACGTCGGGACAGATCGGCAGGAAACCCACGGCCGCGCCTCCTGCACAGGCGTCGGCTAGGCGCGGCGCCTTTGCGCCGGGACAGATCGGTAGGATCACTCTGGCGATCATGGCTTTGCCGGATCGGCCGTCCAGGCCCGTAGAGTGGGGCCGGCTCAAGTGATGCTGACGTTGCGTGATCTGGGAGAAGCCGTGCGCGTGGCTGTCGCTGAGGACTCCGTTCTGCTGCGGGAGGGCATCACCCGGATCCTGGAGGCCAGTGACATCGAGGTCGTCGCGGCCGTCGGCGACGCCGAGGCGCTGCTCGCGGCGGTGGAGACCGCCTCTCCCGATGTGGTCGTCGTGGATGTCCGGATGCCACCGACCAACACCACCGAGGGGCTGCGGGCCGCGCTGAAGCTGCGCAAGGAGCGGCCGGAGATCGCGGTGCTGGTGCTGTCGCAGTTCGTGGAGGAGCATTACGCGACCGACCTGCTCTCGGGTGACATGTCCGGCGTCGGCTACCTGCTGAAGGACCGGGTGGTGGACGTCAAGGGCTTCGTCCGGGCCGTGCGGCAGGTGGCCGGGGGCGGCACGGTGCTCGACCCCGAGGTGGTCTCCCAGGTGCTGGCCCGGCACCGCGACCCTCTCAAGGAGCTGACGCCCCGCGAGCTGGAAGTGCTCGGGCAGATGGCGCAGGGGCGCTCGAACTCCGGGATCGCCGCCGCGCTCTCGGTCAGCGAGAGCGCGGTGGCCAAGCACGTCAACAACATCTTCGCCAAGCTGGGGCTGGCGCCGGCGGACTCCGACCACCGGCGCGTGATCGCGGTGCTCCGGTTCCTGCGGTCAGCGGGCGCGCCCCGCTCCTGAGCATCTGTGGCCCGGTGGCGGGGCCGGCCGGGCGCGCTTCCCGCATCCACTCCAGAGGCAGGGCGCACCAGCATCAGCACACGCCGGACGCCCGCCCGTGACGGGTCAGGCCAGGTCGAACTCGCCGTCCTTGACGCCGCCCACGAACGCCCGCCACTCCCCCGGCGTGAAGACCAGGGCCGGGCCGTGGGGGTTCTTACTGTCGCGCACGGCGACGGCACCGGGAAGATTGGTCGCCACCTCGACGCACTGACCGTTGTCGCCGCTGGCGGTCGCCTTGCGCCATTCCGCGTTCTCGAGATTCAGGGGGTTCATTTCTTTACCGCTCCTCTGGGCATCGAGCTAGGGCGTGGATCGCGTACGGACGACTTCCCCCACAGGTCGCCCCTTTCCGGCCAGCGGGGAGAGCCGATCACGCCAGGTCGAACTCCCCGCCCTTGGCCCCGTCGACAAAGGCCCTCCACTCAGCCGGAGTGAAGATCAACGCGGGGCCTTGGGCGTCCTTGCTGTCTCGGACGGCCACGTCACTGCCCTCAAGAAAGGCGACCTGCACACACTGGCCGTTCGAACCGCTGAAGCTGCTGGTCCGCCACTCGGCACGGGAAAGATCCATTTTGTGTGCCTCCTCTCCCCTGGTGCTTACCCAGCAGCTCTCCTGGCCGCTGCTCGCCTCCCGGTCACCAGTGCCGGGTGTGAAGGCGATCAGGTTATGTCGAACTCGCCACCTCTTACGCCGCTCACGAACGCCCGCCACTCAGCCGGTGTGAAAACGAGCGCCGGGCCTTGAGGGTTCTTACTGTCACGTACGGCGACGACACCGGGAAGGTTGGTCGCCACTTCGACGCACTGGCCCGTGTCAGCGCTGGCGGTGGCCTTACGCCACTGCGCGTTTACGAGATCGACGGCGTGCATATCCTCACCGCATCCTCTACGACCTGCATGGGCACCGCTGTGGGGGATTGCGATCGAACGGCTCTCCCCTACAGGTCATCCCTTGCCGCCCAGCAGACGGAACCGATCACGCCAGGTCGAACTCGCCGTCCTTGACGCCGCCCACGAACGCCCGCCACTCCCCCGGCGTGAAGATCAGGGCCGGGCCTTGAGGGTTCTTACTGTCGCGCACGGCGACGACACCGGGAAGATTGGTCGCCACTTCGACGCACTGGCCCACGTCGCCGCTGGCCGTGGCCTTACGCCATTCGGCCGCGTCAAGATTCAGCTCACCCATTTAGCCGCCGCCTCTTCGATCAACCGTTGTGACATGGATTGTGAGTGTGCGTCCGCTCTGATTGTTTCATACCTCACTTTGAGCTGCGCGACCACACCATAGTCGCCAGTCACATGTCCCGCGAGCAACGAATCCGTCGAAGCGATCTCCGCACCATCGCGCAACCGGGCCAGCACGAACCCCGTCACCATGCCGACTGTGCAACCGGCGGCCACTGGTACGACCTGGATGGTGATGCGCGGATGAGAGGACAGTTCCAGCAGGTAACGGAGCTGATTTGCCAGGATCGCTGTGCCGCCAATCGGCCGGTGGAGCACGTTCTCGTCGATCAGGGCCAGATAGATCGGACCGCCGGGAGCGTCGAACAACTGGACTCGTTGCGTACGAGCGAGCACCCGTTCCTCCAGTTGATCGGCCGGGGACGTGGAGGAGAGGAGGGCTCGCGCGTACTCGGGAGTCTGCAGACAGCCCGGCACCAGCAGCGGATCCCAGGATTGGAGGATGACCGCCTGAGGCTCGATCTCCTCGACCCAGCGGGCAAACCAGCCGAGATTTGGCGAATGGGATATCTGCTTGAATAGACCTACGAAATGCCCGTCCACCCCGAAGGCTCGATCAAGCCCTTCCGCGAAGTCACGCGTGGGCGCTCGCCGTCCTCTTTCGATGTGACTGATAAGTGACGTATGGCAGCACATTCGGGCGCTCAGGGCGATTTGCGATAGCCCGGCCTCCCTACGGTGCCGCTCAAGCTCCTGGGCGAAGCGAGCCCGAGGAGACATGGGGCCACTGGTTTCGATGTCCACCCCGTTCCTCCTGCCAGCGAATATCACTGACCGTGACAGTACAGCTACACATCAATGACCCGCAATATCTTTATCGTGTCGTTTTTTGTCACACATATTTCGCCATGTAAAAGCCCTATGGGCGCTGCTGAATCCGCATGCTTGGAATCCACGCAGGCGTACAAGACGCACTGTCTGTCACGGGGAGGTGAGCATGACCGCCGTTTCACCGGCCACCTGGCGCAACCACACCGAGCTGCCAGTCCACCCGCTCTCGGTATCTCTCGCACGGCGGCATGTGGCGCATGTGCTCATGGGCTGGGGCCGCGACACCCTCATCGACGATGCCCAGCTCGTGATCAGCGAGCTGGTCACCAACGGCATCAAGGCGTCCACCCCTGACGAGGACGAGGTTGCGGCGTACGGAGCACTTGCCGGGCGCTACCGGCGCCTGAGGGTCGGACTTCACCAGGCGTCGACCGGCGTCGTCCTTGAGGTGTGGGACTGCAGCCGCCACCCTCCAAAACACCGCAGCCCTGATACAGAGGCACTTGGCGGCCGGGGCCTGTACGTGGTCGACGCTCTGGCCGTCAGCTGGGGATACCGGTGGCCGCGAACAGGCGGCAAGGTCGTCTGGGTCTTGCTGGGTGAGCCGTCATGATCGATCCGGACGAGTGGATCTGTCCGGGGCTTTCCCCGCACCCGCCAGGCCGCATCGGCACTCCCGTGACGTCACTCGACTGGATGGCTGAGCAGCCCTATCGATCGCGAGTCCTGACCTACACCTGCTCGTGCCGGACGATCGTGTACGAGCTACTCGCCTCTGGCGGCATGTACCTGATCCGTCGTACGTACCAGACGACCCCCATACGCATCGCCTACGCCGGACCGTGGAGACGGCTCACGGCGGAGCGGATATGGGACTCCATCCTCACCGGGGAAGCGCGCTTACCGATGAGCCGCGTAATGGGACGGCGTAGCAGCTCGCTGATCCCTTCAGGGAGCAAGGACACGACCGCGGACACGCCTGGCGAACATCACTTTCTCCATCAGATCAGCACGATTCGCGCGGCAAGGATGGAGGTTTACCCGAGATGCGGTGTTCACTGCTCACTCTGATTGCCGGGACTGCTCTGGGTCACGCTAGTCTCGCTAGCATGTTCGGTATCCGGCTTCACCGCTGCCACCACGGTCGCCACGGCCGTGGTCAGGGCTTCGTGTTCCCAAAGCCGGATCACCTGCCAGCCAGCCGCCTCAAGCGCCGAGTTGACGCGCTGGTCGCGTTCCATGTTCCGGCGAAGCTTGGGCGTCCAGTACCACTCGTTCGTCGTGGGTTGCCGGCCATGCTCAGGGCAGACATGCCAGAAGCAGCCGTCAACGAAGACAGCAACCTTCTTCGCGGTGAAGACGATGTCGGGCCGGACCTTGACCTCACCCAGGTCCAGCCGAAGGTCCTTGCGGTAGCGCAGTCCAAGGCGGTGCAGCGCGCTACGCAGGGCGACCTCGGGTTTGGTATTGGATCGCCGGTTGGCCTGCATGTTGCGCGACCGGCCCTCGTTGAGCGGCGCTGGATAGACGCCCCGCTCGTGGGCCTGCTGCCTGGCCCGAACCCTCTTGCTCTCTCCCACGCTCATCCCATAGGGCGTACGGCTGACGGTCTTCTCCGCGAAGATACAGCTACCCACCGGTCCATTGCCTCGTCCGGGCTACGAAAGGGGTCCCAGTGACCGAAAAGCAGTCTCGCGTCATCGAGATCCAGGCTGGAGATGGCGAGCAGCTCTTCGACCTGAACAACGCAGGACCGGAACAGGAGCTCGCTGCCAGTGCGCCCGGACTGGGAACGGCGGCGGCAACAGACGAAGACGTGCTCAAGGTCGTTGAGATCTGCGCTGGGGCTGGTGGACAGTCCCTGGGGCTGGAGCGAGCAGGTTTCCGGCACTCCCTTGCGATCGAGCTCGACGAACAAGCCGCCAAGACACTCCGGCACAACCTCGTCAAAGTCCTCGGCTATGACGAGAAGGAGGCGGCTGAGACTGTGAAGATCGGCGACGTTGCCGACCCTGACCTGTGGAACCCGAAGGAACACTACGGCGTCGATCTACTCGCCGGAGGTGTCCCCTGCCCGCCCTTCAGCATCGCCGGCAAACAACTCGGCGCCACAGACGAGCGCGACTTGTTCGCGTGGGCAGTGGAGCTGTGCGGCCAGATGAGGCCCAAGGCACTCCTGCTTGAGAACGTCAAGGGTTTGAGCGGGAGCCGGTTCACGGCATATCGGCAGCGAGTGCTTGACCGGCTCAAGGAGCACGGCTACATAGCCGAGTGGCAGCTGCTGCAAGCGGATCACTACGGAGTCTCCCAGCTCCGCCCCCGGTTTGTCCTGGTCGCGCTACTGCCCGAGTATGCCGAATATTTCGAGTGGCCCGAGAAGAACAAGGCAGAGCCCCCCACCGTTGGCGAACTGCTCAGGGATTTGATGGCCAAGGGCGACTGGTCAGAGGACCGGCTGGACGAGTGGGTCCAGCAGGCAAACAAGATCGCCCCGACCATTGTCGGAGGATCCAAGAGACATGGCGGCGCTGACCTAGGCCCAACTCGCGCCAAGGCTGCATGGGAGGCCATGGGGGTCGACGGCAAGGGTGTAGCGGACGATCCTCCCGGTCCGACCAACCCAAGGGTGAAGGGTGTCAAACACCCAATGCTGACCGTAGAGATGGTTGCACGCATCCAAGGCTGGTACGGCGAGGAGTTCGAGGATTGGGAGTTCCTCGGCAGGAAGACATCTAAGTACCGGCAGATCGGCAACGCATTCCCACCTCCGGTCGCGAAGGCACTTGGCGTCGCGATCAGGAAGGCTCTGCGAAAAGAAGGCAGCAAGCGCACCTTGGTGGAAAACACCAATGCCGTCCTGGATCCCGTCTACAAGGTTCTTGCCACCAGCAGCCGCCCTCTGACCGTTGAGCAGATGGTCGCACAGCTAGCTGGAACTGATCATCCGCTGGATCAGCCAGAGGTCGAGCGGCATCTGAACCACCTCGGCCACGACTTCGAGCTGACTCAGACCCCGCGGTCCAACGGAGACGTCGCATACAGCCTCGGCAACTTCAAGGCGTTCCTCGGACAGGAGGACCACCTGCGGCATGACCTGTTCAACAAGCACAGAACCAAGATCAGCTAGCGGGTGGCCCACTGCCGTCGGCGATCGCCTCTCGTCACAGGTAGGTTTCAGCCCCGTGTGAACGAGTCTCTTGTCCAGTAACATCTGCCAGCGTGACCGCGCCTTTTGCAAAGCACCTCCTGGGATGGCAGCTGAAGAAAAAGCAGCTTCTCGTGCCCAACTCCGCAGATACTGACAGCTATCAGTCGGTTGCGCTGGCCGCAGACATCCTGAACCATTTAGGAGTCCCACCTGGGGTCCCTTCTGCCGTTCCCGCCAACCCAGGACCCGCTCTGGAGTCCCTGGTTGAGGACGACCTGAAAGCTCAGCTTTTCCAGCATCATTCAGGACAACCCTGGATTGTCTCCCGCAAGCGATTCGTTGCAGACTTTTCCCAATACCAACACCTTCGAGCGGTCGACAATCTAGTAAAAGACGACCCAACAATAGCTGTCACTATTGGCCAGGACTATGTGATCAAGCCAGACGTTACAGTTGCTATTGGAAACCCGAGCGGAGGATCACCGTTCTTGCACGCCGCGATCTCCTGCAAATGGACGATCCGATCTGATCGCGTACAGAACATTAGGCATGAGTTCAACCAGATGATTCGCCATAGACGCGGGCGCCAGCCACATCTCGTGACAGTAACGGCCGAGCCACTTCCAAGCCGCCTTCAAGCTATTGCCCGCGGGACTGGCGAAGTCGACGCCGTGTACCACATTGCTTATGACGCGCTTGCCGCTGCGGTGCAGAACGTTGGCAATTCTACACAGCGGACCGCTTGGGAAGAATGTGTACAGCAGGGCCGGGTACTCAATTACGCATCACTCATCCCTACACTCATCACCTGGTAACACTATGCCTGTGAAGCCTGCGTTCCGCAGCTAATCCATGATCCACGGCGCGTTCGGGCCTGAAACCGCAGGTCGGCGCGTTACGGCCTAGTGGAAACGACGAAAAGCCCTAGTGACACGACTTCTCCAATAACCCCGTCA
>NZ_JBFAOH010000039.1:0-60543 GCF_040675175.1 Nonomuraea sp. NPDC049649
CTCGACGGTGTCCCCTACGACCCCGCCAAACACGGCGCCGCAGCAGCGCTCAACGAGTTCGTTGCTGCCTGAGGTTGACACAGGGAGTGTCATGGTGTCTCCTGGTGTCGGATGCCGGGCTCGACGCCGAGGGCGGCGAGCAGGCGGCGGCGCAGAGCCGCGAAGCGGGGATGGTCGGTCGATCGGGGACGGGGCACGTCGACGGCGAACTCCCCGGCGATGCGCCCGCCGTCGAGCACCAGCGCCCGATCGGCGAGCAGCAGCGCCTCGTCCACGTCGTGGGTGACCAGCAGGACGGCGGGCCGATGCCGGCTCCACAGGCGGGCGACCAGGGCCTGCGCCCTGATCCGGGTGAGCGCGTCGAGCGCGCCGAACGGCTCGTCGAGCAGGAGCAGGTCGGGGGTGCGGACGAGGGCGCGGGCCAGGGCGACCCGCTGCGACTCGCCGCCGGACAGGGTGACGGGCCAGGCGTCGGCGCGGGCGGCCAGCCCAACCTCGCCCAGCGCCTCCAGGGCTCTGGTGCGGAGTCCGCGGCCGGTGAGGCCGAGCGTGACGTTCCGCCACACCGTCGTCCAGGGCAGCAGGCGGTGCTCCTGGAAGACGACGGCCCGCCGCTCGGGCACGTCCAGCTCGCCCTCGGCCTGGGTGTCCAGCCCGGCGACGGCCCGCAGCAGCGTGCTCTTCCCCGACCCGCTGGCGCCCAGCAGCGCGACGAACTCGCCGGGCGCGAGGTCCAGGTCGGCGCCGGTGAGGATCTCCCGCCCGGCGAAGCCGCGCCGCAGCCCGCGCACCCGCACCCCGGTGGTGGTCATCGCGCCACCAGCCCGTGGCGCCAGCCCAGCGTCTTGCGTTCGATCGCCCGTACGGCCAGATCGGTGGTGAGGCCGAGCAGCGCGTACACGACGAGCACGACGAACACCACGTCGGTGCGGAGGAACTCCTTGGCGTCGGTGACGAGGAAGCCGATCCCGGCGGTGGTGGCCGTCATCTCCGCGACCACCAGGCTGAGCCAGCCGACGCCGAGCGACTGCCGCAGGCCGACCAGGATCTGCGGCAGCGCGCCGGGCAGGATCACCTTGCGGACCAGCGCGAGCCCGCGCACCCCGCAGGAGCGGGCCGACTCGACGATCCGCTCGTCCACGCCGCGGATGCCGTGGAAGACGTTGATGTACAGCGGGAAGATCGGCCCGATCGTGATGAGGGCCACCTTGGCGGTCTCGCCGATACCGAACCAGATGATGAAGACGGGGACGAGGGCGAGGTGCGGCAGCATCCGCAGCGCCTGGAGCGGCGCGTCGATGACATCCTCGGCGACCTTGAACAGGCCGGCGGCCAGACCGAGCAGCAGACCGGCGGTGAGCCCGAGCGACAGCCCTTTGGCCACCCGCTCCAGGGAGGCCAGCAGGTGAACCGGCAGCTCACCGGAGCGGATCAGCTCGGCACCCGCCTCCAGCACCTGGGTCGGCGGCGGGGTGGCCGCACCGAGCAGCCCGCGGGAGGCACCGATCTGCCAGACGGCCAGCAGGACGGTGAGACCGATCAGGCGGCGGCCGCGCGCGGCCAGCCGGGGGACGAACGCCGGCGGAGCACCGCGGATCACGTCCGCGGGCACGCCGGAGGAGACGGCGGGTGATGACATCGTGAAACGGCTCCTTGAGGAGGACACGCAGGCACGTCAGGACGGACGGGGGCCCGTCACGCGTGCGGTGGATTCGGGGTGGATGCCGTGGCGCGGGACGGCGATGTCCCGGCGTGCGCGGTCACACGGTCAGCGACAGGTACGAGCGTGCGGCTGGAGGAGGCGACAGCAGGGGTGGCAGCTCATGGCCCTGACTTTAATCTCTGCTTTCCCTACTGTCCAGGTGGGTAATTAAGGAATTTGCTCAGTTCTGGCCTGTGGCTGGGGCGGCTGCCGGGATCAGGGGTACGACTCCACGCAGGACAACGGGGGGAGCGGCGATGAGAGCGCGTCGAGTGGGTGCGGGTGTGGCGCTGGGAGTGCTGGTCACGCAGGCGGTGATCGGTTGCGGGGGGTCGGAGCAGGTGCTGGACGCGTATCCGCCTGAGACGAGCGTGTCCGCGGCCCGCTCGGCGGAGCCTCCCCCGAGTCCGTCCGCCGTCGCCGCGCCGCCGGTGGCCGGGCAGGACGTAAGCGAGTGCGCGGACGGCGACTGCCGGATCGCGGTGTCGGAGGCGGTGAAGATCCGGTTCAGGGGGCCGTTCGGGCCGGCGACGCTGGCGGTGACCGAGGTGGGGCCTGATCTGGTCGAGTACACGGTGAAGTCGCACGGCGGGCAGTCCACCGGTGTGGTGAGCGGGCCGGGGTCGGGGTGTGTCACCGTGCTGCGCCGCGACGGTTCCGGGAACTCGTGCGGCGGGGTGGCGGACGCGCGGCCGAGTCCGCGGCCCGGCGCGGTGGTGATCCAGCTCGCGGCCCGGCAGGACGGGACGGCGGTCATCGACATCGTGTCGGGCTGACCCCCGGGAGAAGATCTGCCGGGGCTTGGCGATCGGCAGAAACTGGCACGAACCCGGCATGCCTAGCGTGGGGTGCAAGGGGGGCTGTCATGACTGCTGGAGAATCCCGCTATCTGCCGATCGGGGACCACGGTCTCATCGGCGACCTGCGGACGGTCGCGCTCGTCGGCACGAACGGCACCGTCGACTGGTACTGCTGCCCGCGCTTCGACGCGCCCAGCGTGTTCGCCGCGATCCTCGACGCCGACCGGGGCGGGTCGTTCGAGCTGGCCGCCGACGCCCCGGCCAGGACCAAGCAGTTCTACTTCCCCGACACCAACGTCCTCATCACCCGCTTCTTCGCCGACGACGGGGTGGGCGAGATCCAGGACTTCATGCCCGTCGCGGACGACTCGCGCGAGGCCGACCGGCACCGGATGATCCGCCGGGTGTCCTGCGTGCGCGGTTCGCTGCCGTTCCGCGCCCGGGTGGCGCCCCGTTTCGACTACGCGCGGCAGCCGCACACCGTCCGCACGGAGGGTGACCGGGTGCTGTTCGAGTCGGCGTCGCTGTCGCTGTCGCTGACGGCCAGCGTGCCGATGGAGACCGACGGGCAGGACGCGTGGGCCAAGTTCGAGCTCGCGGAGGGTGAGCAGGCGGTGTTCGCGCTCGACCGGGTGGGCCACGGGCTCGCGGCGCGCGGCTGCCCGATCGCGGAGGCCGAGGAGGAGTTCACCGCCACGGTCCGCTACTGGCGGCGCTGGCTGTCGTCCTCGCGCTACCGGGGCCGGTGGCGCGAAGTGGTCCACCGCTCGGCGCTCACGCTGAAGCTGCTCACGTACGCCCCGACCGGCGGGATCGTCGCCGCGCCGACGACCAGCCTGCCCGAGCGGCTCGGCGGCGAGCGCAACTGGGACTACCGGTACGTGTGGATCCGCGACGCCGCGTTCTGCGTGTACGCGCTGCTCAGGCTGGGGTTCACCGAGGAGGCGGAGTCCTTCATCGGCTTCCTGTCCTCGCACGTGCCGCTCAGCGACGACGGCGACACCGGCCCGCTCCAGATCATGTACGGGATCGACGGGCGCAGCGACCTGCCCGAGGAGGAACTCGATCATCTGGAGGGCTATCGGGGCTCCGCGCCGGTACGGATCGGCAACGCCGCCGCCGGCCAGCTCCAGCTCGACATCTACGGGGCGCTCATCGACTCCATCTACCTCTACAACAAGTGGGGCGACCCGATCGCCAGCGACCGCTGGGACGAGCTCTGCACCCTGGTCGACTGGGTGTGCCTGCACTGGGACCAGCCCGACGAGGGCATCTGGGAGACCCGCGGCGGCCGCAAGAACTTCGTGTACTCGCGGCTGATGTGCTGGGTCGCGATCGAACGCGCCATGCGGGTGGCGATCCAGCGCGGCCTGCCCGCCGACATCGCGCGCTGGCGTGAGGCCCGCGACGCGATCTACCGGGAGATCATGCGGCGCGGCTGGTCGCCCAGGCTGCGGGCGTTCGTGCAGCACTTCGACGAGGACGTGCTGGACGCGTCCCTGCTGATGATGCCGCTGGCCAAGTTCGTCTCCCCCACCGACCCCAAGTGGCTGTCGACCCTCGACGCGCTCGGCGACGGGCTGGTCTCCGACTCGCTGGTCTACCGCTACGACCCGGAGGTCAGCCCCGACGGGCTGAGCGGGCCGGAAGGCACGTTCTCCATCTGCTCCTTCTGGTACGTGGAGGCGCTGGCCCGCGCCGGCCGGGTCGACGAGGCCCGCCTGGCGTTCGAGAAGATGCTCACGTACGCGAACCATCTGGGCCTGTACGCCGAGGAGATCGGCCACACCGGCGAGCAGCTCGGCAACTTTCCGCAGGCCATCACCCACCTCGCTCTCATCAGCGCGGCCTTCAACCTGGACCACGCTCTCGGCTGAAAGCCCGCCGCTTTGTACCGGGCGGCACCCCAAAACGTGGGATGATCTGGATCGTGATGGGTCTGTCAGGCATGGTCTGCCATATCCGGCGCTCCAGCGCCGCCGCGGCGTCTCCCCGGCATCGCCTCGCCCGGAGTGCGATCACCGGATGAGGCACCCGAACGACGCCGACAGCGTCGGGCGGCTCGAGGGCCTGCACCGGCGGCACCTCAAGGCCGACGTCGAACTGATCGACGCGCTGGACCCGCTGACCCGGCGCACCGTCGCCGCCTGGCTCGCCGACCGGCCCTCCCCGGCGCGGCGGCAGGCCTGCCTGCGGATCCTGGCCTCGTGGCTGCGCTGGCTGCGGGCCGCCGAACCGGCGCTCGAACCGCTCGCCACCTGCGGCGCCCACGTGGACGCCTACTGCTACGCCGCCCTCACCACCGGCGTCGGCCCGTCCGGCCGTCCGCTCGCCCCGGCGACGGTGTCCCGCCGGCGTGCGATCCTGGCGTCCTTCCACGCGTTCGCCGTACGATGCGGCGCCGTCCGTCAGCAGCGCCTCGCGGACAGCGCGTCCCCGGTCACCCGGGAAGAACGTCGCCTGCTGCGGAGCGGGGTCGCGCGGCTGGCCGACGACGGCCGGTGTGCCGAAGCCCTGGCGGTCGCGCTGCTGGAGGCCACCGGCGCGTCGGTGGCCGCGCTGGCCGCCCTGACGGTCTGCGACCTGCATATGACGCCCGGCGACGACCCGCTCGGCGTGATCGTGCTGCGCGACGGGGACTGCCCGGTCCCGTACCCCCTCTCCCCTCAGGTCCAGCGCCTGCTGGCGGCGGTGTGCCGGGATCGGCGCGAAGGCGACCTGCTCATCAGCCGGCCGGACGGCCGCCCCGCCGACATCGGCTGGGTAGCCGCCGCACTCACCGACGCCGCACTCGCCGGCGGCTTACCCCGCCAGCGGGCCACTCTCCTCCACCCCCACCTCCTGTCCCGCCCGGCACCCCGCGGCTGACCGCCCACCCGGCGTTGCAGGACACCCTTCCGCGACCCGGATGATCGTCCCCCTGCGGATGCGGAGCCACCCTCCAGCATCCGCAACCACCGGCCACCCCCTCCACGACCTGGGTGACCGTTCTGACTGCGGACCCCCTCCCGGCTGCACGCCCTCCGCAGGACTGCGAGGCTCCTCCCCCGCCCGTCACCGGCTGCTCACCTTCCACGACCATGAGGAGCTACTCGCCCTCCGCAACCCGGATGATCGTTCTGCCTGGGGTGCGGTGGGAGGGGGTGAACGCCGACGGGGCTTCGGCGAGGGGGCGGACGGCGCCGATGAGGGGGCGGAGGCGGCCGTCGCGGACTCGGCGGACGAGGTCCGTCAGGCGGGCGCGGTCGGGTTCGACGACGAAGAAGACCGCGTGGCCGTCGCGGGGCCGGGCCGGGGGCGGTGAGACGACGGTGACGAGGGTGCCGCCGGGGCGCACCAGGGCGGCCGAGCGTTCCAGGACGTCGCCGCCGATCACGTCCAGCACCACGTCGACCTGGCCGGCCTGGTCGAGGGGGTCGGCCGACAGGTCCAGGAAGGCCGCGGCGCCGAGGCCGAGTGCGGTGTCCCGGTCATGCGCCCGGCCGGTGCCGATCACCCGGGCGCCCGCCTCGCACGCCAGCTGCGCCGCGAGGGAGCCGACGCCGCCCGCGATGCCGTGGATCATTACGGTCTGTCCCGCCGTCAGGCGGCCGTGGTCGAACAGGCCCTGCCACGCGGTCAGCCCCGAGATCGGCAGCGCGGCGGCCACGGTGTGCTCGACGTCGGCGGGCAGCGGGGCGAGGTTGCGGGCCTCCACCGCCACGTACTCGGCGAGCGTGCCGTTCCGCGCCCAGTCGGTCAGGCCGAACACCCGCTGGCCGACGGTCAGGCCGGTCGTCCCGTATCCCAGCTCGGCGACGGTCCCCGACACCTCGTGCCCGGGCACGCTCGGCGTCCGGTCGCGGCCTGCCCGGTCGGACCAGGTGGACGGCCAGTCGAGCTCGCCGCGGGTGAACCCGGCGGCGCAGACCCGGACGACGACGTCGTTCTCGGCGGCGTGCGGGTAGGGCTCCTCGGTCAGGGCGGGCGCGGTGGCGCGGTCTCGTACGGTGATGGCCTGCATGACGGGTCCTCGTTCGTACGGTCATGAACAGGACGAACGTACCGGCGGGCGGGGCGGTGCGGCGGGATGGCGCGCGGAGGCCGGGAGCCGGACGACGGCTCGGAGGCCGCCGCCGGGGCGCGGGGTGAGGGTGAGGGTGCCGTCGTGGGCGCGGGTGATGCTCTGGGCGATGGCCAGGCCGAGGCCGGTGCCCGGGTGGCCGTCGCGGACGCGGGCGGTGCCGCGCTGGAAGGGTTCGGTGAGGGTCGGGAGCAGGTCCGGGGGCAGGGGCTCGCCGGTGTTCTCGACGGTGAGTTCCACGGCGCCGGGGCGGAGGCCGGTCTCGATCCGGACGGTGCCGCCTTCCGGGCGGTTGTGGACGATGGCGTTGTGCACGAGGTTCGTCGTGAGCTGCAGAAGGAGCGGCGGGGAGCCGAGGACCGGGGTGATGTCGCCGGAGGTGTGGAGGGTGACGCCGCGGTTCTCGGCGAGCGGGAGCAGGGTTTCGGCGGCCTCCTCGGCCAGCAGGGACAGGTCGGCGGGCGCCCGGGTGAAGGATCGCTGGTCGGCGCGGCTGAGCAGGAGCAGCGCCTCGGTGAGGTCGATGGCGCGGGTGTTGACGGCGTGCAGGCGGTCGACGAGGCGGGCGTGGTCGTGGGCCGGGTCGTCGCGGGCCACGTCGAGGAGTGAGCGGGTGATCGCCAGCGGGGTGCGCAGTTCGTGGGAGGCATTGGCGGCGAACCTCCGCTGTTCGGCGACGTGGGCTTCGAGGCGGGCGAGCATGGTGTCGAAGGCGTCGGCGAGTTCGCGGAGCTCGTCCTGGCGGCCTTTCAGCCGGATGCGGTGGGTGAGCGACCCGTCGGCGGCCAGGCGGGCGGCGCCGGTGATGCGGGTCAGCGGGGCGAGCATGCGGCCGGCGAGCAGCCACCCGCCCAGGAGGCCGAAGAGCAGCAGGAAGAGCAGCACCGCGCCCGCCGCCGGCGCGAAGTCCTGGAGGATGACGAAGCGTCTGGGCATCAGCCCCGCGTCCGCCCTGATCACCCCCTCCACCCGCAGGTGCAGCCAGACCGCGGCGAGCAGCAGGACGCCGGCGAGCATGAGGAACCCGGCGTAGCTGAGGGTGAGTTTGAGCCGGACGCTCAGGCCGGGCTTTCTATCCACGGTCTCCTCCCTCGCCGATGCGGTAGCCGACGCCGGGCACGGTCGCGATGATCCAGGGTTCGCCGAGGCGTTTGCGCAGCGCGGAGACCGTGATGCGGACGGCGTTGGTGAAGGGGTCGGCGTTCTCGTCCCAGGCGCGGGCCAGCAGTTCTTCGGCGCTGACGACACCGCCTTCGGCGGCGACGAGGACTTCCAGCACGGCGAACTGCTTCCTGGTCAGCGCGACGTAACGGCCGTCGCGGTAGACCTCGCGACGGAACGGGTCCAGCCGCAGACCGGCGATCTCCCGGACCGGCGGCCGGTTGTAGGCGCGCCTGCGGTCGAGCGCTCTGAGCCTGAGCACGAGCTCCCGCAGCTCGAACGGCTTGGTGAGGTAGTCGTCGGCGCCCAGCTCGAACCCGCTGGCCTTGTCGTCGAGCCGGTCGGCGGCGGTGAGCATGAGGATCGGCGTCCCGCTGCCGGAGGCGACGATGCTCCGGGCCACCTCGTCACCGGAGGGCCCGGGGATGTCCCGGTCGAGGACGGCGATGTCGTACGCGTTGACGCTCAGCAGCTCCAGGGCGGTGCCGCCGTCGCCGGCGATGTCGGCGGCGATCGCTTCCAGGCGCAGGCCGTCGCGGATCGCTTCCGCCAGGTAGGGCTCGTCCTCGACGATCAGCACGCGCATGCTCCGAGGCTACGGACCGGCGGGTATCGCCCGCGTATCGAGAATCTCGTACGTGCCGACAACACCGCGCGTCCTTGACTGCGGGGCATGGGTGACAGTTCACCGGCCGCCGCCGCGCGCGGCCTGACCAAGACCTACGGACGAGGCGATGCCCAGGTGCACGCGCTGTGCGGCGTCGACCTCGACCTGCCGCGCGGACGCTTCACCGCGATCATGGGGCCGAGCGGGTCGGGCAAGTCCACGCTGATGCACTGCCTGGCCGGGCTCGACCAGCCCAGCGGCGGCACCGTCACCGTGGCCGGGACCGACCTCGGCTCTCTCGGCGACGACGCGCTGACGGTGTTCCGGCGCGAGCACGTGGGCTTCGTGTTCCAGTCGTTCAACCTGCTGCCGATGCTCACCGCGGCCGAGAACATCGTGCTCCCGCTGGAGCTGGGCGGGCGCCGGGTGGACGACGCGGTGCGGAAGCGGGTGCGGACGCTCGCCGACGCCCTCGGCGTGGCCGACCGGCTCGGCCATCGGCCCGCGGAGCTGTCCGGCGGCCAGCAGCAGCGGATCGCGATCGCCCGCGCCCTGATCACCGAGCCGGTTCTGCTCTTCGCCGACGAGCCCACCGGGAACCTGGACAGCGCCACGTCGGCGGAGGTGCTCCGGCAGCTGCGGCGGTCGGCGCGGGAGCTGGGGCAGACCGTCGTGATGGTCACCCACGAGCGGGAGGCGGCGCGGTACGCCGACGACGTGGTGACCATGCGGGACGGGCGGATCGTCTGATGCGTACCGTCTTCCTCGCGTCACTGCGCACCTACATCCGCAGGTACGTCGCGGCGGCGATCGCGGTCACCGTCGCGGTCTCCTTCGTCGTCGTGGTCGGCGTGCTCACCTCCGGAGCGATCAACGGGCTGATGGGCGGGCTGGGGGCGCCGTACCGCAATGCCGACCAGGTGGTCTCGCCTGCCGGGTGGCCGTCGTCCGACCTGGACGCGGAGGCCGTGATCGCCTACGCCGAACGACACGGCGAGAACGCCTCCGTGATCGGCCGGGCCATGCTGCCGGCGCACGCCGGCGACCGGCGGCTCCCCGAAACGGCCGTGGGGCCGATCGCCACCTCGCAGGTGTGGCGCTGGCAGGAGCTCAGCGAGGGCCGCTTCCCGGCCCGGACGGGCGAGGCCGTGGTGGACGTGTACTTCGCCCAGGCCGAGGACGTCGCGGTCGGCGACCGGATGCGGATCGGCAAGGGCGCCGCCGCGGCCGGCGTGAAAGTGGTCGGTCTCGTGAAGTCCCCCTCGCCCATCGCCCAGGCTTCCGTCTACGTCACCTGGCCGCAGTTGCTGCGGTGGCGCGAGCACCTCCATCTGGGCTCGGTGGCGGTGCGCGGGGAGGCGGGCCGGCTCCCCGAGGGCGCGAAGGCGCTGTCGCCGGAGGGGTTCGCCGCGGAGCGGCTGACCTATGTCCAGAACAGGGTGGACAGCTTGTCGGTGATGCTGCTGCTGTTCGCCGGCATCGCGCTCTTCGTCTCGGTCCTGGTCATCGCGAACACGTTCTCCATCCTGTTCGCGCAACGCCTGCGCGACTTCGCGCTGCTGCGCTGCGTCGGCGCGACCCGCCGGCAGGTGGTGCGTTCGGTACGTCGCGAGGCTGCCGTCGTCGGGGTGCTCGCGTCCCTGGCCGGGACAGTGGCCGGCGTCGGTCTCGGGTACGGGCTGACCGCCCTGATCGGCGCCCTCGCTCCCACGGTCCCGATGGGCACCGCCGACCTGCCCACGCTCTGGCTGCTGGGAGGGTTCATCGTCGGCCTGGTGGTCACCATGGTCGCGTCCTGGCTGCCCGCCCGGCGGGTGGTCCGGGTGAGCCCGCTGGCGGCGCTGCGCCCGGAGACCGCGGTCGAGGTGCACACCGCCACCGGTCTGCTGCGGCCGGCGCTCGCCGCGTTCCTCCTGGTGGCCGGGCTGTCCCTGCTCGGGACGGCCATGGTGCTGGACAGTACGGCGCTCATGCTGGCCGGCGGAGGATCGGTGTTCGCCGCCGTACTGCTTTTCGGGCCGGTGCTCATCCCGCGGCTGGTGCGGATCGTCGGTGCGCTGCTCGGGCCCGCCGGCAGGCTGGCGACCGCGAACGCCGTGCGCAACCCGCGCCGGACCGCCACCACCACCGCGTCCCTGCTGGTCGGCGTCACCCTGACGACCGCCGTCCTCACGGGGATGTCCACGTGGCAGTCGTCACTGGACGAGCAGATCGGCAGGGACCACCCCATCGACCTCGCGCTCACCTCGCCCGACGGGCCGGTCGCCGCTGATCTCCTCGACCGGATACGCCGCACTCCCGGCGTCGAGGAGGCCGTTCCCGTGGACGGCGCGGTGGCCCGGGTGAAGGGGCTCGGCGAAGCGATCCCGGTGGTCACCGCTCCGGACGCCGAGCGGGTGGCTCGCGACGGCGGAGCCTTCGCCCGGGTCGAACCGGGCAAGATCAGAATCGATTCCGAGGCCTTCGGCAAGGGCCTGCGCCTCCGCGCCGGCGACCAGGTCACGGTGCGCGTCGGCGACCGGCGCGCCCGGTTGCGGGTCGCCGTCGGCACCGGCTGGGGCCCCGCGGGCGTGGTCGCGCCCGAGACGCTGGCCGAGCTCACCGACGCTCCCGAGCCGTACGCGGTCTGGATCCGCGCCTCCTCCGGCGTCGACCCGGCCCAGCTCGGCGGCGACCTCGAGGAGCTGGCGGGGGGCGCGGCCATCGAGAACGGGTTGCGGACCTGGGAGTCGCTGGACCAGCAGTTGAGCACCTACACCTGGGCGGCGCTCGGCCTGCTGGGTGTCTCCGTCGTGATCGCTCTGGTCGGGATCGCGAACACGCTCGGGCTCTCCGTGCTCGAACGGGCCCGCGAGCACGCCATGCTGCGGGCGCTCGGGCTCACCCGCGGGCAGTTGCGGAGGATGCTGGCGGCCGAGGCGGTGCTGCTGTCGGTGGTGGCCGCGCTGCTCGGCACCGTGATCGGGGTCGGGTTCGCCTGGGTGGGTTACGAGACCCTGGTGAAGCCGGCTCTCCGCGACGCCGCCATGTACGTCCCCTGGCCGTCGCTCGGCGTCGTCGTCCTCATCGCCGCGATAGCCGGACTTCTCGCCGCCGTTCTCCCGTCCCGCAGGGCCGCCCGGGTGACCCCGGCCGCGGGGCTGTCCCTGGACTGACACCCGCATGCGTGCCCCGGCCGTCCGGGCGTGTCCTGCCGGACGGCCGGTTCCCCGGCCGGGTGCGGGGCGTTATCTCAGGCCGCCGACGGACAGTCCTCCGCGCCAGTGCCGCTGCAGGGTGAAGAAGGCGATGACGAGCGGGACGACCGACACGAGCGCGCCCAGGATGATGAGGCTCCAGAGGGAGGTGCCGCCCGCGTTGTTCGCCGAGGCGATGCCCTGCCAGAGGCCGAGCCCGACGGTGACGGGGAAGAGGCGGTTGTCGGAGAGCATGGCGAGAGGCAGGAAGTAGTTGTTCCAGGAGGCCACGGCGGACAGCAGCAGGACGGTGACCACCGCGGGCCGCATCAGCGGGAAGGCGACCTGGAAGAACGTCCGTATCTCGCCCGCGCCGTCGGACCGCGCCGCGTCGAGGATCTCGTCGGGGACCGCGTCGCGCGCGTACACGTGCATGAGGTAGACGCCGAACGGGTTGAGCAGTGACGGGAGGATCACCGCCCAGATCGTGTTGGTCAGCCCGAACTCCGAGAACATCATGAAGGTGGGAATCACCAGGGCCGTCGCCGGCACCATCAGCGCGCCGAGCACGAGCGAGAAGCTGAAGCGCCTGCCGGCGAACCGGTACTTGGCGAATCCGTAGCCGGCCAGGACGGCCAGGATCGTGGCACCGACGCCGCCCGCCAGCGCGTACAGGGTGGAGTTGAGAATCCACCTGCCGTAGATCCCGTTGTCGTAGGTGAACAGCTGCTGCAGGTTGCCGAAGTAGTCGACCCGGTCGGCGAACCAGAGGGTGTTGCCGCCGCCGAACAGGCCGGGGGCGTCCTTGGAGCTGTTGACGACCACCCACCAGAACGGCACCAGGAAGTACACGACCATGAAGCCGAGGAACACCTGCAGGGGGAGGTGGCGTTGCGGCCGGCGGACGCCGGCGCGGGACCGGGCACTCATCACAGAAAGCTCCTCCGCTTACGGGTGGCGAACAGGAAGGCGTAGACGCCGACGAAGACGATCCCGCCGAGGGCGAAGGAGATCGCCGATCCGTAGTTGAAGTTCGCGAGTCCGAAAGCCTGCTGGTAGGCGTACATGTTGGGGGTGAAGTCCGGGCCGATCGTGCCGGCCGCGAGGGATCTCAGGATCTGCGGTTCGTTGAAGAACTGCAAGGTGCCGATGAGCGAGAAGACCAGGATCAACAGCAGCGCGGGGGCGATCAGCGGGATCTTGATCCGGAGCGCGACCTGCCATGCGCCGGCGCCGTCCATGCGGGCGGCCTCGTACAGCGCCGGGTCGATGCCCTGGAGCGCCGCGTACAGGATGATCATGTAGTAGCCGGCCCACTGCCAGGTGACGATGTTGACCAGCCCGTAGAAGATCAGGTTGCTGCCGAGGAAGTCGGGTGGCGCGACGCCGAACAGCCCGAACACGTCGGAGAGCGGCCCGAAGCTCTTGCTGTAGAGGAAGCCCCACATGATGGCCCCGATGACCGTGGGGATCGCGTAGGGGAGGAAGATCATGAGGCGGGAGAAGCGGGCGAAGCGCGAGGTCAGGCCGTCCAGGATCAGGGCCATCGCGAGCGCGACGACGATCTGCAGGGGGATGGAGACCAGCGAGAAGCGGATGACGAACCATGCCCCGGAGAGAAAGCTCGGGTCGGTGAACGCCTTCACGTAGTTGTCGAGGAAGACGAAGCTGGTGCCACCGATCAGCTTCTTCTGGAAAAGACTGAGGTACAGCGCGTACGCGAGAGGCGCGATGAGCATCGCCAGGAAGACGATCCCGAATGGCCCGACGAAGAGCCATCCCATCACATGCTCGCGGAGGCGCACCTTGCCGCGTCTTTTGTGCGTCTTCTCTTGGGCGCGTGGCGCGCTCTTCTCGATCATGAGGGTCAACCTGGACTCCGGGAGGTAGGTGCTGGTCGATCGCGGGTGGGCCGCCGGTGGAGGGCGGCCCACCCTGTTACGTCACTGGACGGTGAAGCCTTGCTCTCGGGCGTAGTTCGTCACGTCTTCCTGAAGCCGGTCGGCGGCCTCCGACCCGGTGACGGCGCCGTCGATGAGCGCGCTGACCTGCTTCGTCATGGCGTCGAAGTAGTACTGGCCGAACGGGCTGTAGGTGACTCCCTTGTAGGCGTTGGCCGCGGGGACGTAGACCTCCTTGTTCGCCTGCTGGCCGTCGAAGAACTCCACCTCCAGGTCGACGAACTCGGGGGCGTTGAGCGCCTTGAGGTTGAGCGGGAAGATGATCTGGTTGGTCCAGCCGTCCGTGAGCGACTCCTGGTCGGCGTAGAGGCCGTACGCCACCTTCGCGGCGAGTTCAGGGTCCTTCGCCTGGCTCGTCACGGAGAAGGCGGATCCGCCCCAGTTCACCTGCACCGGGTTGTCCGGGTCCCACTGCGGGAGCGGCGCCACCGCGAACTTGCCGGTGTCCTCGCCCTTGCCGACCCCGGCGCCGGTGAGGTAGCCGGGCGCCCAGGCCGCCGAGATGTACGTCGCGTACTCGCCGTTGATCACCCCGGCGATGTACTCGGGCGTGAACTGGTCCTGCGTCCCGACCAGCCCCTTCTTGGCGAGTCCTCCCCAGTACTCGAGCACGTCCTTGGACGCCTGGTCGTTCAGCTTGATGCCGATCGAGCTCTCCCCCGCCTGGTAGGTGAACGGGGACGCGCCCTTCTGGATCTGGAGCGCCATCGTGAGGGCCGACACGTTCGCGGCGAAGTCGCCGAACAGCGGGCCGCCCGCGTCCTTCACCTTCTGCGCCGCCTGCTCGTACTCCTCCCACGTCTTCGGCGGCGTGATGTCGTACTTCTCGAAGATGTCCTTGCGGTAGATCATCGCCAGCGGGCCGCCGTCGACCGGCACGCCGTAGACCGCGTCACCGACCGAGACGTCCTTCCACGCGCCCTCGCTGTAGTCGGCCTTGACCTCCTCGTAGCCGTACTGCCTGATGTCGACGAGCGCGTCCTGGATCTGGAAGGTCGGGATCCGGTCCATCTCGATCATGATCACGTCAGGGGCGCCGGTGCCGGCCACGATGGCCGTCTGGAACTTGTCGTACTCGTCGCTGCCCTGGCCGACGTTGGTCCAGCAGACCTGCACCTCGTCGTTCTGCTTGTTGAAGTTGTCGACGACGAGCTGCGTGTTGGGGTACCAGCCCCACATGGTCACGACCGGAAGGTCCTTCTTCGGGATGGTGTTCGTGCAGTTACTCGCGCCGCTCGCGGTGTTCCCGCTTCCCTCCTCGCCGGACGAGCAGGAGGTGAGCGTGGTCGCGGCGGCGAGCACGGCCGCCGCGACCAGGAGCTTGTTCTTCTTCATTGGCGTGTTTCCCTCTGCCGTCGCGGCGCACAGGGGTTCGTGCGCCGCTGAGATCACTTGTGAGCGCTAACAAAGCCGGCCCGCGAGCACGGGTCGGGCTCGTTCAGCGCTTGAACAGTCGTGGTGCCAGGTCGATGAGGTTCTTCTGCCACACGTCCCAGCCGTGCGGCCCGGGGGTGATTCCGTCGAACTCGTAGCGGATGCCGAGATCGGTCAGGGTGGTCAGGGAGGTCATGAACGAGGGATAGACGAAGTCGGTCTGGTCGCCGATGTACAGGCGCAGCAGTTCGGTCCCGCGGTTGATCGCCTCCGCGTCGACGCCGGCGCCGCTGCCGAAGCCGGCCGAGAACACGGCGACGTACGCGAACTCCCCCGGATGCGTCTTGAGCACGCCGAAGGTCTGCCCGCCGCCCATCGAGAGGCCGGCCAGGGCCTGCCGCGACGGATCGGCGGAGACGTGGTAGCGGGCCCGGGCCGCCGGGGCGAGGTTCTCCAGCAGTTCCCGGGTGAAGTCGGGCACGTTGCCGTCGCCCATCACGACCACCATCGGCACCAGGTCGCCGTCGCGGAACCGGTGGTCCAGGATCTGCTTGGCGCGTCCCATCTCCACCCAGTCGGTGTAGCTCTGCCCGCCGCCGTGCTGGAGGTAGAAGACGGGGTACGGTTCGGCGCGCTCGGGGTCGTAGCCCGGCGGGGTCCAGACCAGCGCGGTCCGGTCCTGGTTCGTCACCGCGCTCCGGTAGGTCATGCTCTCGACCTTTCCGCCCTCGCCGGGGGGAACGTCCGTGAGCAGGCGTGCCTCCGCTCCGTCGACGAGGAAGGTGCTCCACGCCGGCTCGGAGGTCACCTTCGTCGGGTTCGACCCGTCCTTGACCGCGGCCCCGTCCACCATGAACCGGTAGTAGTAGAACCACGGGCCGAGCGGGCCCACCGTCGCCCGCCACCGGTCGCCCGCGCGGGTCAGCGGGATGCGCAGCCAGCTCCCGTTGGGGGCCCAGTTCCCCCAGACCGTGACTCGCTGGGCGTCCTGGAAGCCGGTCGTGGTCTCGAAGGTGACGAAACCGTCCTCGGTCACGAACGGCGTCGGGGTGGTGCCGGGCGCCGGCGGGCTGAACTCGCCCTTCAGCTCCCCGTGACCCGGGCTCGGGCCGTGGTCCGGCACCTCGCGGAACAGGCGCGGCACGAAATCGAGCAGGTTCTCCTGCCAGGCGTTCCAGTTCGCCCCGGCGTCGGGGTTGACGCCGTCGAACTCGTACCCGATCCGGGCACGGTCCAGCGCCTCGGTCAGGCGGTGGGTCGCGTTGTACGCGGGGTCCGTCACGTTCCCCGTGTACAGCCGTACCAGCTTGAGACCCCGGTCGACCGCGTGGGCGTGCGCCCCGCCGACGCCGTCCGTCAGGAGACCCGAGAACGAGCCGGCGTAGGCGTACCGGCCCGGGCGGGTCAGCGCGGCGCGCATCGCCCGCGTCCCGCCCTCGGCCACACCGGCGATCGCCTGATGTGCCGGGCCGCGATGGACGCGGTAGCGGTCCGCCACCGCCTCGCGGAGATGTCTGTCGTCATCCGGCCCGTCGCCGTCGCCGATCACGACCACCATCGGCTCCATGGCGTCCCGGGCCGACAGGTTGTCGAGGATCTGCTTGGCGCGGCCGAGGTCGAGCCAGTCGGTGGCGCGCATGCCGTCGCCGGACCGCAGGAACAGCACCGGATACTTCGGGCCCTTGCCCGCATACCCCGGCGGCGTCCAGACCAGGGCCGAGCGCTGCTTGTTCCCGCTCCGGTAGGTCAGGGTCCCGACCTTGCCGCCCTGCCCTTCCGGCACGTCCGTCAGCGGGCCCGCCGCGTCGCCCGGCACGAGGAAGGTGCTCCAGAGGGGCTTGGACGCCACGCGGGTGCTGTTCGTCGGGTCCTTGAGGCCCTTGGTCTCGTCGCCGGTGATCTGGTACGCGTACAGTCCCGGCCTGAGCGGGCCGAGGACTCCCGAGTAGACGTCGCCCCTGCGCGTCAGGCCGAACTGCGCCCAGGCGGAGGAGGGGCCGAAGTTCCCCTCGATGGCGACCTGCGACACCTGGCCCACGTTGGCCTCGAGGTAGGCCGCCGGAACGGTGAAGGACGCGAAGCCGTCCTCGGAGACCTCCAGCCACGGCGTGTCCGCCGCCGCCGGTGTCGGCGCGGTGATCACCGCCGCGATCGCCATGACCCCGACGGTGATCGCCGCCGTGACCCGGGCCACCCCAGGTAAGCGTTTACCGCCGTGATAACGTAATGAAGGCATACAAAACTCCCTTTACGGCCGTCAGCGGATGGTCCCCGACTGTTCGGCCTGATGCAGCGATGGGTTGCTGTGGGTTCTGTGTCCGCACCTCCGTTCGTTACGGATTCACCTGTTCATCCGGACGATCGGCTCTTACGAAGGTGCCGCGGTGGAGCCGCGGACCACCAGGCGGGTCGGCACCACTGTCTGGTCGGGCCCCTCCCATTCGCCGCGCACCAGCGCCTTCAGCATGCGCGCGGCCTCGCATCCGATCCGGTACATCGACTGGTCCACCGTGGTCAGCCCCGGCTCGGCCAGCGCGGACTCCGGAATGTTGTCGAAGCCCGCCACCGACAGGTCTCCGGGAACGGCGAGCCCGAGCTCCCTCGCGACCTCCATGACCGTCAGGGCCATCGCGTCGCTCGCCGCGAAGATCGCCGTCGGACGGTCCGTCCTGTCCAGCAGCGCCCGCGCGAGCGGTTCCGAGGACTCGGGGGTGAAGTCGCCTCTCGCGATCAGCTCCGGATCGACGGGGACGCCCGCTCCGGCCAGCGCCGCGCGGTAACCCTCCTCGCGCGACCACGCGGCCTCCATGCTGGACCGGCCCGCGATGAATCCGATCCGCCGATGCCCGAGCCCGAGGAGATGCTCGACCACGCTGGTGGCGCCGGCGAGGTTGTCCGCCGTCACCGACGGGGTCTTCGAGTTCCGCGCCGGGTCGATGACCACCACGGGGGTGCTGCTCCGCACCTCGCGCGAGGGCGTGACCACGATGCACCCATCGGTGAGGGTGCCCGACAGGCGGGCCAGGTGCCGCTGCTCCCAGCCCTCCGAGTACCGCCCGAAGAGGTCGCTGTTGGCGTAGATGATCAGGTCGAAGCCTGACTGGCTCAGCTCGTCCATCACGCCCTTGAGCACCTCGGCGGTATAGGACTGGAAGTTATGGGTCACCAGGCCCAGGACGTCGGTCCGGCTGCGCCGCAGGCTCGCCGCCACCAGGCTCGACTCGTAGCCGAGCTGCTCGATGGCCGAACGGACCTGTGCGATGGTTTCGGCGCTGACGCCGTAACGCCCGTTGACCACCCGCGAGACCGTCGCGGTGGAGACACCCGCTAATCGCGCGACATCACTCATCGTCACCGGCGCGCCGCCGTCGGCCATGCAGCCCTCACTCGTTGCAATCGTTATCGATTACGTTTGCGCCAAAGTAAAGGAAAAAGATTCTAGAAACAAGACCTTTCCGGCCGACCCCATGCACCAGGGAAGAACGGCGCGCCGCGGTGCCGGGGGGCGGATCAGGAGACCGGGGCGGGACCCGTCGAGTCGCGGACGCTGAGGGTGGTGGCGAGTTGCAGGTGGCGCGAGGCGGGCTGGATGCCGTCCGCCATGCCGAGGACGGTCTCGACGGCCATGCGGCCCATGCCGACGAGGGGCTGGCGGACCGACGTGAGGCGGGGGGTGGTCCACTGGGTCTGCGGTGTGTCGTCGAAGCCGGTGACGGACAGCTCGCCCGGGACGTTGACGCCGAGTTCCTTGGCCGCGGTGAGGACGCCGACGGCGATCTCGTCGTTGGCGGCGACGATCGCGGTGGGGCGGGGGTCGAGCGAGAGGAGGTCGAGGCCGTGCCGGTGCCCGGCCTCGACGGAGAACGCCTCGTGCCGGATGAGCGCGCGGTCGGGGGTGATACCGGCTGAGTCCAGGGCGGCCTGGTAGCCGTGGAAGCGTTCGAGTGAGGGGGCGGAGCCCAGCGGCCCGCCGATCCAGCCGATCCTGCGGTGGCCGAGCTTGAGGACGTGGTCGGTGGCCGAGCGGCCGCCCGCCCAGTTCGTGGAGCCGATGCTGACCAGGCGTGACTCGGACGTGTCTATCGGGTCGATGGAGACGATGGGCAGGCCGACGTCCTCGGTGGCGTGGAGCAGCGGGTCGGGGACGGCGACGGCGAGCGCGATGAGGCCGATGACGCCGGACGCCTTCCGCTCCTGCACCCAGGCGCGGGCGGCGGCGTGGTTCTCGCGGATCGGTTCGCCGGGCGGCAGGTGAAGGAGGAGTTCGGCCCGGGCCGAGGTCGCGGCCACGAGGATGCCCTGGAGCACGGTTCCGGCGTAGCGGGACTCGACGATGTCGAGGACGGTGACGAGGGTGCGGTCTCTCGGCTGCTCGTGTCGTACGGCCGTGGGCTTGTAGCCGATCTCGGCCATGACCTCCAGGACGCGGCGGCGCGTCTTCTCGCCCACGTCGCTGCGCCCGTTGAGGACTTTGGAGGCGGTGGTGGGAGAGACGCCCGCCAGCTGGGCGACATCCGCCAAGGTGGCCCGTTCGGACCGGCCCCGCCTTCGCATGCGCGCCTCCGTTGCGAACTCTACGAAATTCTTTCGAAACCTACCACGAGCCGGGTGCCGCAGCTCTTCTCGCTGACGAACCGTTGACACCGGGCGGGGGCGACACCTACTGTCCTCGCAGCAAAGAATAAGTTGCGAAACATTTTCGTAGACCAGCTCAGGACGAGAGGAGAGGCCCATGCGGCTCTCCCGGAAAGTCAGGCTCCTTTCCGCGGCATTAGCGGCGATGCTCGCGCTGACCGCCTGCTCCGGCGGCGGCACGGCCGGCGACGGACAGGTGAAGATCACGGTCTGGAGCTGGGACGGCACGGTCGAGCGGGCCGTCCCCGGCTTCGAGGCCGCCAACCCGGACATCAAGGTCGAGGTCGTCAACGCGGGCTCCTCCCAGGACGAGTACCAGGCGCTCGACAACGCCATCCAGGCCGGCTCCGGCGTGCCCGACCTGGTGATGTTCGAGTACTTCGCGGTGCCCTACTTCGCCATCCCCGGCAAGCTCGCCGACCTGGGAGAGTTCGGCGTCGACCGGCTCAAGCCGGGCTTCGTCCCGGCCGCGTGGAGCGACGTGACGGTCAACGGCAAGGTCTACGCGCTGCCGTCCGACTACGGCCCGTCGGCGATGTTCTACAACGCGGCCACGCTGAAGAAGGCCGGCGTCGAGGAGCCCCCGGCCACCTGGGACGAGTACTACGAGGCCGCCAAGAAGGTCCGCGCGCTCGGCGACGACTACTACATCGCCCAGGACACCGGAGACCTCTTCTTCCTGCTCTCCCTCATCTGGCAGGCCGGCGGCCGCCCCTTCAAGGTGGACGGCAACAAGGTCCACATCGACTTCACCGACGCGGGCACGACCAAGGCGGTCGCCTTCTGGCAGAAGATGCTCGACGAGGGCCTGATCAACACCAAGATCACGGGATGGTCCGACGACTGGAACCGGGCGCTCAACGACGGCACCCTCGCCACCCAGACCATGGGCGGCTGGCTGACCTCCACGCTGCCCGAGCGCGCGCCGGACGCCTCCGGCGACTTCCGGGTCGCCCTGATGCCGCAGTGGCAGGAGGGCGAGAAGACCGGCGCGGCGAACGGCGGCAGCGCCTTCGGCATCCCGGCCGCGGCCGAGCACAAGGAGGCCGCCTTCGCCTTCCTCGAGTACTTCACGCACGGCGACGGGCTCCCGTCCCGCGTGGACGCCGGCGCGTTCGTGCCGAGCACCTCGGTGCTGGAGAACGAGGAGTACCTGAGCAAGGAGAACCCGTACTTCGGCGGCCAGCAGGTGGGCACGGTGCTGGCCGAGGCCTCGGAGATCGTCGGCAGCGGCTGGCAGTTCCCGCCGTTCTTCGAGTGGGCGCGCTCGATCTACGGCGACATCGCCTCGCCGTACTACACCTCCGGCCAGGGCTCGCTCGCCGAGATCCTCGAACAGTGGCGGCAGCGCTGCATCCAGTACGGCAACGAGCAGGGCTTCCAGGTGGACTAGCGGCCGATCGGAAAGGACACGGCAGTGGACCAGCAGCGCGCACGGCGCAGATCGCGGATCGGGCTGGCGTTCATCGCGCCCTTCGGGGTGCTGTTCACGCTGACGCTCATCGTGCCGATCCTGTACGCCGCCTACCTCAGCCTCTTCCAGGAAAGGCTCGTCGGGGGCAACGTGTTCGTCGGGCTCGCCAACTACGGCAAGCTGTTCCAGGATCCGCAGTTCTGGGACGGGGTGTGGCGGGTCGTCCGCTTCACCCTCGTCCAGGTGCCGATCATGCTGGTCCTCGCCATGGCCCTGGCGCTGGCGCTGGACTCCCGGCGCCTGCACGGCGCCAGGTTCCTGCGGGCGTCGATCTTCCTCCCCTACGCGGTGCCGGCGATCGTGTCGACGCTCATGTGGGGGTTCCTGCTGGGGGTGAAGTACGGGCTCTTCGGCAGCCTGAACGAGGCCGCGGGCACCGACCTCGACCCGTTCACCCCCGGCACCACGCTCATCTCCATCGGCGTGATGGTGACGTGGGCGTTCACCGGCTTCAACATGCTCATCTTCTACTCGGCGCTCAAGGCGGTGCCGCGCGAGCTGTACGAGGCGGCGGCGATCGACGGGGCCGGCGAGTTCCAGGTCGTCCGGGCGATCAAGCTGCCCGCGCTGCGCGGCTCCCTGGTCGTCACGGTGATCTTCTCGATCATCGGCACCTTCCAGATGTTCAACGAGCCGCAGATCCTGCCGTCGATGGTGGCCAACAGCGGCGTCACCACCTTCTACACGCCCAACCTGTACGCCTACCACCTGGCGTTCACCGGGTCCCAGCAGGGTTACGCGGCGGCGCTCGCGCTCGTGATGGCGGCGCTCACGATCGCCGTCGCGTACGCCGTACAAGTGAGGGGTTTGCGGAATGCCTCCAGCCAGTAGCCGTCGGCTCTCCACGGTGGACAACCCCCGGAAGAGCACCGTCCTCACGGCGATGACGGCCCTGTTCACGCTGTACTGCCTGCTGCCGCTCGGATGGCTGGTCATCAACGCGACCAAGTCGCAGGCCGACTTCGTGTCGACGTTCGGGCTCGCGCCCGGCCGCGAGTTCGCCCTGTGGGACAACATCGCAGGAGTGTTCACGTACCAGGACGGCATCTTCTCCCGGTGGCTGCTCAACACCGTGCTCTACGTCGTGGTGGGCGCGACCGTGTCGACCTTCCTGGCCGCTCTCGGCGGGTACGCCCTGGCGAAGCACGACTTCACCGGCAAGCGGGTGTTCCTCCTGGTCGTCCTGGGGTCGATCTCGGTCCCGGGCATCGCGCTGGCGATCCCGCAGTTCCTGCTGTTCGCGCAGCTGGGCCTGACGAACACGCCGTGGGCGATCCTCATCCCCTCCTTCGTCAACCCGTTCGGGCTCTACCTGATGTGGGTGTTCGCCGCCGAGGCCGTGCCCACCGGCCTGCTGGAGGCCGCGCGGATCGACGGGGCCGGCGAGTTCAGGACCTTCCTCCAGATCGCGCTCCCGCTGCTCGCGCCGGCGGGGGTGACGGTCCTGCTCTTCTCGTTCGTATCGATCTGGAACAACTACTTCCTGCCGTTGATCATGCTCAAGGACCCCGCCTGGTATCCGCTGACCGTCGGCATCCAGCAGTGGAACAAGCTGGGCTCGACGGCCGGGAACGGCGCCCTCATCCAGAACCTCGTGATCACGTCCGCGCTGCTGACCATCGTCCCGCTGATCATCGCGTTCCTCGGTCTGCAGCGGTACTGGCAGTCGGGCCTGTCGCTGGGGGCCGTCAAGGGCTAGCCGACAACCATCCGTGCACGACTGTGAGGAGAACCATGACGATTCTGATCGACGGTGAGCCGCGTGAGGAGAGCGCGCTCCCCCATGTGTGGAGCCGGTGCATCGGGGCCGGGCGGGCCAATGAGGCGTTGCGCGCGGACTGGCAGCGGCAGTTCGCGGAGGTGGTGGCGGCGTGCGGTGTGCAGTACATCCGCTTTCACGGGATTTTTCATGACGACATGTTCGTGTACCGCGGGAGTTACGGCGGCGGATTCGGCCCCGACACGCCCCTTGCCTCCCCTGTGTACACGTTCAGTTATGTGAACAAGGTCTTCGACTTCCTGATCGACCTCGGCGTCCGGCCCTTCGTCGAGTTCGGCTTCATGCCGCGGGACCTGGCGACGGAGACCGAGACGCTGTTCTGGTGGGGCGCCCACTGCAGCCCGCCCAACGACATGGCGCGCTGGGCCGAACTGGTCACCAGGACGGTCGAGCACTGGATCGGCCGCTACGGCCTCGCCGAGGTGCGGCAGTGGCGCTTCGAGGTGTGGAACGAGCCAAACCTGGTGCCCCACTTCTGGACCGGGACGAAGACCGAGTACTTCGAGCTCTACGAGCAGACCGTGCGGGCGATCAAGAAGATCGACCCCGAGCTGCGCGTCGGCGGCCCCGCGACTAGCGTCTTCGTCCCCGACGACCGCTACAAGGGCGAGCGCGAGGACCGCTCCGCGATGCTCGCGACGGCGGCGGCCGACGACGTCGACGCGCTCGACTGGCGCCCGGTCTGGGTCGAGGACTTCATCGCCTGGTGCGCGGAGCGCCGGCTCCCGGTCGACTTCGTCTCCACCCACCTCTACCCCACCGACTACGCCTTCGGCGCGGACGGCGAGGCCGTGCAGATCAACCGGTACGCGGACGCCACCTTCGACGACCTGACCCTGCTGCGCGAGATCGTCCGGGACAGCCCGTACCCCGACGCGGAGATCCACATCACCGAGTGGTCGACGTCGCCGTCGTCCCGCGACTTCATCCACGACACGGTCTTCGCGGCCACCGCCATCACCCGCTCCTACCTCCAATGCGCCACGCTCGCCGACTCGATCTCGTACTGGACCTTCACCGACGTGTTCGAAGAGGGCGGCGCCGGGATCGGCCCGTTCCACGGCGGGTTCGGCCTGGTGAACGAGGAGGGCGTCCACAAGCCCACCTTCCACGCCTTCACCATGCTGAACCGGCTCGGCGACCGGCTGCTCCTCGCCACCCCCCACGGCGTCGTCACCCGGGACAGCCGCACGTCGGCCGTGTCGGCGGTCTTCTTCAACTACCCGGAGGACATGGGCAACCGGGGCGTCGGCTCGCAGAACTCGTACCCGGCGACCCGGGCCCTGGCCGAGATGGGGCCGGCCCGCAGGATCCGCCACACCATCGGCGGGCTGGAGCCCGGCACCACGTTCCTCGCCGAGGTCCTGGACTGGGAGCACGGCAACGCCGCCGAGGCCTGGTACCGGCTCGGCTCCCCGATCAACCCGTCCCGGGCCCAGAGCGAGTACCTGAGCAAGGTCGCCGACTCGCTCCTCCGGTTCACGCTGACCGTCCCGGACGACGGCGTCCTGGACCTCGACGTGGAGCTCGCCCCCTGGGCGGTGATGTCGCTGCGGCAGTCGGCGGCCTAGTCGAGGAGTTCGATGTAGCCGTCGGTGCCGTGCACGCGGATGCGCTGACCGTCCCGGATCAGCTCGGTGGCCCGGTCGACGCCCACGACGGCGGGCAGGCCGTACTCGCGGGCGATCACCGCGCCGTGCGTCATGACGCCGCCCACCTCCGTCACCAGCCCGGCGGCGGTGACGAACAGCGGCGTCCAGCCGGGGTCGGTGTAGGCGGTGACCAGGATGTCGCCCGCTTCGAGGCCGGCCCGGGCCAGGTCGGTGACGACGCGGGCGCGGCCCTCGACCGTCCCGGCCGAGACCGGGAGCCCCGCCAGCGCCCCGGCCGGGACCCCGCCGTCCGGGAAGCGGCCGTTGAGCGCCTCGCCGTCGGAGGTCAGGACGCGGGGCGGGGTGAGCGCCTGGTAGGAGCGGAACGCCTCGCGCCGCTCCCGGATGAGGCCGGCGTCCGCGTGACCGGTACGGACGACCTCTCGCAGCTCGGGGAGCCGGAGGTAGAAGACGTCCTCTCGCTCGCGCAGCGTGCCGGACCGTACGAGGCGATCGGCCTCCCGCAGGAGTGCCTGCTTGTAGACGAAGTAGCGGCTGACCATGCCGTACTTGGGGTACTCGCGGTAACCGGCGAAGGTGCGCACGCGGTCGATCATCCGCTTGGTCTCCTCGGCCTTACCCCCGTCCGGGAGGGTGCGCAGGCGTGCCAGCACCTCCTGCTCCTTGCGCCGCGAGTCCTGGAGGCCCTGTTCGAAGCGGCGCTTGCCGGCGCCCGGCTCGAAGTTCCTGACGTTGCCGAGCAGGGCGGGCAGGAGCATGACGGGGTTCTCGCTCCAGCGCGTCCTGGTGATGTCGATCTCCCCAGGGCAGCGCATCCCGTACGTGTCGAGGAAGCCGCGCAGGGCGTCCCGCGCCCCCCGCCCGCCGGGCAGCCCGGCCAGCTCGCCGAGGAAGCCGTCGCCCTCGCGGCCTTCGTCCACGACCCGCTGCAGGAACGCGGTGACCTCCGGGTACGGCCGGACGGCGTCCGCGACGTCGAGCAGCGCCAGCCCCATCTCCGAGGTGACGTTGTGCGGGACGGACTGGGTGAGCGCGTCGGC
This sequence comes from Nonomuraea sp. NPDC049649, assembly GCF_040675175.1. Classification (NCBI taxonomy): domain Bacteria; kingdom Bacillati; phylum Actinomycetota; class Actinomycetes; order Streptosporangiales; family Streptosporangiaceae; genus Nonomuraea; species Nonomuraea sp. NPDC049649. The sequence continues at coordinate 25,387 of NZ_JBFAOH010000039.1, forward strand.
CGCGTTCCGCTCCCCCAGCGACGCCTCCAGGTGGTCGTTGAGCCAGGCGGCCGCCTCCGCCACCGCGATGATCACCTGGTAGTTCCGCTTGTCGGACACCAGGCGCTTCAGCTCTCCGAGGTCTTCCAGGATGAAGTCCAGCAGCTCCGGCCCGGACAGCCCCTCGATGTCCCGCCGCAGCGCCGCCACGGACTCCTGGTTGCGCCGGATCAGCTCGGTGACCACCTCCGGATCGGTTTCGATCGGCTCGGGCGGATCGTACGGCAGGCCCTTGCCGTCGTCGGGCCGCGTGCGGACGAAGCCGTCCCGGTCGAGGACGGTCCGCAGCGCGTCCGCGATCAGCGGGTCCGACTTGCCCAGCGTCGCGAAGAGCGCGGCGCGGCCCGCGGGCGTCGCCAGCATGGGGGCCACGTCGACGAAGAGCCGCCCGCCCGCCTCCTGCATGGGCCGGGAGGTCGTCGCCTGCCACACGGACAGGCCCAGCGGCTTGATCGGGTCGGTCATCATCTGCTGGTGGCCGACGGAGACGTAGACGTGGTTCTCGCCGTCGCCGGTCTCGGGGACGGGGAACAGGGTGGTGATCGCCCTGCTCTGTACGAGGTCGAAACCGTCGCCGGTGAGGCACCACTCGATGTCCTGCGGCCGGCCGAAGTGCGCTTCGACGCGGCGGCCCAGCCGCACCAGCTCCAGGACCTGCTCGTCCGTCAGGACCGGCCGCGTCCGGCTGTCCGGCTCGACAGGCACGTCCTCGGTGCCGCCTCCCGGCGCCGGCCGGACGGAGTGCGTCTTGGCGGCGACCGCCGAGCTGACGGTGCCGTCGCCGCTCACCCGGTAGACGTCGGCGGCGGCCCGGCCGGACACGAGCGCCTCACCGAGACCCCAGGCCGCCTCCACGGTGGCGATCTTCCGGTTGGAGGTCACGGGGTCCGCGGTGAACAGGACCCCGGCCGCCTCCGCGGGCGCCATCCGCTGCACGACCACGGCCATCGCCACCTTCCGGTGGTCGAACCCGTTGCGGCACCGGTAGGTCACCGCCCGCTCGGTGAACAGCGAGGCCCAGCACCGCCGGACGTGCCGGACGATCTCCTCGTGGCCTGCGACGTTCAGGTACGAGTCCTGCTGACCGGCGAAGGACGCGGTCGGCAGGTCCTCGGCGGTGGCGCTCGACCGTACCGCGTAGGAGGCCCGCTCGCCGCGGGCGGCGAGGGCCGCGCCGATCGCCGCCGCGAGGTCGCCGGGCACCCGCAGGTCTTCGATGAGCCCGCGGATCTCGGCGCTCAGGGCGCGGATGGCCTCGTGGTCGTCCGGTGCCACCCGCGCCAGCCGGTCGAGCTGAGCCGCGATGGACGGCTCCCGCGCCACGACCCGCCGGTAGGCGTGCGTCGTGACGCAGAAGCCGTCCGGGACGCGCACCCCGTCGAGCCGCGAGAGCTCGCCGAGGTGCGCCCCCTTTCCGCCGACGTCACCGATCAGCGTCGCATCGATCTGCGCGAACCCCAGCACGTCCTGCATGTCCGTCGCTCCCTCGTTCGTCGGGCCGGTGCGCCGGGCAAGTATGAGGCAATTTCCGGCGCCTCATGAGGGACGCGCATCTGCTATACCGTGAAAACGGCAGCCGGGTCAGCCGGGCGGCACGCGCCCGTCCTTGGCGACGGGCACACCGAGCTGGACGGCGTGGGTGAGCGTCGCCTTCTCATCCGGCAGGCCGGCGAGCACCGGGTTGAGGTGCCGCAGCCGCAGGTCGACGGGCTTCATCTCCTCCGCCTCGACGTCGTACTTCTCCAGGTCGATCCACCTGACGAGGTCCAGCACCACGCCCGGGATCTCGTCGCCGCCCTTGTACACCGGCACGCAGAGCTGACGTGAGAGGCCGACCTTCACCCCTGCCGTCGGGATGCTGCGGACGAGCACCGGGTTGAGCTGGCGGAGCGTGATCCCCCGGTCCATCGCATAGTTGGGCAGGGTGCCGTAGCAGAGCAGGTCGATGTGCCGGACGACCCGCAGCACTTCATCCGGGGGCATCACACCGTTCTTGGCGACCGGCACGCAGAGCTGCTCGGGCCGGTTCATCCGGATCTGCCGGTCGGGGTGGCCGCGCAGCAGAGGGTTGAGATGGCTGAGGGTGAGCGGCTTGCCGAGCACGGACCCGGTGACCCGGTAACACGCCAGGTCGATGTACCTGATGAACTCGAGCGCCTCTTCCGGCAGGATCTGGTTGTCCTTGGCGACCGGCACGCACAGCTGCTCGCGCTGGCCGAGCCTGACCTCGTCGATGGGCAGGCCGCTGAGCACCGGGTTGAGGTGCCGCAGGGCGAGCCCGACCGGGGGCGGCTCGTACGGGCTGGTCTTGAAGCACTCCAGGTCGAGGTAGGACACCAGCTGCCGCGGGGTGGGCAGCGCCAGGGCGCTGACGGGCGGTGCGACGAGGAAGACCATCGCGACCAGGCCGAGGATCGCCGATAACAGGCGCCGCGCTGCGAGCCGGGGACGGCGAACACCGTTCATGCTGCTCCTTCCGGGGGTGCGGGACAGGACTTGTCTCTCGACTATCCGCTTGACCCCGGAACCCGACAACCGTTATGTCCGGTCTTTGCCAGCCTTGTCCTGTTCAGGAAGGCAGTAGGGGACCACGACGCAGCTGAGGCCCAAGACCTTCCGACCAGCTCGGCGGTGATCACCGCCGTGGGGCGCCCTCGCGATCCTCGGCTCGGTGCGCCGGGTGCGCGTGTAGCCCGGTCCCGATGGTGTCATACAGCTCCGCACCGGACGTGTCGCCGCCTTCGCCGCTGGGACAGCCATCCATCTCGACTCCATGCTTCCCCACCGCCGGGCCGCCGACCGGGACGTGGATGTCACCCCAAGAGACGCGCCCTGTCTCTCGGGGAGTGGGCAGGACATGTCGTGGGAGCGCGGCCGGGCAGCCCCCCTCGGGCTGCCCGGCGCGGGTTTTCAGCCGCCGATCAGCGGCGGGCTCTCGGGGGCGGGCGACGGCTCCGGGGCCGGGGCGGTGACGAGGAGGTCCGCCAGGTGGTCGGCGATGGCGGTGATGGTGGGTTGCTGCCAGAGGAGGGTGGCGGGGAGGCGGCGGCCGAAGCGTTTCTCCAGGCGGCGCCGGACCATGACCGTCATGACCGAGTCGAGGCCCTGTTCGACCAGGGGGCGGCGGGGGGCCAGGTCGTCGGGGTCGAGGCGCATCACGGCGGCGATCTCGGCGCGGATCTGGGGCAGGACGCGGTCGCGCAGGTCCTCCGGCGTCAGGCCGGTGAACGACTCCGTGGGGCCGCTGAGGTCGTCCTGGTCGGGGGCGGGGGCGTCGATCACCGGGTAGCGGAGGCCCTTGAGGTGGCCGAGGACGCGGCCGTCGGGGTCGGCGATGAGGGCCTGGACGGTGTCGGCGGCGGAGAGGTCCACGGCCGTGTCGATGACGACGGTCTCGGGTGGGGTGCCGGTCAGGACCAGTTCGTCGATGTGGACGACCATGCGCAGGACCGGGTCGCCGGGGAAGACGCAGGGTGCGACTGACATGACGGCGTCCAGGGCGGGGGCCCAGCTCTGGGGGTCGCCGGTGCGGACGGTGGCGCGCAGGGCGCCGGGGCCGCCGAGGAGGGTCTCGATCGTCCAGTCGAAACCGGTGGAGGGCACGCCGACGGCGGCGAGCCGCTGGTGGACGAAGCCGGGGTCGATCGGGGTGAGGGCGCCGGCGTCCGGGAGCACGTCGGGTTTGACCTGGCCGGGGGCGGCCACTTCGGCGGTGACGTGGACCAGCCAGGCGGGGTCCGGCTCGCCGGGGCCGGCCGGGGTGCGGGCCGCGAGCCGGATCGCCGGGGGTTCGTGGACGACCTGGATCTGCCGGCGTTCGGCGGTCATGAGCGGGTGCGTCATCTCGACGCCGGTGAGGGTGACGTCCTCGCCCCCGGCGGCGTGCAGGAACGTGTTGACGAGCACGGCGGCGGGCACGATCTCGACCCCGTTGAGGGCGTGGCTGCCCGGGTAGGGCCGGTCGGCGTCCGCGACGCTGGTGCGCCAGATGCGGGTGTCGCTGCCCGCGACGCCGGTCCCGGCGCCGAGCAGGGTGTGGGAGCCGGGGTGGTGGCCGCGGTTGCCGTCGGAGGTGTAGGCCTCGCGCCAGTGGCGGCGGTGCTGCCAGGCGTACGGGGGCAGGTCGGTCAGGCCGCCGGCCGGTTGGAGCCTGCGCCAGTCGACCTCGACGCCGTGACAGTGGGCGGTGCCGACGGCGGTGAGCAGGGTAAGCGTCTCCGGCTGGTTGCGCCGCAGTGACGTGCCGACGAACACGTCCTCGTACCCGTGCTCCGACAGCGTCTCGGTGAGGGAGTGCGCGACCACGGGGTGCGGGGAGATCTCCAGGAACACGCGGTAGCCGTCCTGCGCGGCGGCGGCGGTCGCGGCGGCGAGCCGGACGGGGTCGCGGAGGTTCGCCGCCCAGTACGCGCTGTCCAGGACGGGCGTCGAGCGGGGGTCGGGCAGGGCGGTCGTGTACATGGGGATGCGGGGCGCCCCGAACGGCAGGTCCGCGGTGGCGGCGGCCAGCTCGACGGCCAGGGGCTCCATGTGCGGGCTGTGGAAGGCGACGTCCGAGGCCACCCGGCGCACCATGATGCCGTCGGCGGGCCACTCGTTCACCACCTCCTCGACGGCGGCGACGTCGCCGGACAGCACGGTCGAGCCGGGCGCCGACGCGATCGCGGCCACCAGGTCGGTCCGGCCGGCCAGCCGCTCGGCCGCCTCCTCGAAGGACAGGCCGACCATCACCATCGCGCCCTTGCCCTCGGCCTGGCGCAGCAGCCGGGAGCGGCGGCAGATCAGGCGGGCGCCGTCGGCGACGCTCATCGCCCCGGCCGTCACCGCCGCGGCGATCTCGCCGACGGAGTGGCCGATGACGGCCCGCGGGGTGACACCGTAGGCGTTCCAGAGCCGGGCGAGGCCCAGCTGCATCACGAAGATCATGGTCTGTACGCGGTCGATGGAGTCGAGTTCGCCGCCCGCGAGGACCCGGCGGGGAGAGAACCCGATCTCCTCGGCGAAGATCGGCTCCACCTCGTCGACCAGGGATGCGAACTCCGGCTCGGCCAGCAGTTCCCGGCCCATGCCCGGCCACTGGCAGCCCTGCCCGGAGAAGACCCAGAGCGGGCCGGGGCCGGGGTCGGGCAGCACGTCGCCGGTGAGCACGGTTTCGGCGGGGGCGTCGTCGGCGAGCCTGCGCAGCCCGGCGGCCAGTTGGTCGCGGTCCGCGGCGACGACGACGGCGCGGCGGGCCAGGTGGGTGCGGCGGAGCGCGAGCGTGTGCCCGGCCGAAGCCAGGTCAAGGGCCGGGTCGAGCCGGTCGGCGAGCCTGCCCGCGTACTGGCGCAGCGCCCGTTCGGACGCGGCCGACAGCGGGAACAGCCGCTCGCCCGCGCTCTCGGCGCGGGGCGCCTCAGAAGCGGGCGGGGCCTGCTCCAGCACGATGTGCGCGACGGTGCCGCCGTAGCCGAAGCTGGAGACGCCCGCCCGGCGCGGGTGGCCGCGCTCGGGCCAGGCCGTCGGCCCGGTCACCAGGCGCAGGCCCGACTCCTCCCAGGGGATGGCCGGGTTGAGGGTGTCCACCACGCTGGGCGGGATCTCGCCGCGGTGCAGGGCGAGCACCGCCTTGATGACGCCGGCGATGCCCGCGGCGCCTTCGAGGTGGCCGATGTTGGACTTGACCGAGCCGATGAGGCACGGGTCGCCGGGGGCGCGTTCCGCCCCGTACACCGAGGAGAGCGCGCCCGCCTCCAGCGGGTCGCCGAGCAGGGTGCCGGTGCCGTGCGCCTCGACGTAGCCGACGGTGGACGGCGCGACGCCCGCCTGGCGGCAGGCCCGGCTCATCACGTGTTCCTGGGCCTGCCCGCACGGCGCCATGATGCCATTGGTGTGGCCGTCCTGGTTCACGGCGCTGCCGATGACGAGGGCGAGGACGCGGTCGCCGTCGCGCCGCGCGTCGGACAGCCGTTTGAGCACGACGACGCCGCAGCCTTCGCCGCGTCCGTAGCCGTCGGCGGAGGCGTCGAAGGACTTGGACCGCCCGTCGGGGGCGAGGGCTCCGGCGGTGCCGAGGGTGAGGGTCTGGCCGGGGGTGACGAGCAGGTTGACGCCGCCGGCGAGGGCGACGTCGCTCTCGCCGAGCCGCAGGCTCTGCGCGGCCAGGTGCAGCGCGACCAGCGACGCCGAGCAGGCGGTGTCGATCGCCATGCTGGGCCCGCGCAGGTCCAGGGAGTAGGAGATGCGGTTGGCGACGGCGCAGGTGGCGGCGCCGATCCCGGTCCACGCCTCGATCTGGGGCAGGTCCTCCAGCAGGCGCCCGCCGTAGTCGGCCGTGCAGACGCCCATGAACACCCCGGCGTCGGTGCCGGCCAGTTCGTGCGGCGGCAGGCCGGCGTGTTCCAGCGCCTCCCAGGCGGTCTCCATCAGGATCCGCTGCTGCGGGTCCATGAGTTCGGCCTCGCGCGGCGACAGCCCGAAGAACTCGGCGTCGAAGCCCTCGATGTCGTCGAGGAAGCTGCCGTGGCGCACGGCGTCGCGGAGCGCCGCGGCGTCTTCCGGGCTGCGGTTCTCGTACCGGAGCCAGCGTTCGGCGGGCAGCGGCCGGGTCGTGTTCCGGCCGGCGGTGAGCAGGTCCCAGAACTCGTCCGGTGAACGGACGTCGCCGGGCAGGCGGCAGCCGATCCCGACCACCGCCACGGGTTCCACACGCGGGCTGTCGCCCATCTGCGTTCGTTCCCTTCGGTTCAGAGCCACGGAGGAGTGTCGACGATTTCGATGACGGCGCCGCAGACGGTCACTCCCGGGCCGGTGCCGAGCATCAGCAGGCGGTCGCCGGGGCCCAGCTGCCCGGTGGTGAGCAGGCGGTCGAGGGAGAGGACCTGGTCGCTCGCCCCGCAGTGGCCGATGGTCCGGCCGTACTCCCAGGTCGAGCGCGACATGGGCAGGTCGAGCACGGCCATGCACCGCTGTTCGACGATCTCTTCGGAGTAGTTCATGAAGGCCACCCGCGTCACGTCGCGGGCTTCGACGCCGCTGTCGGCCAGGACGTTCTCGACGACCTCGACCAGGGCGCGCTGGATGCCGAACAGCGCCGCGGTGGCCTCGCCCTTGGGCATGACCTGCCGGCGGAACTGCTCGTTCCTGGCGGCGAAGCTCATCTTGCGGCCGACGGTGACGCCCGGGGGGAACAGGGGTTCGCTGCCCCGGTGGAGCTCCTCGGCCTCGGTCACGGTGGTGGTGCGGACCGACGCCAGGCGGGCGAAGCCCGGCTCCTTGCTCAGCACGAGCGCGGCGGCGGCGTCGCCGCCGATGTAGCCGGGGCCCATCCGCCAGCGGTCCATGAGCGGGGTGCCGTAGTTGTCGGCGGAGACCAGCAGGGCGGCCTGCCTGCTCGGGGTGGAGTGCAGGTAGCCGGAGGCGAGTTCGAGGGCGGCGAACATGCCGTTGCAGCCCTGCCGGATCTCGGTGGCCAGCAGGTCGCCGCCGACCAGCTGGCGCTGCAGGTAGGCGTGCGGGGGCCAGCCGTCGGGCCCCTGGTGCCAGGTCGAGGCGTACAGGAGGAGGTCCAGGTCGCCGGGCGCCCGGCCGCTGCGCTTGAGCGCGCTCCGGGCCGCGTGCAGGGCCATCTCGGGCGCCGGCAGGTCGCCGGCGACGGCCGCGGAGGCCAGGTTGTGCAGTTCGGCCTCCTCGGCCGGGTACCAGCCCTTGGCGACGGCTTTCTCGACGGTGACGACGGTCCGCGGGACGAAGGCTCCCACTCCGCTGATGTACGTGTCCGCCCGCTGCATGGCGCTGCCCCCGTCAGACGGATTCGAGTTCACGGACCATCGCCACGATGGTCGCGACGTCGCGGAAGTTCTCGGGGTCGAGCTTGGCCGCGGGGACCGGGACGCCGAGGTCGCGGCGGATGAAGTTCAGCAGCCGCGCCGTCCGCAGGGAGTCGAGGAGGCCGGACACCAGGAGCGGGGTCGTCTCGTCGACCTTGAGGTCGTCGCCGTCCTCGACGAGGTTGTCCTGGACGAAGTCGACCAGGCGCCGGGTGAGGTCGGTCATGCGCGTGCTCCTCGGGTGACGGGGGTGGTGGAGAGGATCCTGAACGCCGCGGCGGCGACGGACGTCCCGGAGCCGAACCCGACCATGAGCAGGTGGTCGCCGGCCACGAGCCCGCCGGTGGCGATCAGGTGCTCGAAGGCGATGAACTGGTCGGCCGCGCCGCAGTGGCCCACGCGCCTGCCGTAGTCCCAGGTCGTCTGCTCCTCCTCGAGGCCCAGCCAGGACATCTGCCCGTCCAGGTCCTCGCGGCGGCCGTGCGGGAACGCCACCCGGGTGACGTCGTCCAGCCCGATCCCGGCCTCGTCCAGGGTCCGCTCGACCTGCTCCATCATGGTCTTCTGGATCGTCAGGTGGATGCCGGTGCCCTGGGCCTTGAGCAGCTTCTGGCGGAACTCCTCGTGCCGGTCGCCGAAGCTGAGGCCCCTGCCGACGGTGGCGTCCGGGGGGAACAGCGGGTAGGCGCCGTCGTTGACCGCGTCGGCCTCCGGGATGACCGTGGCGTTCACCGCCAGCAGCTCGGCCATGCCGTAGTCCTTGCCGAGGACGAGCGCGGCGGCGGCGTCGCCGACGAGCGCGCCGGGGGTCATCCGCCAGCGGTCCACCAGCGGGGTGCCGTGGTTGTCGGCGGAGACGACCAGGGCGGTGTCGCGGTCCGGGTCCGCCTGGAGGTAGCTGGCGGCCAGTTCGAGCGAGCTGATCATGCCGACGCACCCGCTGCGGATCTCGAACGCCGGGACGCTCCCGCCGAGGAGGTGCTTCTGCAGGTAGTGCTGGGGCTGCCAGCCGTTGGGGCCCTGGTGCCAGACGGACGGGTAGAGCAGCAGGTCGAGGTCGCGGGGGGCGGACTCGTCCCATCGCTCGTAGGCGTCCAGGACGGCGAGCCGCGCCATCTCGGGCGCGGGCATGTCACCGGCCACCGCCGCGCCGAGCTGCCGGAACTTCCCGACCTCCTCCTCGGGATACCAGCCTTCGCGGACCGCCTGTTCGACGCTCACGCTGTCAGGCACATAAACGCCGAGGCTCCTGACGAACATGTTGGATGTACGCACACGTCCCCTAACTCGTCTCCAGGGTTTTCGGGCAGCGGAAAACGCTTTTCCGATTAATTGCGATGGAAAACATCGGGAAATGGGCCGGGCCGGACGGCCAGAGGCAAGGATAGGGTCGCGCCGCCGGATAAATCAATATCGGCCCCGGCGACATTCCGTGATCGGCATCTGACGGAACGTGCCGGATTTCGGGAATGCCGATCCCCGCTGTTTTCACCGAATGCAATTCTGCGAAACAGCGGGGATCGGGCGCTCAGGCAGGCGCTTTCGCGCAGACGAGGTTGTTGAGTTTGAACTCGGCGGGACTGTCGTTCGTCCCGGTGGCGGTGGCCGAGAAGCCGAAGCTCTGGCTGGAGCCGGGGCCGATGTAGGAGTTGTGGCCGGCGTCGCGGGCGGTCACCTGGTTGCCGGTCTGGGTCACCGTGGCGTTCCAGGCGCTGGTGATCTGCTGGTTGCCGGGCCAGGTCCAGGTCACGGTCCAGCCCTCGACGGGGGTCGTGCCGGTGTTACGGACGACCACGTCGCCGTTGAAGGCGCCGTTCCAGGCGCCGGTGGAGTACGTGACCTCGCAGGAGGTGCCCAGCTTGAGCCCGCCGCGCAGGAAGGTCGTGAAGTTGGGCCAGGTGGGGTCCAGGGTGCCGGTGCTGACGGACTCGGCGCAGTCGGCGGTCCTGCGCACGGTCTGCGCGCCGTACTGGGCGGGGTCCATGATCTGGTCCATCATGTGGTCCGCGGCGGGGACCGAGACGAACGTCGCCTCGCCGCACACGGCCTTGATCCGCGCGTAGAGCAGCTCGCTCTGCCCGTGCGGCACCAGGAAGTCGGCCTGGCCGTGCAGGAACAGCAGCGGCGGGTCGTCGCCGTCGACGTAGGTCATCGGGTTGGCCTGGGCCACCGTGGCCGGGCAGGTCTGGATCGGGCAGCCGACCAGCAGCGATTCCGGGGAGGCGGGAGAGTTGTGGTCGAGCCCGCCGGTAGGCAGGTTCTGCTCGTTCATCTTCAGGAAGTCGGTGGGGCTGTAGAAGGCGAGCCCTGTCTGCACGGCGCTGGAGACGCCGGTCGTGCCGAGGTCGCCCTCCAGCGCGGCGACGCCGCCGGAGAAGACGGCCATCTCGGTCAGCCAGCCGCCGGAGGAGTCTCCGGCGATCGCGAAGCGATCGGGGTCGATCTGGTACGTGGCGGCGTTCGCGCGCAGCCACCGGATGGCCGCCTTGATGTCGTGCACCTGGGCCGGGAAGATCGCCTGGGCGCTGGATCGGACGCTGACGCCGGCGACGGCGAAGCCCAGCGGGTTGAAGATGGCCGCGATCTCGTCGGCGCCCTCCTTGCCTTCGTCGCTGCTCCAGGCCGAGCCGGTGTGCCAGATCAGCAGCGGCCGGGGCGTGCTGCCGGTGGACGGCAGGTAGAGGTCGAGCAGGTGGCCCTTGCTGCCGGCCGGCTGCGCGGGCGCGTAGGCGATGTCGGTGATCACCTGTGCGGCGTGCGCCGGCGGCGCGTAGGCCGCTGACAGTCCGACGGCGGCCAGGAGGGTCATCGCCAGACCGGCGATCGAGGCCGCGCGGATTCGAGCTTGCATACTGCGACTCCGGTGGGGTCGGATGATCGCCGCTCCCCGTGCTCGTGTGGTCGCGGTTCACATCGATATGGGCGGGGAGACGATATGCCACGAAAGTGAAGATGGTCAAAGATCCCCGTGCACCGTTCCCATCGAACCGGAGATGCGGCATAAATCGTACTTTATAGGCACATAGAGCCAAGATCATCAGTGCCGGGCACACTGCGCCCAATAACTCACGGAGCCTTTCGGAAAGCGATCCCCGCCTCACCGACAGTAAACCCCGGTGAATCACGGACCGGGACGTGACAATTTTCCTGGCGGCGGGTAAGTGATAATGTCCACGATCATGACCCCTCAGCCCCTGGAGGACGAATGCGAAAGGCACGCGCAGTTCTCGTCTCGGTCGTCATGCTCCTCGGAGTGTCATTGACGATCGGCGCCACCCCGGTGTACGCAGAGCAGAACGGCCAGCTGGTCGGCGTATTCAAGGACCACCCGGAGTGTGAGCGGATCGGCACCCACGGCGTCCACCACGACTGGTGGAACGACTACACCTGCCAGTGGGAGAGCCGCTACCGCTACTACTTCCTGTACGTCTGACGGATCAGTCGGCCGGGAGCAGGGTGCCGAGCGGGCCGAGATCCAGGTTGAGGTCGGCGGGAGTGAGGCCGAACCGCTCGCACAGCTCGGCCATGGCCTCCTCCAGCCGCATCAGTGTCAGCCCCACCGCCTCCAGCTGCTCCCCGGACAGCTCACCCGTGTCCATCCTGCGTACACACTGGCGCTCCACGAGCTGGCGGATCAGCTCGATCAGCGTCAGCACCAGGCGGCTCAGGTCACGCTGGACCGATTCGGCGTCCGTCTCCAGCCGCCACTCCCCAGCCTTCCGTTCCGTCATGTCGCATTCCTCCTTCGATCGCGTCGTCCTCCCGCACCGAGACCAGCAGCGCCCGCAGGGAGATCCGTACGAGGTCGACGCCGGAGATCGACAGCACCACGTCGCCCGTCACCACCACCCCGCACGCCAGCAGGCGGTCGAGCAGGTCGACGAGGGCCACCCGCTGCTCGGGCAGGCGGCCCTCCGCGGCCAGGCGGGCCCCGCGCGGCTCAGGGAGCGTCACCGGGCGCCGCCTCGTGGTCGAGCGAGGCGAACGAGTAGGGCGCCCAGGGGCCGACGAGCTCCAGGGTGACGCCCTGCCCGGCGATGCTCTCGGCCGCCCGGGCGAAGTCGGCGGCGCGCGCCTCGTCCACCAGGTAGGCGCCGTTGAGCACCATCTGCTCCCGCCGCCCGGACAGCTGCGGGTCCTGCGCCGGGTTGCGCCTCCCGGCGACGGCGATGTCCATCAGGGCCTCGTGCACGGCCTGGGCGTGCTCGGCGGCCCGGCGCAGGTCGGCCTCCCGCCCGCGCAGGGAGGCCCGGCGGCGGTTCAGATAGGCCGCGCCCGGCGACGTGTCCTGCGGAAGGGCCGCGGGTTCGGCGGACGAGGGGACGGCGTAGGCCTTCACCCCCCACTCCCACCGGCCCGACACCCGGCGCAGCACCGCGTCGAACTGGTCGTGCCGCTCGCCGAGCAGCTCCCGCACCTGGCCCTCGTCCCTGTAGACGGTGACCAGCCGGACCGGGGCCGCCGGGCCCAGCCGGGCCAGCGCCTCGACCACACGGTGGTGGGCGCGCGCGGTCTCCTCCAGCCAGGCCAGGTCCTCCATCGAGCGGCGCAGCGGCTCCTCGCCGAACTCCGCCAGCGGCACCGTGCCGACGAACGCGGCCAGGCCCCGGTGCGTCAGACGGCGGACGGGCGCGCCCGCCACACCCGTCAGGCCGTCCGGCTCCTCACACTGCTCGCGGGTGACCGCGTAAAGGTAGACGCCCTGCTCAGCGGTCACGCTCGACCGCCTCGGGCTCGGGGGCTCCCTCCACCTCGCGGGCGGCCACCATCTCCTCCAGCGCGGTGATGCGGCGGCGCAGCTTGCGGTTCTCCCTGGCCAGCTCCTGGGTGCCGCCGGTGAGCCACGGGTCGTGCTGCCACCAGTCGATGCCCATCTCGCGGGCCGTGTCGACCGAGGCGACGAGGAGGCGCAGCTTGATCGTCAGCAGCTCGATGTCGAGCAGGTTCACCTTGATGTCGCCCGCGATCACCACGCCCCGGTCGAGCACCCGCTCCAGGATGTCGCCGAGGTTGGCCGACTCGCGGCCCCCGTAGGACGGCTGGAGCGCGGACCCGGGACTGTAGGCGCCCGACCGCACCGGGGCGCTCACCGCGCACCCTCGGAGGGGTCGCCGCTGCCCCGCTTGTAGCGGCGCACCCGGCGGTAGGACAGCAGGTCGCCCGCCATGTCGAGGTCGAGCTCGTAGAGCGCCAGGATGTCGCCGGACGACGGGATGCGGCGGTCCTCCACGATCTCCACGCCGACCAGCCACCCGTCGTCGGACGGCTCGACCCGCGTGACGGCCTCCGCTTCCTTGCCGCTCAGCTCGGTCATCACGCGCAGCCCCACCTCGGCCGCCCCCGCGGCCGTAAGGTCCTCGGAACGCTCGGGCTCGCTCCTGGTCTCCTGCCTGGCAGGCACGACATCCACCCCCGTATCCCCTGACGCGGCCCCCGCGCGCGCCTCACCAGCCGATCATCCCCTGCAAGATCTCGTCCACCGCCCGGGCCTCCTCTTCCTCGGAGATCCGGCCGGCGGCCCTGGCCTGCTCCACCTCCTCGAGGCGGCGCCGGACCACGGCGGGATCGTGCAGCTCCCGCTCGACCTGGTCTCTCAGCAGCTCGCCGAGCTTGACGACCGAGTAGAGCGGCAGGAGCGGCCAGCCAAAGAGCAGCGTCCCCAATCCCAACGTCGTTCACTCCTCTCCGTCAGCTCGTGCGTACGAAGTCGTACGGCGCCATCGGCCCCAGCAAGCGCACCTCGGCGCGGCCCGACCAGCGGGAAGCCAGCTCGTCCACGGCCCGCTCGAACTCGGCCCGCCTGTCCTGACGCACCAGCGCGGCCACGTGCGCGGCGTCGCGCTCGTGCGCCGGGTCCCGCACGGCCAGCTCCTCGCAGAGGCCCCTCAGGTCCTCCACCACCGCCGCGGTGTCCGCCTCGCGCTTGGCCGCGACCGCGCGTTCGATGATCTCGCCCAGCCGGATGCGCTCGTTGCGCGTCGCGTGCTCCGAGGTGCCCGCGATCCGCTCGCGGAGCGCCGCCGCCTCGTCGTTCTCGCGCAGCACCTCACCCAGGATCGCCCGCTCGTCGTACCTGGCGTTGACGACGTACTGGGTGCGGCCCTCCAGCTCGCGCAGGGTGCCGGCGAACTCGTCGTGGTACGGCTTCAGCAGCTCCTCCACCACCGCCTCGGTGTCCGTCAGCACCGCCCCGAACCGGAACGGCAGCACCGGCACCTCAGCCGCCGCCTGGTCGAGCAGCCGCTGGTGCGCCTGGAGGTCACGCGGCCTGCCCAGCGGGCGGTCCGTCCCGACCTTGCTCACCAGCGCGCCGATCTCGCCGAACGGCACCAGCCGCACCTGCCCGGCCGGGTCCCCCACCCCCTCGGTCCCGGGCTCCACCTCGACGTCCGCCGGTACGATCCCGTACACGTAGGACGCGCTGCCGTTCACACCCGCCGGTTCCTCGGTTCCGCGTGGCGACATCTCAGCGATCCTCTCTGCGGCGTGCCCTGGCCGGTTCGGGTTCGTCCATCTGCAGGTCGTCCGCCTCGTCGCCGCCGGCCTCCAGAGCGGGCTCCCCCTGGTCCACGGCCTTGGCCTGCGTCATGCCCTGGACGACCTCGGGCAGCCCCTGCTCCGTGGACGACAGGTCGAGGCGGCCGGCCGCCTCCGCGAAGCGCAGGTAGGTGTCGACGCTGGCCACGACCACGCGGGCGTCGATCGTCAGCACCTCGATGCCGACCAGCGAGACCCGGACGAACGCGTCGATGACGAGGCCCTTGTCGAGGATCGTGTCGATGACGTCCGCGAGGCCCGTCCCCGAGGCGGCACCGCCGGCCGGCGTGCCGTGCTGCACGGTCATGTCGTCCTCCTGGTCCGTCCGCCGGACGGCTACTCACGGACCCGGCGCCGTACCGGGCGCTCGGGTTCGGAAGCCCGCCTTCTGGGCGCCTCGGACCGGCGCCGCGCGGTGACCGGGCGGCGCTCCTCCTCAGGCTCCTCCTCCGGCTCCTCTTCTTCCTCTTCCTCTTCTTCCTCCTCGAAGTCCTCCTCGGGCTCCTCTTCCTCTTCCGGCTCCTCCTCTTCTTCCTCTTCCTCCTCCGCTTCCGCTTCGGGTTCTTCCTCTTCGAAGTCCTCCTCCTGTGCCCGCTCGCCCTCTTCGGGCTCCTCTTCCTCGCCGTACTCGCCCTGTTCCTCTTGCTCCTCTTGTTCCTCGCGCGCGGCGGTCTCGTGGTCCTTGACGACCTCGCTGTCGCGGATCTCGCCGCGCCAGCCCTCCAGCTCGTCGGGGTTCAGCAGGAGGTGCGCCATCACGTGCCGCCGGAAGTGCTTGAGCTCCAGCCGTACGCGGCGCCCCTGGGCGCGCCAGAGGTTGCCGGTCTTCTCGAAGAAGCCCTGCGGGTGGTACTCCAGCACCACCAGGACCCGGGTCAGGTCGGGGGTGAGCTCGTGGAAGGTCACCGCCCCGTCGACGTGGCCCTTCTGCCCCTCCGAGCGCCAGACGATCCGCCGGTCGGGGATCTGCTCGATGATGCGGGCCTTCCAGCTCCGGTGGGACATGAAGATCTGGGCCTTCCAGGACAGCTCCTCGTCGGAGTCCTGTTTGATGGTCTCGACCTTCTTCATGAACGTCGGGAAGTCCTGGAACTGGGTCCACTGGTCGTACACCAGCCGCCGGGGCGCGCCGATGTCGATCGCCTCCACGATGTTGGTGACCTTCTCGTGGCCGCGTCCCCCGCCGCCGCCACCGCCACCGCCGGTGACGCGCTGCACCATGCTCTTCAGACCGCCCTTCAGGCCGCCCTTGAGCCCGCCCTTCAGGGCTCCGCCCAGGAAGCCGCCCTGTTTGTCCGAGCCTGTCACCGCGCTCATCAAGCTCTTGCCGCCGTTCTCCACATAGTCGGTGAGCCTGCCGGTCAGCCCTTCGATCTTGTCGCCCGCCGAGGCGAGCACCCGGTCGCCCGCGGCGCGCAGCAGGCCCTGCGCGGACTGGACCAGCCGATCCATCGGCAGGTTGCCCGCGACCCCCTTGCCTGCTTCCGCGGCCTTGCCCGCGACGTCCTTGCCGGTCTCCGCGGCCTTCCCGGCTACGCCTTTGCCGGTCTCCGCCGCTTTCCCGGCGACGTCCTGACCGGCTCCCGCGGTCTTCCCGGCGACGTCTCCGGCCTGCTTCTCGACGGTCTCCGTCGCGGCGCGGCCGGCCTTGCCTCCCGCTCCCCGGGTCACCCCGGTCGCGGCCTTCCTCAGTGCATCAGCCATCGCACTCACCTCCGTGCCTGACTGACCCGCCGGAAGGGACGCCCTCGCGTCCTCTCGTGCTTGGCCTTCCTCTGGGCCGGTACCTCGGGGGCCTCTTCCGCACGCGGTTCCTCACGTGCTTCCTCGTCGCGCCCCTCTTCCTCACGTGCTTCCTCGTCGCGCCCCTCTTCCTCACGTGCTTCCTCGTCGCGCCCCTCTTCCGCACGCGGTTCCTCGTCGTGCTCCTCTTCTTCACCGGAGGCTTCTTGCTGATCGGCCATGTCGCCCAGCGACGTCGCGCGGTCCTGCAGCCGCTGACTCATGGAGTCGATCTGCCTGCTCGCCGCGGTGAGAGCCGCCGTCTTCGCCACCTCGATCAGCTCGCCGCGGAGGCGGTCGGTGAGCTGCTGAAGCTCCACCGCGGAGCCGAGGGCTTTGACGCCCTGCGCGAGGGGTCCCCCGTTGCTCGCCTTTCCTGCCAGCCCCGCCGCCGCCAGTGCCGCCGCCATGCGCACCTTGCGGCGCCTGCCGAGGTAGTACCCGGCGAGTACGGCGAAGGCCACCCGCAATCTGTCGGACATGATGAGCCCTCCTTTCGCCGGTTGTCCCGGCCGCACTGGTCCAGCGCGGGGGCGTGGCCGGCGTCACTCGCCGACTACCCGAGAATCGGGCAAAGGACCACATTCCGCCGAACGTGGCAGAGACTTGACGTCAGCCCCGGACACGCCCCCGCAGACCCGGAAGCCGCAGGCCAGAGTGGGTTATCGTCCGCGGTATGCGTCCGATGCCGTCGGCAGACATGGTCAGCCTGATCTCGTTTCTCGCCGTACTGCTGATCTTCTTCAGCATCGACGTACGGGCGAGAGAGGAGGCGCAGCCCTCGGACCCGTGGCACGCGCGCCTGTTCGGCTGGACCTCCCGGTCCGGCGGGCTCTGCACCGCCCTGGCCCTGACCCTCGGGTGGGTGGACCTCTTCCTGCCGGACGAGAAGAGCCCGATCCATGTGGCGTTCGTGGCCGTACCGGGATCTGTCGCGGTGCTGTGCGCGATCGCGCTCGGGCTGGAGATGCTCTGGCAGCGACGGTAGCCGCAGTGAGCACCGGTGGCGATGATCGCCCTGGAGGGGCTGCCGGTCTTCTCACCTGGCGATAAGCAGGGCGCGCATTGCTGCTTTCCTCTGATCGAGCCTGTCGGAATATCGGAGCGAACTCGATCGCGCACAGAGGCCATTTGTCGTAAACCCGATCCACCTCAATTCTGGCAAAAATGCTCCTTACCAGTGATGAGGTACCATGACGTTACCGAGGACATTTCGTACGTTGACATTCAGGTCGGCGTCGCCCGCGGCGATCCATCACCGGCACCCTCGGAAGAGGCCCGGACAGGCTAGGCGACCATGTCGACACTTCTTTCTCCACCCGCACCGCTCAGCTGCGCCTCATCGGCGATGCCGCCGGTCGATTCCGGGCTACGGCTCGTACTCCGTCCGGTGCCGAACCGGCGGGCCATGGTGGACGGGGCGTGGTGGCCTTACTCCCGCGACGCAGCCGCCGAGCTGCCCGGACTCATCGCCGCCGTCGACCGGTTCCTCGACCGGGTAACGCTCCGCATCGGCGTGCATCGCGACGCGTTGCAACGCGTCCCGCACAGCATCCCGGCCCGCGGACGGCAGGTCCGCGTCGAATGGTCCCGCCACACCGACCCGAGAGTGATCACTCTCGCCTTCGCGGCGGGCGAGCCGGTCGTCTTGCTGATGATGCCTCCCGGAACCGCCGGCCCGAGGTCCGACGACACCCTGCCGACGACGCCGTCCGGTTTGCGACCTCGCCGGGCAGACGGACCGGTCATCGGACCGGTGTGACCCACCTGCCGCCTGCCGGCCGGATCGAGCAGTCCAGGTACCGCCCTCACTGGCGGCCGACCGCTCTCCGACCGGCAGGCATCCCAACCGTTTCCAGGATTTCCAGGGAGACTTCCATGACCGTCCACGACTCCGCACCGCTAGGTCGAGCGAGCGCCTCGACGCCGACCCTCATACACCTGTGGGGGGACATCGACGTCCTGACCACGGCCCGGCTGTCCCGGCAGCTGATCAACGCCCTGGACTACAGCACCGGCGTGCTCGTCCTGGACCTGTCCCAGGTCACCTTCTGCGGCGCCGACGGGCTGGGTATGCTGATCGGCGTGCAGAACCGTGCCCGGGCCCGAGGCATCACACTCACCCTGACCGGCGTTCCGCCGCGCATCGCCAGGCTGCTGCGCATCACCGGCCTCGACCACCGCTTCCCGATCACGGCCTGAGCCCCGCAGCGGAGATCAGGCCGTGGCGGGCCGCGAGGGCTCGCCGACGCTGCCGCCCTCGTTCTCCCAGGCGTTCAGGCAGTCGCCGCCGGCCGTCCCGCTGTACGGGCCGGCGGGGTCGAGGATGTCAGCGGGACGGACGCCGACGCCCCGTCGACGGCGCCTCCCGGTGGAGACGCGATTCAGGCGGAGCCTGTCCGAGACGGTGGCGGTAGCCGCGTCCGACGGAGTGGATGGAGAAAGACTGGCTGTCATCGTCGCCTGGCCTGTCAGGCCCATGGGCCGAAAAAGGTTTATCGCCGCGGGCGACGCCGGCCTGAATGCCAACGTACGAAATATCCGCGGTGTTTCTCTATTACCTCGTCCGCGAGATCAGATATCAAGAGGCATCAAGTGCGGCCAGGAGAAATCAGACGGGCTCATCACCGGAACGGGTGGCGGGACTGACCGGTCGCAGCCAGCCGAGCCGCTCGGCCAGTTGCCGGGCGCTGTCGATGACCGTGGCGATGTGCGGAGACGGGTTGTCCTGATGCCACAACAGTGACCAGGGGTAGTGAGCGGCGGGTTCGATCAGGGGACGCCAGGCGGTGCCCGGCCGGTTGGAGGTGCGGAACGAGGAGGGGACGCAGTGCAGGCACCGGTGCCGGAGCACCAGGTCGGCGGCGGCACGGCTGCTCTGCACGGTGCCCTCGTAGATGCTGGGCGCGAACCCCGCCGAGCGGCACAGCGTGATGACGAACCGGTTGAGCTCGGGGGTCTGCGACTCCTCGCCGAGGAGCAGGGGTTCGTCCGCGAGGACGGCGACGGGGACGCCGTCGAGTCCGGCGAAGCGGTGGTCGTCGGGCAGCAGCACGCCGAGCGGATCGAGCCTGATCAGTCTGGAAGTCACCGCGGCCGGGACCTGGGAGGCGTGCCCGATGGCGATGTCCAGGCGGCCGTCGGCCAGTTGGCGGTACTGCTCGGGAGTGCCGGCTTCGACCTGGTGGATGGTGATGCCGGGATGGGTGCGCTGGAGCTCTCGCAGGATCTGCGGCATGGTGTCGTAGCCCGCGTCGATGATGCCGGCGCGCAGCGTGGGCGCCGGCATGACGGCGTTGCGCGCAGCCTGCCTGGCCCGGCCCACGTGATCGAGGATCTGGCGCGCCTCCATGAGGAAGGCCGTGCCCGCCGGGGTGAGATCGACATGGTGGGTGCTGCGGTCCAGCAGGCGCACGCCCAGCTCGCGTTCCAGTCGCTGGATCTGCTGGCTCAGCGCGGACTGCACGATGTGCTCGCGCGCGGCGGCCCGGCCGAAATGCAGCTCTTCCGCCAGCGTCACGAAGTAGCGCAACTGACGCATCTCCACGCCCGCCACCCCTTCCGCCCGGGCGGCGCCCATCCGGGCCGTCTCCTCCACTCTAGGCGCCACCGGGGGTGCCCAGAGTGGAGGAGGGCCGGGCAGAGGAGATGCGTGGCCGGTGCCGGGGCCGTCCGCGGCTCTCCCCGGTCTGCGACCGGCTGCGCCGGCTACCGGTGGCGAAGCGGAAGCGCCGCCCGGCCCGGCTCTTGCCGGCCTGGACCAGCTCCGTCCGGAGACGCGATCCGGGCGGCAGCCGGGCCGGCGCGACGGCGCTGAGTGCGCACGTGATCAGGCCAGTGCACATTGCTCGCCCAGCCCGCCCGCTCGAACAGGCGGATCACGGCCGCGGACGGGTCGACCTGACCGCGATCGAGGCCGTGACGGGCGCAACTGGGCTCGCTGTGATGGCCGTTGTGCCAGCTCTCCCCGAACGACAGCAGGGCCAGTGGCCACAGGTTGGTGGAGCGGTCGTGGCGGCGGGTCTTGAACGGCCTGCTGCCGATGACGTGGCACAGGGAGTTGACGCTCCAGGTGACGTGCTGCAGCAGCGCGACGCGGATGAGCCCGGCCCACAGGAAAGCGGTCAAGGCGCCGTACAGGGTGCCGGTGATCGCCCAGCCGGCCAGGAACGGCAGCGCCAGCGACAGCGCGCACAGCGCGGGGAAGGCGCGGGCCACCCGCCTCATGGCCGGATCGCTCAGCAGGTCCGGGGCGTACCGCTCGGGCGGGGTGCGGTCCTCGGAGAACAGCCAGCCCAGGTGAGCGTGGGCAAGCCCCCGAAGCTGCCCACGCAGGCCGGTGCCGTACCGGTAAGGGGAGTGTGGGTCTCCCGGCCGGTCGGTGAAGGCGTGATGGCGGCGGTGCACCGCCACCCAGTCGATCACGTTCCCCTGGAAGCCCATGGATCCGGTGACCGCCAGCGCCACACGCAGCCGTGGTGAGGCGATGAAGGAGGAGTGGGTGAGCAACCGATGGAAGCCGACCGTCACTCCCAGCCCGGTCACCACGTACATGATCGCTGCCAGCAGCAGATCGGTGGGCGTGACTCCCCGCCCCCACGCCAGGAAGATCGCGACGCCCAGCGCTATGAACGGCAGCACCACGATCGCGGCCGTCAGCCCTACCTGTGCCGGCCCGGCCGCGTGCTCGCCTGCCTCGGGGAAGGGCGAGGTGCCGTCGTAGTCCTGACGGCGTCCCGCCGCCTGCTCGGACATAGTCATGAAATGTCTTTCCGATTCATCCGGTCCGGCGGCATAGCCCCACGCCAGGCCGATCCTGATGGTGACAGCGACGCGAGCCGTGCCCTGTGGTCACTCACCAGTCAAGGCGATCGGCGAGCCGGCGGAAACACCCGATCCGAGCAGGCCTCATCAGCTACGGCGATAGCCGTAGCTGATGAGGCGCAGGTCGAATCCGCCGACGGCGAGCTCGCACCGCTCCCGGTCCGTCGCTCACGCGGCGGCGAGCATGCCGTGCGGGTCGATCACGTACTTGCGCGCCGCGCCCTTGTCGAACTCCTGGTAGCCGCGCGGGGCCTCGTCCAGCGAGATCGGCGTGGCGTTGACCGCCTTGGCGATCTGCACCCGGTCATGCAGGATCGCCTGCATGAGCTGGCGGTGGTACCGCATGACGGGGCACTGGCCGGTGACGAAGCTGAGCGACTTGGCCCAGCCGAGACCGATCTGGATCGACAGCGAGCCCCGCTTGGCCGCCTCGTCCGCCGCGCCGGGGTCGCCGGTCACGTACAGGCCCGGGATGCCGAGCGCGCCGCCCGCCCGGGTGACGTCCATGACCGTGTTGAGCACGGACGCGGGCTGCTCCCGCTGCGCGTCCTCTCCGTGACCGCGGGCCTCGAAGCCGACGGCGTCCACGGCGCAGTCCACCTCGGGCACGCCGAGGATCTGCTCGATCTGGTCCTTCGGGTCCCCCTCGGCCACGTTGACGGTCTCGCAGCCGAAGCTGCGGGCCTGCTCCAGCCGTTCCTTGTTCAGGTCGCCGACGATGACGACGGCGGCGCCGAGCAGGAAGGCCGAGCACGCCGCGGCCAGCCCGACCGGGCCCGCGCCGGCGATGTAGACGGTCGAGCCCGGCCCCACCCCGGCGCTCACACAGCCGTGGTACCCCGTCGGGAAGATGTCCGAGAGCATGGCCAGGTCGAGAATTTTCTCCATCGCCTGGTCCTTGTCGGGGAACTTCAGCAGGTTCCAGTCGGCGTACGGCACCAGGACGTACTCGGCCTGGCCGCCTACCCAGCCGCCCATGTCGACGTAGCCGTAGGCCGAGCCGGGGCGGTCCGGGTTGACGTTCTCGCAGACGCCCGTCTTGCCTTCCTTGCAGTTGCGGCAGCGGCCGCAGGAGATGTTGAACGGCACGGACACCAGGTCGCCGGTCTTGATGAACTCGACGCCGGGACCGGTGTCGACCACCTCGCCGGTGATCTCGTGACCGAGGATGAGGCCCGTCGGGGCCGTGGTACGGCCGCGCACCATGTGCTGGTCGCTGCCGCAGATGTTCGTCGCGACCGACTTGAGGATCGCCGCGTGGGGCAGTTTGCGGCCCACGTTGGCCGGGTTCACACCCGGACCGTCCTTCAGCTCGTAGTCGGGGTAGGCGGTCTCGCGTACCTCGACCTTGCCGGGACCCTCGTAGGAGACTCCTCTGTTACCGGACATGGCTTGTCTCTCCGTTGGTACGGGGTGCGAATGGCGGATCGTCAGGCGGTGCGTCGATCACCTCCTCTGGCGGGGGCGCCACCATCGGCTGCCGCGTCCCAGCCGCTCGCGGAGCTGGTCGTGGCCCGGGTGACGGGCGAGCGGAACCTCCCCGGCGGGCTCCCGTGAGCCGGAGATCTCCCCGGCCGTCCCCTGCTCGGCCTCCTCCGGCAGCTCGCGCACCGGGCGCGCCACCTGGTCGTAGACGAGCACGGCGAGCAGGGCGCCGACGACCGGGCCGATGATGTAGACGCCGAACTGCGCCCACGGCGTGTCGCCGCCGAACACGGTCGTCGTCAGGTACGGGCCGAACGTGCGGGCGGGGTTGACCGCGCCGCCCGTCATCGGGCCGATCACGAAGATCTCGCAGGCGACGGCCATGCCGATGATCCACCCCGCCCAGCCGGACGGCGCGCGGCGGTCCACGGCCATCGCCATGATGGTGAGCATCAGCAGGAACGTCCCCATGACCTCCAGCAGGATGCCCTGCCCGTAGCTCACGCCCTCCCCCAGCGCGGTCAGCCCGGTGCCGAGCTCCGCGGCCCGGCGGCCGAAACCGCCCACGATGAGCAGGCCGCCCGCGAACGCGCCGATGAGCTGCGCCGCGATGTACGGCGCCACCTCCGCCCACGGGAACCTGCGGCCCGCCGCCAGCGCGAGGGTGACGGCGGGGTTGATGTGCGCGCCCGAGGTGGTGCCGAAGGCGTAGATGACGAGCGCGACGACCACGGCGAACGACAGCGAGATGAAGCCGAGCGCCGCGTAGCTGATCTCACCGCCGCCCATGAGCAGCGCCGCCACCACCGCCCCGGCACCGAAGATCACCAGCAGCATCGTTCCGATGGCTTCCGCGACGAGCCGCCGCGGCAAATCTCCGACCATCGCTTCCCCCTGACGACGATGGTTCTCTGCGCCATACAGCCCCTACCCAGGGGGAGGGCGCTATGCAGGGGGTCCGGGGTGGCATGAGCGGAGGCGGACGGGAATCGAACCCGCCAGGCCGAGGGACTCGGCCTCGTCGGTTTTGAAGACCGCGGGGACCACCAGGCACCCAGACGCCTCCACACCGTCACCTACCCTGCCAACCGCCCGCCCGACCCCGTACCCCCGAGAAAGCGACGAGGCGTCACTCACCCCTTTGGGACCCGTACACGAGGCGTCAGGAGGCGGCGTCGAGGCGTTCGCGCTGAGGGACGACGGTGTACTTGGGGTCGGCGGCGGAGGCGCGGCCCGCGGCGAGGATGGCGAAGCGCGTGCAGAGAGAGCCGGCCGTGAGCGCGATACCGGACAGAGCGGTGAGCGCACGGCCGCGACCGGCGACGGCTGCGAGCAGGCCGCCGCCGATCGTCAGGGCCCGCGCGGCGCGCATGAGCCTGCCCGCCCGTCCCGTCGTGTACGGCTCGCCGACGAGGCCGAGCCGGCGCTCCATCACCCCTCCCGCGACCGTCTCCACGGCGGCGCCGAGCACGGCCACGGCACGGGCAGGACCGGCCTGGGCACGTGGGGTGCCGAGCATGCCGGCCGCCCCGGCGGCGGCCATCGCGCTGCCCGCGAAGAGGAACGGCAGCTCCCGGTAGGCCTCGTGCCAGACGGGCACGGCGGTGTCGGCGACCAGGACGGCGGTGTAGGTGGCGGTCAGCGGCCCGATCACCGCGCCGGCCAGCAGCGCCCCGTCGCCGGCGAGCGGCAGGATCCCGGTCATGTCGCTGGCCAGGGCGGCGGCCGACAGCCCGCCCTGCGCGGCGAGGATCCACGAGCCGACGCTCATCGGCGAGGAGGGCTTGAAGAGCCGGAACATGTTGAGGAACCGTTCGGGCCTGCCGAGTTCGGCGGTGAGCAGCCCGGCGCCCAGCGCGGCCCCGGCCGCCGCGGCGACCCGGGCGGTGCGGTCCAGGCGGGGACGGCCGGTCAGCCGGGCCATCACCGCCATCGAGGACGACACCCCGGACAGGCCACCCAGATAGAGATATGTCGGCATGTGGGGTTCGTGCCAGAGCGGCGGCTTGAGCACCGGCCGGCCGTAGTACGACCGGAACTCCGCCTGCGGCACCATCGCCCGTTCCCGCTTCACCGCTTCCCCGCCCCCAGGAAGGCGAGCGCCACCGCGCCCGCCGCCGACAACGCCGCCATCCCCGCCCAGCGCCACATGGCGGGCAGGTCTCGTGTGGTCACCACCGGATCCGGCGGCAGACCGTACACCTCGGGCTCGTCCAGGAGCAGGAAGAACGCCCCCGCCCCGCCCACCCCGTCATCGGGGTTCTCACCGTACAGACGGGCCTCCGGGACCCCGCCGTCACGCAGGCGCGTCACCCGCTCCTCCGCGCGCGCCCGCAGCTCGTCCAGCGGCCCGAACTGGATCGAGTCGGTGGGGCACGCCTTGGCGCAGGCCGGTTCGAGACCGCCGCGCAGCCGGTCGTAGCACATCGTGCACTTCCACGCCCGCCCGTCGCCCTCCCGCCGGTCGATCACCCCGTATGGGCAGGCGGGCACGCAGTAGCCGCACCCGTTGCAGATGTCGGACTGCACCACCACGGTGTCGAACTCGGTCCGGAACAGCGCCCCGGTCGGGCAGACGTCCAGGCAGGCGGCGTGCGTGCAGTGCTTGCACACGTCGGAGGACATCAGCCACCGGTCCACGCCGTCGTCGCCGCCCGCCGCCACCGGCCGCGACTGCTCGATGAACGCGACGTGCCGCCAGGTGCTCGCCCCCAGCATGCCGGTGTTGTCGTACGAGGTCGCCTCGAAGACGAAGCCGTCGTCGGGGATCTGGTTCCACTCCTTGCAGGCCACCTCGCACGCCTTGCACCCGATGCAGACGCTGGTGTCGGTGAAGAACCCCATCCGTTCAGCCATGCCGGTACCTCTCCAGCAGGTCGAGCGCCGCCGGGCCCCTCGGCCTGCGGCCCGGCCGCACGTCGCAGGTCATCGCCTTGCTTTCCTGGATGTAGACGTTGGGGTCGAGCACCAGCGGCATCAGGTCGTTGGCGACGTCGCCGGTGACGAGGCCGCCGCTGCCCCAGCCCCAGTGGTACGGCAGGCCGACCTGGTGGACGACGCCGTCCCCGACGCGCAGCGGCCGCATCCGCCCGGTGACCAGCACCCTGGCCTCGACGACGGCGCGGCTGGTGACGATCGTGGCCCAGCCGCCGTTGGTCAGCCCCACCTCGGCGGCGAGCTCCGGCGACACCTCGCAGAACAGCTCCGGCTGCAACTCGGCGAGGTAGGCCAGGGGCCGGCTCATCGAACCCGCGGTGTGGTGCTCGGTCAGCCGGTAGGTGGTCAGCACGTACGGGAAGCGTCCTCCCGGCGCGTTGTACGGGCTCTCCGGCCGGTGGTAGGTGCGCCGCGCCGGGTTGGCCTGCTGGGTGTAGAGCGGGTTGGCGACCGGTGACTCGTGCGGCTCGTAGTGGGCGGGCAGCGGGCCGTCGACGAGCCCCACCGGCACGTACAGCCAGCCCTTGCCGTCGGACTGGAGGATGAACGGGTCGGTGCCGGAGAGCGCGTCCTGCGCGAAGGCCCCCTCCGGCGGCACGTAGTCGGGCGGCTTGCCGACCTCGCAGTCGGGCACGTCGAGCCCGGTCCACTCGCCGCGCTCGGCGTCCCACCACACGTACGCCTTGCGCTCGCTCCACGGCCGGCCCTCAGGGTCGGCGGAGGCCCGGTTGTACAGGATGCGCCGGTTGGCCGGCCAGGCCCAGCCCCACTCGGGGGCGACGGAGCTCTGCTCGCGGCCGGGGCGGCGGCGGGCCGCCTGGTTGACCTCGTCCGCGTACACCCCGCAGTAGATCCAGCAGCCGCACGAAGTGGAGCCGTCGGGCCGGAGCTGCTGCGCGGACGACAGGGCGCGGCCGTCGGGGCCGACCCCGTTGATCTCGCGGAGCACGGCCGCGGCCGACGGCTCCCGGTGCTCGCCGTGCTCCGGGTACTCCCAGGTCAGCTCGCGCACCGGGCGGTCGATCTCGTCGTCGGTCAGCCGCCGCCTGATGAGCTTGCCGAGGTGGTAGTAGAACCAGAGCTCGCTGCGGCAGTCGCCGGACGGCGGAAGCGCCTGCTCACGCCACTGGAGGAGCCGCTGGGTGTTGGTGAACGTGCCCTCCTTCTCCACGTGGCTCGCGGCCGGCATGAAGAACACCTCGGTGCCGATCTCCTCGGTGCGCAGCTCGCCGGTCTCCAGCTCCGGGCCGTCCAGCCAGAAGGTGGCGGTCTCCACCAGGGTGAGGTCCCGTACGACGAGCCAGTCGAGGTTGGCCAGCCCGAGGCGCTGCGCCCGCCCGCCGGACGAGCCGACCGCGGGGTTCTCCCCCACCACGAAGAAGCCCTTGACGATGCCGTCGATCTGGTTCATCACCGTGGTGTAGTGGCCGTGGTCGCCGGTCAGGCGCGGCAGATAGCCGAAGCAGTAGTCGTTCTCCTCGGTGGCGGCCTCGCCCCACCAGGCCTTGAGCAGGCTCACCAGGTAGGCGCGCCGGTTGCCCCAGAAGCCGGTGCCGCCGCCCTCCAGCTCCAGGTAGTGGTCCAGGCCGCCGTGCCGGGTGGCGTCCGGCATGTCCAGGTAGCCCGGCAGGAGGTTGAACAGCGTCGGGATGTCGGTCGAGCCCTGAATGCTGGCGTGGCCGCGCAGCGCCAGGATGCCGCCGCCGGGCCGCCCGATGTTGCCGAGCAGCAGCTGCAGGATCGCGGCGCAGCGGATGTACTGGGCGCCGACGCTGTGCTGGGTCCAGCCGACGGAGTAGACCCAGGCGGTGGTGCGCTCGCGGCCGGAGTTCGCGGTGACGGCCTCGGCCAGCTCGGCGAAGCCGTCGCGCGGGATCCCGCAGAGCCGCTCCACCATCTCCGGGGTGTAGCGGGCGAAGTGCCGCTTGAGGATCTGGTAGACGCAGCGCGGGTGCGACAGCGTCGGGTCGGTCGGCGGGCTGGGGTGGGCCGCGGGGCCGCCCGCCCCGTAGCTGTACGGGCCAGCCGCCTCGGCGTGCCGGGCGCCGCCCTCCTCCTGCTTGGCCGGGCCCTGCTCGCCCGTCGACTCGTACGCCCAGCTGCTCGGGTCGTACTTGGCCGTCTCCGGGTCCCAGCCGGAGAACAGGCCGTCGAGGTCCTCGGTGTCGCGGAAGTCCTCGGACACGATCGAGGCGGCGTTGGTGTACGCGAGCACGTACTCCCGGAAGTCCAGCTCGTTCTCCAGCACGTAGCTGATCAGCGCGCCGAGCAGCACGATGTCGCTGCCCGCGCGGATCGGCAGGTGCCGGTCGGCCACCGCGCTGGTGCGGGTGAAACGCGGGTCGACGTGGAAGACCCGGGCGCCGCGCTCCTTGGCCTCCATCACCCACTGGAACCCCACCGGATGGCATTCGGCCATGTTGGAGCCCTGGATGACGATGCAGTCCGCCTCAGCCAGGTCCTGCTGGAAGGTGGTCGCGCCGCCGCGTCCGAAGCTGGTCCCCAGACCGGGGACGGTGGAGGAGTGTCAAATACGCGCCTGGTTCTCCACCTGGATGGCGCCGAGGGCGGTGTACAGCTTCTTCATCAGGTAGTTCTCTTCGTTGTCGAGCGTCGCCCCGCCCAGACTGGCGATGCCCATCGTGCGGCGCACGGCCTTGCCGTCGCAGGTCTCCTCCCACGTCTCCCGCCGGGTCCGCACCACCCGGTCGGCGATCATCTCCATCGCGGTGTCGAGGTCGAGCGGCTCCCACTCGGTGCCGTACGGCCTGCGGTGGAGCACCTTGGTCTGGCGTCCCGGATGGGTGACGAGCTGCTTGCTGGCCGACCCCTTGGGGCAGAGCCGCCCCCGGGAGATCGGCGAGTCGGGGTCGCCCTCGATCTGGGTGATCTTGCCGTTCTCGACGTACACGAGCTGGCCGCAGCCGACCGCGCAGTAGGGGCAGACGGAGCGGGCCACGGTCGCGGCCTCCTCGGTGCGCGGGCGCAGCGCGTCGGTGCGGCGCGACCGTGCCGCGTCGCGCCGGCCGTCCTCACCTTTGAGCTGCCGGATCACCGGCCAGCGGGCCAGCCATCCCCTATCTGCCATGGTGCGACCCATGCCCGATTTCTCGCGTCCTATTCGCACGTCGTGACGGACGTGGCCAGCCCGTCGAGGGTGAGCCTGAGCCTCGGCGCGACGGTCCCGCCGAAGTGCGCCCGTGCCCGCGCCGCTTCCGCCTGCCGCAGGTCCAGGCCCTGGTGTGCTCGGTAGTTGGCGAAGGCGACCACCTGGAGGTCGGGCAGCACCAGCCACGAGTAGGCCTGGTCAGGCTCGGCGGAGGGGTTCCGGATCACCAGGCCGGAACCGTTGAGCGGCTCGTACGGTCCCGTCAGGCTGGGGGCGGCGAAGCCGTAGAGCCCGGTGGGGGCGCGATCGGCGGGGTGGAAGGTGTGCCGCTGGGTGCAGAAGAAGAGGTAGTACCACGATCGGTGGACGACGAGGTGCGGCCGTTCCAGTTCGTGGTTGACGCCCTCGGCCACGAGGAGAGGCGGGCGCAGCGACCAGGCGCCGGCCCGCGACTCGGCCAGGGCGACGGCGCCGGTGAAGCGGTCGTCCCACGCGGTGGAGGCGGCGACCAGCAGGTAGTCGCGGCCGTCGGCCGGGTCGCGGAACCAGCCCGGATCGCGGAACGCCCTGATGTTCCCGGGGGAGCCGTCGGTCTCGTCGGCCGGCAGGTACATCCGGCCGTCGGAGCGCAGGATCTCCCGGTGCTCGGCGTCTCGCCGCAGCGTGACCCGGCCGCCCTCGGCGACCAGGACGGGGCGAGTCTCGACGACGCTCTGCCGGTATGTCGGGCGGGCCTCGCCGCGCCGCCCGGCGGCCGTGTAGTACACGGAGACGGTGCCGTCGGGCCGGCGCACCGCCGATCCCGACCATTCGCGGCTGCCTGGCGAGGCTCCGTCGGCGAAGGCGTTCCCCAGGTCCTCCCACTCCTCGCCGTACCTGCCGAGCAGGCGGATCCGGGCCTGGTGGTGGCGCTCCTCCGGGTGGCCGAGCGCGGGGGCCGACAGGGCCATCCACAGCTCGCCGCCGTCGATCACGCTCGGCGCGCCGTCCTCCTCCTGGATCGGCCACAGGTCCCACAGGTCGTGATCAGGCAGGATCCGCGGCAGAGCCGCGGGGTCGCAGACGGGCGCCGTGGTGGTGTCGGTCGCGGTGAGCAGTTCGAGGTGACGGCGGGTCCAGCGCGCCGGTCGCTCAGCGCCCATGCGGCACCCCGACGGCGCGGGTGACCGGCTTCCCGGGTGCCGGGTCCGGGCAGCGTTCTGGTGATGCCATGAAGAGCCTGCTTTCATTCGTACGGGTGATCCGGCGGTCAGGAGCACATGCCGAGTTCGATGGCGCCGGTGATGCCGGAGTGGTCGCCGAGTTCCGGGCCGACCACGTACTCGTCCATCGCGGCCCGGACGGTCAGCGCCGGCGCGGCCGGATACCCCGCGGCGAGGTCGAAGGCGCGCGCCCGGATTCGGGAGAGCAGCCCGGGGCGCTTGGCGACGCCGCCGCCGATGACGATCCGCTCGGGCGACAGCACGTAGGTCAGGTTCACGACGGCGTGGGCGAGGTATCCGGCCTCGAGCTCCCACACCGCCGGGTCGTCCAGGTCCTCGGCCCGCCGTCCCCACCGCTGACGCATCGCCTCACCGGAGGCGAGCCCTTCCAGGCAGTCACCGTGGAAGGGGCAGCTGCCCGCGAACGCGTCCCGGGTGCGGTCGCGCGGGACGCGGATGTGCCCGAACTCGGGATGCAGGAGACCGCGCAGCAGCCGGCCGTTCACCACGGCGCCCAGGCCGATGCCGGTGCCGACCGTCAGGTAGGCGACCGTCTCCCGTCCTCGCCCGGCTCCGCGCCGCCACTCCCCCAGCGCGGCGGCGTTCACGTCGGTGTCCAGACCGACGGGGACGCCCAGCGCCGTGCGCAGCGGGGAGACGACGTCGGTATGGGACCAGCCGGGTTTGGGCGTGGCCAGGATGTGGCCGTAGGCCGGCGAGTCCGGGCGCAGGTCGACGGGGCCGAAACTGCCCACGCCGACCGCGCGGAGCGTCCGGTGCCGCCGGAAGAACCGCACCGCGCCCGCGATGGTCGTCCCCGGCGTGGTCGTGGGTATGACGCCGGTCTCGAGCACCCGCCCGCCGGCGTCGGCGACGGCGCACACCCATTTCGTCCCGCCTGCCTCGATCCCCCCGTAGAGGGGCGTCGCGCTCATCGCGTCAGCCCTTCAGGGAGCCCTGGAGCAGGGCCTTGACGAAGTGCCGCTGGAAGATGAGGAAGATCGCGAGCGTGGGGGTCAGGATCAGCAGCGATCCGGCGCACAGCAGCGGGATGTCGGTTCCCCACTGGCCCTGGAACGCGCCCAGCGCGCCGGACATCGTGCGCTTGGCCGGGTCGTCCACCAGGACGATGGCCAGCAGGAACTGGTTCCAGGTCCACAGGAACAGCAGGATGGCCAGGGACGAGATCGCCGGCATGGCCAGGGGGACGTGGATGCGCCGGAACAGCTGCCACACGTTGGCGCCGTCGATCCGTGCGCTCTCGGACAGCTCGCCGGGCATGTTGACGAAGTGCGCGCGCATCCAGAAGACGCTGAACGGCATGAACAGGCCGATGAGCGGCAGGATGATGGCCCAGCGGGTGTTCAGCAGGCCCATGTCGCGGATCTGGTAGTACAGCGGCGTGATGATGCCTTCGAACGGGAGGGTCAGGCCGAGCACGAACAGCAGGAAGACCACGCGGGCGCCGATCACGCGCAGGTGGCCGATGGCGAAGCCGGCCATCGTGCCCAGCAGGATCGAGATCGGGACCACGCCCAGCACGATGAGGGTGCTCGACGTCAGCAGCGCGACCATGTTCGCGGCCTCGAAGGCCCTCGGGAAGTTGCCCCACTGCGGGTCGTCGGGCCAGGCCAGCCCGGCCGGGTAGGTGCCCGAGGGGTGCAGGGCGGTGACGAACAGGCTGAGGAACGGCAGGAGCGTGACCGCCATCAGGACGATGAGCAGCAGCCTGCCGGTCCAGGCCTCCCGCCGCGAGATGGTCATCGGTTGCCGTCCTTCGCGAACCACTGGATGGGCAGGGCACAGGCGATCACGAGGAGCATGAGCACCACGGCCAGGGCCGATGCCGTGCCCACCTCGCGTTCGGAGAAGGCCAGATAGAAGATCTGCAGGCCGGGCACCATGGTGGTGTTGCCGGGGCCGCCCTGGGTGGCGATGTAGATGATGTCGAAGCTGGCCAGGGCCGCGATGACGGTCACGGTGACGCAGACCGCGATCTCCTGCCGCAGGCTGGGGACCGTGATGGAGACGAACTCCCGCCACGCGCCGGCGCCGTCGAGCCGTGCCGCCTCGTACAACGCCGGGTCGATCTTGCTCATGCCGGCCAGGAGCAGCAGCGTGCAGAGGCCGAGCAGCACCCACGCGCCGATCATGCCGACCGCGGGCAGGGCGGTGCCGAAGTCGCCCAGCCACGCCCGGGTCACCCCGCCGAGCCCGATGAGCGAGAGCAGCTGGTTGATCACTCCGGTGGAGGCCAGCAGCCAGCTCCACGCGATGCCCGCGGCCACCAGGGGGATGACCTGCGGCAGGAAGAGCACCGTCCGCGCCACGAAGGCGAGCCGGCTGGTGGCGATGCGCCGGATCGTCGCGGCGATCGCCAGGCCCAGCACGACCGGGATCGCGCTGAAGAACACGATCAGCTGGAAAGCGTTGACCAGCGAGTCGAACAGGTCGGGGTCGGTGAACACCCGGCCGTAGTTGGCCATGCCCACCCACGTGGACGGCCCGATGCCGTTCCACTCGTACATCGAGTACTGGAACGTCAGGGCGATCGGGCGCAGGACGAACACCGCGTAGAACGCGAGCGCCGGGATGACGAACAGCCAGCCGGCCAGGCCGCGCGCGCCGCGCGGCCTGGCCGGGGCCCGCCGGTGCGCGGGCCGGGCGGCGAGAGGCCGGGTCGTCACCGTGCTCAGTTCCCTTCGACCTGACCGGCGTAGTCGGCCTGGACCGTCTTCAGCAGCTCTTCCGCCGTCTGCTGCCCGGCCACGAGCTTCTGCAGGCCCGGGGTCCAGCTCTTGGCGTAGATGGAGCCGGTGGCGTTGGCGATGAAGTCCATCGCGCCGTTGTCCTCGGCGATGTCCGCCCCGGCCGCCAGGGTGCCGGCGGTGACCGTGTCCGACGCCACCTCGGGCATGTACGCGTCGGCCGGTCCCATCGGGCGTGATCCGCCGACCTCGACGCCGATCTCGCGGGCCCGCTGGTCGGTGGCCACCCAGTCGAGGAAGAAGGCGGCGCAGTCGGCGTTCTTCGCGTTGGCGGCGATGCCGAACGTCAGGGGCGCGGACATGGCGGCGAGCTTGCCGCCCGGCTCCGCCGGCGGCATCAGGTGGAAGCCCACGTTGCCGGCCATCTGCTTGTCGAGGTTGCCCGACTCCCAGTCGCCGTTGAACATGAACAGCCCCTGGCCGTCGATGAAGCGGCTCATCATGGTGGCGTAGTCGACCGCGTTGACGTCCTTCTGGAAATATCCCGCCTTGATCCACTTCTCCAGGTGCTGGACGGCCTTCAGGTTCGACGGGGTGTCGATGGTCGCGCCGGGCTTCTGGAAGATCCAGTCGTTGATCGGGCCGGGCGGGCCGTAGGAGGCCATCAGGTTCTGCAGCGGGAACGCCAGGCCGCCGGTGGCGCCGCCGTTGAACTGCACGATGGGCGTGATGCCCGCGTTCTTCGCCTTCTCCAGCACGTCGTCGAGCTCAGCCAGCGTGGCGGGGGGCGTGGTCATGCCGACCTGGGCGGCGAGCTTCTTGTTGTAGAAGACGCCGGTCATGCTGAAGTTCAGCCCGAGAGCGTACAGGGAACCCTCACCGCGCGGCCGGCCGCCAGGACCGAGGCGCAGCTGCTCAAGCTGCGAGGCGGGCCACTTGTCCCAGCCGAAAGCCTGCGCGTAGCCGTCGAGGTTCTTCAGCAGGTTGTCCTTGACCAGTTCCGAGACCTGCGGCAGCCGCATCAGGTCGGGCGGGTTGTCCGCCAGCACCCGCGGGGCGTTCTGGGTGATCACCGCGAACTGGTCCTCGCGGATGTCCCAGGTGACGTTCGGGTACTGCTTGGTGAACTCCGCGGTCAGCTCCCTGGGCAGCGGGAAGCCGGTCTCGAAGTAGCCGGTCATCGTGATCGGGTCCGAACCGCAGGTGGGCGGCGCCGACATCGGAGCCGTGTCCGTGCTGCTCGCCTGGGGTTGCGGATTGTCGGCGCCGGGAGCCGCGCAGGCGGCCGCCAGCGTGGCCATGGCGATCACTAGCGCGGTCCCGGCCGTGCCGGGGCGAACGCGACGGGCCATGTGCATCTCCTCTGCTGCCTGAGTCCCGATCTTCGTTGCTAAATCGGGTTAGCGCCCGCTAGTCTCATCATGCGCGTCGTATGATGTCAACCCCGACTTTTGACGATCGGAGATCCTGGGTGAGCCCACGACGGGTCACGCTGGCCGACGTGGCCAAGGCCGCCGGCGTCTCACGCCCGACCGCCTCGCTGGTGCTGTCGGGCCGCGGCCGGGAACTGCGCATCTCTCAGGACGTCGAGCAGCGCGTCCTGCGAGCCGCCGAGGAATTGCAGTACCGGCCCAACATCGTCTCCGTGGGCCTGCGCACGGGCACCACCCGGACGATCGGCTTCGTCTCCGACACCGTCGCCACCTCACGGCTCGCCGGAGACATGATCAAGGGGGCGCTCGAGGCCGCCCGCGACCGCGGGTTCATGCTGTTCATCGGTGAGACCGAAGGCGACGACAAGCTCGAACTCCTCCTGCTCCAGGCCATGCACGACCGCCAGGTCGACGGGCTCATCCTGGCCTCGATGTTCACCCGTACCATAAAGCTGCCCAAGGCCCTCACGGCCGCGCCCGCCGTGCTGCTCAACGCGCTGCCCGAGCAGCCCGCGCCCCTGCCCGCTATCCTGCCCGACGAGGTCGAGGCCGGCCGCCGCGCCGCCCGCGTCCTGCTGGAGGCCGGTCACCGCGACGGCATCTACCTGATCGGCGTCGGTCCCGGCCTGCGCGACGTGCCCTCCGAAAGCCTCGCCGCCGTCGAACGGCTCGTCGGCATCCGTGAGGCGCTGGGCGAGGCGGGCGTCGAGGTGGCGGGCGCCCGCACCTGCCCCGACTGGCAGCCCGAGTACGGCCTCGCGGCGACCCGCGACCTCCTGCTAACCGCGCGGCCCCGCGCGCTGATCTGCTTCAACGACCGGATCGCCATGGGCGCCTACCAGGCTCTCGACGACTTCGGGCTCAAGGTGCCCGCCGACGTCTCCGTCGTCTCCTTCGACGACCACCCCATCGCCTCGTGGGTGCGGCCCCAGCTGACCACCGTGGCGCTGCCCCACTACGAGCTGGGCCGTAAGGCCGTCGACGTGTTGTTCACCGAGATCGACCGCGATCGCTCGGACCGTGACCGGGTGGGCGAGGTGCATCGGGTGCCGATGCCCCTGCGCAGCCGTGAATCCGTCGCGCCGCCCTCCGCCGTGGAGCGGCCGGCCGGCTGACCGCGCCCCGGTTCGACCGGGCCCGCCCCGACCGGCGTCTCGTCACCCAGTGCGCGTGCGAAGCCGCGCGGCATGGTCCGGCGCCGCCCACGTCGAGTGCGGTCTCGCTGACCGGCGGCGCCTCAGTTCGGCTTCGTAGGGCGTCAGCCGATGCGCCAGGTGTCGCCGCCCATCAGCAGCTCACCCAGATCACCCCGGCCCTTCTGCGCCACCGCCTCTTCCAACTGCTCGTTCATCA
>NZ_JBFAOH010000040.1:0-59284 GCF_040675175.1 Nonomuraea sp. NPDC049649
GGGGTCGAGCGAGCAGGGCGGTAACCCAGCGGCACCTCGGGTGCATCAGCAGCATCTCAGCTACCGACAAGAGGATGGTGCACCAGTGAGCTGGGTGAACGTCTGCGGTTATGACCTGTTGCTGCCCGAGCGCGGCGTCTGCGCGCTGGTGGGCGGCGAGCAGGTCGCGGTCTTCCGCACCTACGACGGCAGCGTGTACGCGCTGGGCAACCGCGACCCGTTCAGCGGCGCGTACGTGCTCTCGCGCGGGATCGTCGGCACCAGGAAGGGCGAGCCGACCGTCGCCTCGCCGCTGCACAAGCAGGTCTTCTCGCTGGTGACCGGGCACTGCCTGGACGAGCCCGCGGTGGCGGTGCCCGTCTACCGGGCCCGGGTGGACGGCGGCAGCGTGCACGTGGCCGTGGGCGTTTGATCATCCGGCCCCCGGGCAGCTCAGGGGCCTGATGCGACTGCCCGAAGCCCGGGGTCCGATCACGGCCCGCCTGTTCGCGTCGCTCGCCGGGGAGCCCGGCGAGGCGGTGCTCGTTACGCCCGTGCCCGGCGGCGACCCGCTCCACGACGGTGACCTGCAGCTGGCCTTGTTCGCCTGCTACGAGCTGCACTACCAGGGCTTCGACGACGTGGACGAGCGCTGGGAGTGGGAGCCGTCGCTGCTGGGGGTGCGCGCCGGGCTGGAGCGTCACTTCGAGGAGGCGCTGGCCGCGGCGGTGCCCCGGCCCCGGCCGGTGGCGCCCGGGCAGGTGCGGCGGGCGCTCGCGGACCTGTGCCGCGCCGGGGACGGGCCGCTGTCGCGGCACCTGCAGCGCCGGGCCACCCTCGACCAGTTCCGCGAGTTCGTCGTGCACCGCTCGATCTACCACCTCAAGGAGGCCGACCCGCACACCTGGGCCATCCCGCGGCTGCGCGGCCGGGCCAAGGCGGCGCTGGTCGAGATCCAGGCCGACGAGTACGGCGGCGGGCGGCGCGAGCGCATGCACTCCGAGCTGTTCCGGGCCACCATGCGCGGCCTCGGGCTCGACGACGCCTACGGCGCCTACCTGGACCGGGTGCCCGGCATCACGCTCGCCGTCTCCAACCTGATGTCGCTGTTCGGGCTGCACCGGCGCCGCCGCGGCGCGCTCGCCGGGCACCTCGCCGCCCTGGAGATGACCTCCTCGCTGCCGAACCGCCGCTACGCCGCCGGGCTGCGGAGGCTCGGCGGCGACGACGCCGCCGCGCTCTTCTACGACGAGCACGTCCAGGCCGACGCGGTGCACGAGCAGGTCGCCGCGCACGACCTGTGCGGGGGGCTGGCCGCCGACGACCCGGCGCTCACCGGAGACATCCTGTACGGGGCGGCGTGCGCGCTCGAAGTCGACCGGCTCTGGGCCGAGCAGGTCCTGGGCCGCTGGGAACGCGGCGAGTCGTCGCTGGAGGCCGCCGGGCACCTGGTGTCCTGATGGACCTCGACTACGTGCTGCCGCTGCGGTGGGAGTCCGGCGAAGGGCTGGACGAGCTGACCGGGTACCTGGCGTGGCTGGCGGGGCTGGTGCGGGTGATCGTGGTGGACGGCAGCCCGGGGCCGCTGTTCGCGGCGCACGCGCGCCGGTGGCGGGGGCTTGTCGTGCACGTGCCGCCCGATCCCGGGCTGCGGTACGCGAACGGGAAGGTCAACGGGGTCACCACCGGGCTGCGGCTGGCGCGGGCCGAGCGGGTGGTGATCGCCGACGACGACGTCCGTTACGACGAGGCGGGGCTGGTGGCGGTCCATCGGCTGCTGGGGGAGTACGACCTGGTGCGGCCGCAGAACTACTTCCTGCCGATGCCCTGGCACGCGCGCTGGGACACCGCCCGCACCCTGCTCAACCGGGCGCTCGGCGCGGACTACCCGGGCACGCTGGGGGTCCGGCGGTCCCGCCTGGGTGCCGGTTACGACGGGGACGTGCTCTTCGAGAACCTGGAGCTCATTCGTACCGTGCAGGCCCGTGGCGGGCGGGTGGTGAGCGCGCCCGGCCTGTACGTGCGGCGGCTGCCGTGCTCGGCGCGGCGCTTCTGGTCGCAGCGGGTCCGGCAGGCCTACGACGACCTGGCCCAGCCCGCCCGGCTGGCGCTGTCCCTTTCGCTGCTACCGGTCGCGGGGGTGGCGGTGGCGCGGCGGGCCTACCGGCCGCTGCTGGCGGGTGCCGCGCTGGCCGTCCTGCTTGCCGAGGCTGGACGCCGCCGGGCGGGTGGGAGCGCGGTCTTCCCCGCCGGCGCGTCCCTGTTCGCCCCGGTCTGGCTTCTGGAGCGGGGTGTCTGCGGCTGGCTCGCCCTGGCGGCGGCCATCACGGGCGGGGTTCCCTACGCGGGGCGCAGACTCCGCCGTGCCGCCCACTCTCTCCGCTGGCTCCGCCGCCACGCGTATGGGCTCTAGCTCCAGAGGAGGGTTGCCGCCGGTGGAGCCGCCCGCACTCGTTGGGGCGGGCTCCGGCGGCTGGTTGCGCGCCCGCACCTGTTGGGGCGGGCTCCGGGGTGGCTGCGCCCGCACCCGCGACCGGTGGATCCGCCCGCACCGTAGGGTGGCTGCGCCTGTGCCCCCTGCTGGTGGCTCCTGCGTCACTGGTAGGGGACGTGTCTCAGCGGGTCCTCGCCGTCACCCCGGGTGGCCGTTGGGGGATGGGGTGCTGGGGGCGCGGAAGCCGGTGGTTTTGTGGGAGCCGTCGCAGAAGGGTTTGCGTGCGGAGCGGCCGCAGCGGCAGAGGGCGACGGTTGCCCGGCCGGGTGGGATGGGTTCGCCGTCCTGGGTGACGAGTTCGAAGGGACCGCGTATCAGGAGTGGGCCGTCCTCACACAGGGTCACGGTCACCGGCTCGTTCCTCTTGTGCCGCATGCGTGCCCTCTGCCCCAGGAGGAGGGGTCTAATCGGTCATGTCTGCCGTGCCGGGTCGACAGGCGGGAAGACATGGGCGCCCGGGTGGGCTGCGGGAAGCACACAGCGCCGGTCGGCGTCGACCATGGTGCAGCGCTCGGCAGCCTCGCGCTGAGGCAGCGGATCGGGGTCCGTGGTCACTGAAAGGACGCTATAGGCGAGACACCACCAGATAGGTATCGAGGCGGCAACGATCACACCTCTGAACGATCTCGACAAATCGGGTGAACTGTTCTTGTTACGTGATACCCGGCCGATCACGCACGGAGCCGGTAAAGGACTCGTCCGGAGTAAATCAAGGGCGCATTCGGCATGGATCGCCACGGGAATAGCTGCGGCCATGAGCATGAAATACCTGCGCAGGGGCCTCCTGCTGGCCATGGTCGTTCCGGCCCTCTTCACCGCGGGCTGCGCCGCGGACAGCAACGGGCAGGCGATGAAGGGCGCCGCGGCCTCCCCGACGAACGGCGAGACCGTGATGCCCGACAGCCCGATGCCCGGCGACTCGGCGTCCCCGACCGACACCGGGGCCGCCATGGAGTCGCCGCGAGCGGCGGTGGAGAGCTTCTACAAGGCGCTCGCGGAGGGTGACGCCGAGAAGGCCGCCCAGATGTTCACCTCCGACGGCGTGGCCGCCGTCCAGGGCAAGCAGACGGCCGAGGGCACCCAGGCCCTGACCGAGGCGTTCCAGGGCGAGAAGGTGACCGGGACGCCGAACATCGAGGAGTCGGAGAACCTGGGCAAGCAGGCGGCCTTCGTCACCGCGTCGGTCGGCGAGGGCGGCGACGCCACCCGCGGCTTCTTCCTGCTCAAGAAGGAAGGCGAGTCCTGGAAGATCAGCCGCTACATGAGCAACACCGCGGGCTGAGCGAGGCTCCGGCGTCCGGGCCGCCTGGGCGCCGGTCCCGCCTCGTCCGCTCCTGAGCGGCGTACGGTGGGGCCATGCAGGACGTCTCCCGGTTCCAGCATCCCCGGTTCGCTCGCGCGTACGACAGGATGAGCAGGCGGGCCGAGCCCGTGACCGCCGCGCTGCGCACCCGCCTGCTGGCCGGGCTGAGCGGGCGCGTCCTGGAGGTCGGCGCCGGCAACGGGCTCAGCTTCTCCCACTACCCGCCCGAGGTGCGCGAGGTCGTCGCGGTCGAGCCGGACGACGTGCTGCGCGCCGCCGCCGAGCGGGCCGCCGTGGCCGCCCCGGTCCCGGTACGGGTCGTGCCCGGACACGCGGGGGCGCTGCCGGGGGAGGCGGGCGCGTACGACGCGGCGGTGACCTCGCTGGTGCTCTGCTCCGTCCCCGACGTGCCTGCCGCGCTCGCCGAGCTGCGCCGGGTGGTCAGGCCCGGCGGCGAGCTGCGCTACTTCGAGCACGTGCGCTCCGGACGGGCGCTGCGCGGGCTGCTGCAGGACCTCGCCACCCCCGTCTGGTCGCGGGTGGCGGGCGGCTGCCACCCCAACCGCGACACCGCGGCCGCCATCCGCGCGGCCGGGCTGGTCATCGAGGAGCACGACCGGGTCGACTACCGGCCGCCCGGCGCGCCCCCGCTCACGCACATCCTCGGCCGGGCCCGCAATCCCTGATCAGCCCTCGCCGGGCAGCCGCGGGCTGATCCGGCCCTGGTCGACCAGGGCCAGGTAGACGGCGAAGGCGCCGTGCGTCCACATCGCGGCCTGCGACGACGTCAGCGTGACCTCCTCACCCTCGTGGGTGCGGATCACGTAGCCGTCGGGCGGCTCGCGCCGCCACCCGGCCAGCATCCCCTCGTGGACGAGCACGTCGAGCATCCCCGTCAGGTATTCGCGTCCGGTGGCGAACACGGCGTGAGCCTCCTCGCGTCTCTCGCGCGATCCCCCGCCTGCCCCTCAATTGTGCGTCGTCACGGGAAGACGCGCAGCTCCCCGGCGGCTCCGGCACCGCCTGGGAGACCGACGGCGGTGGCGGGGAGATGCGCAGCTCCCCGGCGTGGGTCTTCCGACAGCGCGCTGAACCGTAGTGGAGAGATCTTGTCAGGGCGGCGGGCGTCTGAGAGATTGCTCCTACTTTGCCCAGTCACGGAGGTCATGCGTGCCACCCTTACGCCCTGCCCTCGTCGCCGCCGCCCTCATCCTGGGAACGGCCACACCCGTCCAGGCGGCCCCCGGCCCCGAGATCACCGTCAAGAACGGCCGGACGCAGCCGGTCTTCTCCTACGCCGACGCCGTCCGCGAGCACGTGTACGTCGAATCGACCGTGGACAGCGACGCCGACGGCAGGCTCGACCGGGTCCGCGTCGACATCATCAGGCCCAAGGAGTCCGGCCCGGGACTCAGGGTGCCCGTCATCATCGACGAGAGCCCGTACTACGACAACTCCGGGCGCGGCAACGAAGGCGAGCGGAAGATCTACGACGACGACGGGAACGTCGCGAGATTCCCCCTCTTCTACGACAACTACTTCGTGCCGCGCGGCTACGCAGTCCTCAACGTCGACATGCTCGGCACCACCCTGTCCGACGGCTGCCCCGACATCGGCGGCAAGGCCGACGTGCTGGGCGGCAAGGCCGTCATCGACTGGCTCAACGGCCGGGCCAGGGCCTACCGCGCCGACGGCAGCCCCGCCGTCGCCGACTGGACCACCGGCAGATCCGCCATGATCGGCAAATCGTACGACGGCACGCTCGCCAACGCCGTCGCCGCCACCGGCGTGCGCGGCCTGGAGACGATCGTGCCCATCTCCGCGATCAGCTCCTGGTACAAGTACCAGCGCTCCAACGGCGTGATCTACAACTACGACTACGCCTCCTGGCTGGCCGACTACATCGACACCGACCCCGAGCCCAAGTGCCAGGCCGTGCGCGACCGGATGGACGCCGAGGACGGCGACGACACCGGGAACTACAACGCCTTCTGGGCCGAGCGCGACTACATCGGCGGCCTGCTCGGCGACGTCTCCAAGGTGCGGGCGAGCGTCTTCGTCGCGCACACCGTCAACGACCTCAACGTCAAGCCCGACAACTTCTCCGCCTGGTGGGAGGCGCTGGCCAAGCGGGGCGTGCCCCGCAAGATCTGGGTCGGCCAGTACCAGCACGTCGACCCGTTCGACTTCGAAGGCCGCCGGGGGATCTGGGTCGACCAGCTGCACCGCTGGTTCGACCACTGGCTGCACGGCGTGCGCAACGACATCATGCGGGAACCCCGCGCCGACGTGCAGGTCGGCCCCACCCAGTGGATCACCGAGCGCGACTGGCCGGCGCCCCGCGCGCACAGGCTGACCCTGCGCCCGTCCGCCGACGGCTCCCTCCGCCTCCTGCCCGGACGCAAGGCCACCGCGAGCTTCACCGACGTGGCCATGACCGAATCCGACATGGTGTCCGACGTGGGCACCGCCAACCCGGGACGGATCGCGTACACCACCGGACCGCTCCCCCTCAACCTGCGCCTGTCCGGCACCCCGGTCGCCGACCTGCGCGTCAAACTCGACCGGCCCACCGCCAACCTGACCGCCCTGCTCGTCGACTTCGGCGACGACACCCGCCTCGACTGGCGGCGCGGCCAGGGCATCACCACCCTCACCGAGGAGGACTGCTGGGGCGACAGCACCGCCGCCGACGACGGCTGCTACCGCAAGGTCGTCACCAACACCGCCAACCGTCCCGTCGAGGTCGTCGCGCGCGGCTGGATCGACGTGCAGAACCGACTCTCGCTCAGCCGCTCCACGCCGCTGCCGGTCGGCACGTACGGGCGAGTCAAGTGGGAGACGCTGCCGCAGGACTACACGTTCAAGAAGGGACACCGGATCGGGCTCGTGATCGCGGGCACCGACGCCACCTACAGCGGCGAGACGGGCACCGGCGCGGCCGTCACCGTCGACCTGCAGAAGAGCTCGATCGCGTTCCCGGTCGTGCTCGGGACGCCGCTGGAGAGCGTGCCGCAGGACACGGCGCGGTTCATGGGGCCGCGGGAGCTGGTCCTGCCGGAGCCGGACAAGGAGTTCTCGTTCTTCTGATCTGACCCGCCGAACGGGCCCCGGGCGGACTCCGCCCGGGGTCCTCTCATTCGCGGGCCTGCGGGCAGTTGCTCCAGTAGCCGCCGTCCGCGTCGGGGATGAGGGCGCCCTTGTCGCTGGTGACGGTCCACGACACCATCATCGTGAGCGTGCCCTCGGCCTCGGCGGTCCCGCTGTCGTTCGTGGCGGTGCCCGCCCAGTGGACGGTGATGACCCCCGACTCGGTGACGGGCGGGCCGTCGCAGCCTGGGCGGGAGGCCGGGGCGCGGACGGTGAAGGTGTTGCCGGAGAGGGCGATGCCGTTCGAGCCGGAGAACGAGGTGACGCGGCAGTCGCCGGTGCAGGTCAGCTTGAACGTCCCGGTCCGGCGCTCGCCCAGGCGCACCGACGTGGGGGAGATCGCCGCCTCGGGCGCCCCGCTCGCCGCCTTGTCGCCGGGGTCTGTTCTGGTGAAGGTGCCGGGGTCCGCCTGGGAGGTGTCGCCGTCGTCCGTCTCCGCGGTGGTTCCGGTGTTCTCGGGGTTCGCCTCCCCGGTGCCTTCGGAGTCCGCCGGTACGGGGGACGTCCACGGGTCCGCTGGGCCCGCGCTCGGAGCGGGGACGGGAGACTGGCGCTCGCGGCTCTCGATCCCGGCCCAGACCAGGCCCGCGACCAGCATGACCACTCCGACGATGAGCGCCGCCCGGACGAGCCACTGCAGCGAGATCCGCGCCTCCGGGTTGTCCTCGTCCGGCCGCTCCCGCCAGAACTCGTCCCACGTCTCCCCGCCTTCCTCGGCGGGCGGGGCCGTGAAGACCAGTTTGTCCCCGTACTGGCTGACCGGGGTCCTGCCGCTCCGCCACCCGGGGTCGAGCGACCGCAACGGGGCGTGCTGGCGGGGCGGGTCGTCGCTCTGCCGCGGCGGCGGGATCCTGATCTGCTCGCGCGACTCCTCGTCGTTCCGAGGTGGTCTGTACGGCGCGTTGCCGCCCTTGGCGCGGAGGTTCGGTGTCTCGTCCCAGCTCGGCGGAGCGAAGCGGGGACCCGGTGTCTCCTTCCCGGGCTGGTCCGCGGTGGTGGGGCCGGGCGTCTCCTCGCGGCCGGCGTCCGCCGGTTCCTCGGCAGTGGCGGGCTCATTCTCGGGTTCGGGGCCCGTGCCCCAGTGCGGAGGGGCGGACCTGGGGGCGGGGGGTTCCGGCTCGTCGGGGCGGCGGGGCGGGGGGCGGAGCGGGAGGAAGTCGCCGCGTTTCCGGTACGGGATGGTGTCGCCGGAGGACTTCCGGTACGGGATCGTGTCGCCGGAGGAGCCGTCCGGAGGCGTCAGACCGGTGGGTAACAGCCGCTCGCCCGTCTGGTGGGCGGCCCGCAGCAGCGCCTCGGCCGTGCCGGGCGGAGAGGACACCCGCCGGGCCCGGCCCGGGGACTCCGTTTCGGGAGGAGCGCCCTGGCCGGCGGCGGCCGCGCCCGCCGCCGGCCAGGGGTTGTCCCTGGTCTCCGTCGTGGGGCCGGGGACCAGGGAGATCAGCGCGGGCGGCGGCTCCATCAGGCCGCGCGCCTGCGCCGGGAACCCGTCGGAGCGCCACGCCGCCGGGTCACTGGGCAGCGGGTCACCCCATCCGGGCTGGTCTCGTAACGTGTCGGGGACCGCCGTCAGCGGCAGGTCCAGCAGGAGCAGCCCGGCCCGCGCCGTGTCGCGGGGCGCCGCCTGGCAGGCCGGGC
Source organism: Nonomuraea sp. NPDC049649 (assembly GCF_040675175.1). Taxonomy (NCBI): domain Bacteria; kingdom Bacillati; phylum Actinomycetota; class Actinomycetes; order Streptosporangiales; family Streptosporangiaceae; genus Nonomuraea; species Nonomuraea sp. NPDC049649. Next base: position 8,565 of record NZ_JBFAOH010000040.1, read on the forward strand.
AGGAGCGGATGTGCCGGGCGATCCGGGTGCGGTTGCGCCGGCCGGGCGCCTTGGCCCAGTCCGTCATCCGGATCGCCAGCCGCGCGCATCCGTCACGGGTCCGCGCCGCGCGCACCGCCGCGACCCACTCTTCGAGCCGGTCCGCGGCCTGCGCGATCATGGTGTTGACCTGGATCGCCTCGACGTCGAAGATCGCCGCGATCTCGGCGCTCGCCAGTTCGTGCCGTACAGATAGGTCGAGCAGTTCCCGATGCGGCGGGTCGAGTGCGCGCAGGGCGTCGGCCACCAGGTCCGGCGCGCCCGGCCGCTTCCACGAGCCGATGCTGCCCGGCCTGGCCGCCGCGACGCCCGCCCGATGACAGCGGGCGAGCGCGTACAGCCAGGGACGCAGCAGCGCGCGGTCGCGCAGCCGCTCCCCGTGCACGTGCGCCGAGAGCAGCGCCCCGGCGACGGCGAGCTCCGCGTCGGACGGGGACAGCCCCGTGCGGCAGTAGTCGTAGAGGTGCCTCCCGTGCTGCTCGCACAGCCTGCCGACGGCTTCGCGCGCCTCGTTGGACAGCGTCCGCCACATGATCGACTAATCCTCCAGTCAGCACGGTGTCCCTCGCCCGGCCCTGGTTGTGCCGAGGCCCGCTAGACGGCCTCCGGGATGGTGAGTTCGGGGTCGCCGGCGACGGATCGGGCACCGTCCACACCGGCCGCTGGCGTGGTGCCGGCGACCCCCGTCCCAAGGAGGAGGGCGGCGCTCACGACGCCCTCCGTGCCGACCGGTTCAGCGTGACCGGGCGGCCTGTCGCCCGCGACAGCGCCCACCACGCGCTGCACAGGTTCGAGGTGAGCAGCGTCCGGTCGTTGGCCGCGCCGAGCGTGCCCAGCACCGGCAGCGTCGCCATCCCGCTGCTGGCGAACAGGATCACCGCGTCACGGGGCAGGTTCGCCTGCTTCACCTGGTCGGCCAGTTCGGCTGGAGTGATGTCGTACGGGGAGAAACCGCCCTGCGCCCGCACCGGCAGGACGCCGGCGATCCGCATCCCCGCCGCCTTCCAGAACCGCTCGGCCAGCTCCGTCAGCCACGGCTGGAACGGCGAGACGATGTGCACCTCATCGACCCCGAGATGCTCGATCGCCTCCATCACCGCCACCGTCGCCGTCGCGAACGGCACCCCGAACCGCTCGCTCATCCGCTCGCACTCGTCCAGATCCTCATCCGGATCGAGCAGGTAGCGGGGGCCGTCGCAGGCCATGATGAGCGCGTCGAGCGCCAGGTCGCCGAACGAGCGGGCCATCGCGGGCAGCGCCGCGTTGTAGCCCTCCAGCCGTTCCGCCAGCGCCAGCCCCGGACGTACCGGGAACCTGCTGACGTGCATGTCGGCGCGCGAGCCGAGCAGGCGGGTCAGCTCCGGCTCCGCCGACGGGTTCGCGGGCGGCACCAGCACGCCCACCCTGCCGCGGCTCATGCCGACCTCCCGCCGGGCTCCCCAGGCGGCACGTCCGGCCCTCTGCCCGGCGCGCCGCCGAACGACCCGGCCGGCCGCCCGGACAGGTGCCGGACGCGGTGCGGCCGGTGCGCCGCCCTCGTGGAGCTCTGAGCGGCCGTTCGGGTCCCGCGCACGGGAACCCCGTGGTGCTGCGGGCCGCGGACCTCGTCGGTGCGCATGATCACTCCTGTCCGTGGGGGTTGACCCAAGGGGCTGGCACGTCCTGGAGGCCGAGGCGGACCAGTTCCCGGTCGGCCTGACCTCGTACCTCGGTGAAGGCGGCGCGGAGCTCCAGCAGGAGCCCGCGGAGCGACTCGACCTCCTGCCGCGCCGCACGCAGAGAGGTCTGTACGGTGCGGCGCCGCCGTTCCACGACCAGCCGCCACATCGCGGCGGCGGCGGGCAGAGCGGTCACCGCCAGGCAGGCGAGCAGCACGGCGTCCCCGGGCTCGCCGGGGACGCCGCCCATGGTCAGGGCCGCCGCGCCTGCCAGTCCCGCGGCGGCCCCGACCAGGCGGGCGGTGTCCACCGCGGCCACACCGGCAGCGAGACGTTCCCGCCCGGCCGCCGCGGCTCCCATCGCGAGCGCGCCGGTGGCCAGCGCGCCCAGCCCGGCGCCCGCCAGCAGAGCGCCGGCGAGCATCCCGTACGGCGGGTACGGGCGAGCCAGCAGCAGCGCCGCCCCCGCACACCCCAGCGTCAGCGCGGAGGTCCACCCCCACACGCCGCCCCTGGCCAGAGCGAGAACCGCCGCCACCCCCGCCACCGCCAGCAACGCCCGCAGCACCCCGGAAGCGGCACCCACCGAACGCGGCAACCCGCCACGGCACGCCGCAGCCGACTCTCCTGCACCGCCGGAAGCGGCACCCACGGAACGCGGCAACACCGGCGCGAACAGCAGCAACACCGCCGCCGTCACCGCCCCCGGCAGGAACAGCCCCCGCCAGCCGAACGTATCCAGCAGCCACCCGCCGCCCGCCAGCATCCCCAGCGCCCCGCCCGCACAGGCGGCCACCCACAGCCCCGCCCCGGTGGCCCGCCGCCTCTCCGGCAACTCGCCGAGCAGCATCCCCAGCGCGGCCGGGACCATCAGCGCGATCCCCGCCCCCTGCCCGAGCCGCGCCCCCACCAGCACCGCCCACGACGGCGCCACGATCACCGCGGACGCCCCCAGCACGTACAGCGCCAGCCCGACGGCCAGCACGTCCCGCCGCCCCACCAGATCGGCCATCCGCCCCGCCACGCCCAGCATCGCGGTCGCGGCGACCAGAGTCACGACCCCCGCCCACGCGATGTCCGCCCGTGAGAGCGCCACCCCCAGCGCGTCCAGATCCACCATCGGCGCGGCCAGCATCCCGGCCACCCAATCCCCCATGACCACGCCGCCGGCCACCCCGGCGAAAACCCCCAGCCCCACCTTCTTCGCGGTCTTCCTACTGCGGTGGTCCTTCGGCTGGGCCGTTGCGGTGGCGGTCTCTGTCCTAGAGGTCCTTCTGCTGCTGTGGTTCTCCGCCTGCGCCGTCTGCGGCTCGGTGCTTCTTGCGGTCGCTCCGGCGGCGATGTCCCCCCGGCGTGCTGTCGTCCTCCTGCGGCGGGAGTTCCTCGACTGCGTCGTCTGCGCGGATGAACGACGGCCACCTGCTCGCCGCCTGCTCGATGGCGTGGGCCTCGAGGCCGTCGTGCCCTCATCGGACGTGGGAGGGAGTCCGGTCGTTTCCCCATGCGGGGTGTCGCGGTCCCACGCAATGTCCGCCGCGGGGATGGGCCAGCGCGGTTGAGGGAGGGTCGTTTCGTACGGAGTGGCGTCCGAGTTCGAGACGGAGTTCGCGGGCGGGATGGGCCGGCGCGGCTCAGAGACCGTCGTGTCGGGGGAGGGCCGGCGTGGCGCGGGGATGGGCCAGCGGGGGCGGGAGTCGTGCGGGCGCTCGGGGATGGGTCGGCCGGGGCGGGAGTCGTGCGGCGCGGGGATGGGCCGGCGGGGTTCTTGCGGGCGCGCGGGAGGCGGGGCCGGGCCGGTGGCCGGGCCGGGTAAGTGGTGCGCCGGGGGGCGGGTCATCGCGGCGTCGGGGCGCAGGCGCCGGAGACGGGCGGGGTGTCGGGGGAGAGGCCGGGTGGCCGGTTGGGCACGCTGGCCGCGACCACGCGCTCCGACAGGCAGGTGGTCAGCCGGGCGAGACGGGCGCGCGGCGGCACTTCGCCTCCCGCGACCGTGGTGGCGACCCGGAGGGCCAGCGACAGGTGTTCGGCGCAGCGGCGCCGTACCTTGGCCTCCAGGCCGACGACCTGGGCGAGGCGGAGCCGGAGCGGTTCCAGGGTGGCGGTGCGCTGCAGGCCGTCGAGGTCTTCCAGCCGTTCCGGCCAGCGCAGGTCGTCGCGGAGCCGCGCCTCGACCTCGGCGAGGATGTCGTCGGCGGCCCGGCCTTCCTGGCACAGCCGGGTGGCGATGGTGACCGCGGTGAAGGCGGTCAGGTCGTAGTCGGCGAGCCGGCCCGCCAGCGCGGCGGCGAGCACCTGGACGCGGTGGGTGAGGCCGTCGGCGCTCCAGCCGAGCACGAGCAGCCGGTCGGCGGCCGGTTCGACGTGCCAGCCGGTGAGCCGGAGCTCGCGCGCCATCCGGTGGTAGAGGCTCCACTTGTCGTCGTCGCCGTCCAGCCAGATCTGGACGCCGCCGAGCGGCAGGTCTGACACGTGCACAGGTGTGCCAGGTGGTGCGGACCGCGCGCAGATGCGCTGAATCACCCGCTCCTGCACGGGCGAGATCGTGGTTCTGGTGAACCAGGGACTGACCTGGTGATCGATGGTCACGTCCGGCCACCTCCCTGCCAGGCCCCTCTTCTGAGGGTCCGGCTGTCAGGTAACAGTTTCCACGTGTCGTACGATACTGGCTAAACGCGGGATAGTGTGTCAACTCTCAGTTTTCGTTCAATGAAGATGCCCCGGGTGCGGGAAGAGTGGCCCGCCCGGTCAGGACGTCCCGCCGGGGGCCGGGTCTACGCTTGATTGCGTATCAACAGGAGGCATGCGTGGCGAAGTTCGCCGAGCGACTCGACCTGGCGCTGGCCAAGCGCGGTTTCACCGGAGCTCAAGTCGCCGCAGCGCTCACCGAGGCCGGAATACCCATCACCCGCGCCTACGTCAGCCAGTTGCGCACGGGGAAACAGACCAACCCTACGCTCCAGGTGCTGCGGGCACTGGCCGCATGCCTTCAGGTGAGTGTGGGCTGGCTGGTCGGTGAGGACCATGTCGAGACCGGCACGGTCGAGGACCTGCAACTCCAGGCCGCCGGCATCGGCATGTCCGCCTCCGGGCTCTCGGAGAGCTCGCTCTCGGTGGTGCGGGGCGTGATCGAGCTGGCCCGCAAGGCCGAGGACCTGCCCGAGCAGCCCGAGCCCGCGCTGGAGATCCCCGAGGCGGCGGCGCCGCTGGACGAGCCGATGCGGCGCGCGCTCGGCGAGCGGCTCCGCTCGCTGCGCCTGGCCGCGCAGCTCTCGCCGGAGAAGGTGGAGGCGGTGCTCGGCAAGGGCGCCATCGCGGTCGAGGCGGTCGAGCAGGGCCGGATCGCCCCCGCCCCCGCCACCGTCGAGCGCCTGCTCACGTTGTACGGGGTGACCGCCATGCCCGCCCGCGAGTACGTCCTGTCGATCGCGCGCGGCGAGCGCGAGCTCGAATGGTACGACGCGAGCTCGTTCCCCGTCTGGCTGGCCACGACTTGCTCCATCGACAGCCGGGCCTCGGTGATCCGCACCTATCACACCCATTTCGTGCCGCCGCTGCTGCAGACCGAGGATTACGCGCTCGCGGCCATCGCCACGGCCGATCAAGGATCATTCCGGCACACCACGGCCGACGCCGCCGTGGATATTCTGGCGGCCCGCCAGCGGCTCATCCTGGGCCCGAAGGGGCCGGTCGTGTGGGCGGTCATGGACGAAGGAGTCCTGCTCCGTAAGATCACCGACACTCATGTCCTGCTGGAGCAGCTCGACCGGTTGATCGATTTCGCCAAGCGGCCCAATATCTCCCTCCATATCGTCCCGATGGAGGATCCCGCGTACGTTCCCCGTACCGGTCCGTTCACGCTCTGGCGTTTCGATGAGGCGTTCGAGCCGGACATCGCCTGCTCGCACGCGCTGGAGGCCGACGAGCTGATCACCGACGCCGTGCAGGTGGAGGCCTATCACCAGGCCTTCACCAAGCTGTCGGTCACCACCACGACCCGCGACGAGACCATTGACCTGCTGTGCGCTCATCGTGAAAGGCTCTCGCGTTCAACGGGAAACTGATCATTCCTCTACACCCGATAGAGCGAAAGAGCATAAATCCCAAAAAATCTAGGCCATAGTGCTTGGAGAAAGGGATTTTTGACTCATTATGAATTTGGGCAACCGAGTGGGGTCAGTAACCGGAACTTTCCCAGGAAAGTGGCGAGGGGAAAGGGGCGTCACCCAATGCGCCAGCGGGCTATCCGAAACCTGGCCAATCTCGACACCACCCATGCACGGGTCACACGCATACTCGACGCGGCGACGGGAGGAAAGAACAACTTCAGAGCTGACAGGGAGGCGGTCAACCGTTACGACGTGGCCGCCGAGATCACCACTGCTGCCGCACAGGCCATCCTCGGATACTTAACCAGGGTCGTACGCCACCTGGCGCTGGAGGGCGTCGACCAGTTCCTGATCGTGGGCAGCGGAGTACCGAGCGGCCTGCCACCGGGCCGCAGACTGCACGACATCGCACGGGAGACGCCGCGCACGGCGTCCGCCCGGGTGGTGTACATCGAGAACGACCCGATGGTGCTCGCCAACGCGCAGGCCACCATCGAGCCGATCACCGATCTCGTGCGGGTCGTCGAAGGCGACATCCCGCAGATCGACGAGATCCTGGACGACCGCGTCGTCCGCACGTTCGTGGACTGGAACCGGCCCATGGCCTGGGTCGTGGTCTCGGGCCACAACGTGAGCGACGAGGACCAGGCACGGCACGTCATCAAGCGGCTGCGGGAGAACGTGCCGCGGGGCAGCTATCTGGCCCTGCTGCAGACCACGTTCGACGGCATACCGTCAGAACTCCTGCCGGCGATCAACGATCTGCTGGCGATGACGCTGCCGGGGCACGCGGTCCGCACCCGTAAAGAGCTGGAGGCCCTGCTCGACGGGCTGGAACTGCTGGAACCGGGGTTGGTGTGGATCCCGGAGTGGCGGCCGGACGGCGCCGACGGCGCCTGTGCCGACCAGCCCGGCAGCTCGGGCAACTACGGGGCGGTCGCGCGGCTGCCGTGACCTGCGGGACACCGCCGCCCGGGCCGAGGGGACCACCCCCGACCCGGGGCGGCGGCGCCCGCGCGTCAGTCCCACCCGCCCGTGCGTCAGTCCCACCAGAAGGACCAGGCGTGCGAGCCGATCAGCTGTCCGGCGTATTCCTGGAGGTCGCCGGGGCCCTGCAGCACGTTGTCCGGGCAGAACGCCCAGTGCTCGGCCGCCACGTGCAGCGCGTGCTCCGGGTCGGCCGGCGGCGCGGCCACACTGATCTCCAGCGTGTTGAACCCGACGCCGACCAGCCGCGCCCCGAACCGGTCCTCCCAGCTGCGCACCACGGCGGCCAGCGGCACCATCCACTCGTTGTGGTGCAGCGCGCCCTGCCAGCCCATCGCGGCCAGCGCGTCGGCGCCCCTGTCCGCGGCCACCAGTCCCAGCGGCATGCCCCGCGGCGCCAGCTCGCCCGCGTACCACGCCGCCACGGCGTCCGGGTCGGCGACCAGCCGTCCGGGCGGCGCCGGGCCGGGACAGATCGCCCCGTACGGCTCAAGCTCCCCGAGGGAGTCGGCGGGCATCTGCGCCACCCACTCCTCCCAGACCTCCGCCATGAACCCCTCGGCGGTGAAGTGGTCGATCTGCACCGGATCGTCCGGCACCACCTGTCCTACCGACCAGGGCTGAGCGGACTCGTCCAGCAGGACCGGCCAGAGCCCGCTGCGCGGATGCTCGGCCAGGAACCGCCGCCAGTCGTCACCCGTCGCGGGCTCGTCGCTCATCCAGAACGCGGGCCTGACGGGCTCATGGCCGGTGTAGCCCGGGTCGGGCCAGATCACCTCGCCCTCGGGCAGCCCGATGGACAGGCTGCGCCCCCTGCCGCCGTCGGCGAACAGCCGGCCCAGCTCGCCCGGGAGCCGATGATCGTTCATGCCCTACCATTCCGAGACGGAATCCTGCCTCCGAGATGGTAGTGCCGCCGCTCGCTTCAGGACTTTTGTCCTGGGCGATCCCGGATAAGAGGCCGCGTGCGCACAATGGGGCCGTGACGACCTTCGACGCCATCCTGTGCGACCTCGACGGCGTGCTGCGCCAGTTCGACGACGCCGTCCAAGCCGACATCGACGCCCGCTACGGGCTGCCCGTCACCGCCACCGCCCTCGACCCCGCGATCATCACGCCCGCGACGCTCGGCCACATCACCCAGGCGCAGTGGGCCGAGTCGATCGTCGCCGCGCTGGGCGGGGGAGAGCAGGCGAGGAAGGCGGTCGAGGAGTTCACGGCGGTGCCGTTCCGGGTGGACGAGGAGGTACGGGCGCTGCTCGCGGCGGCGCGCGAGCGGATGCCTCTGGTCCTCGTCACCAACGCGATGGACACCCTGGACGAGCACCTCGCCCTGCTGGGGCTGACTTCCTTCGCGGACGCGGTGGTCAGCAGCGCCCGGGTCGGCGTGGCCAAACCCGACCGGCGCATCTACGAGATCGCCGCCGGGCTCGCCGGGGCCGCGCCGGACCGCTGCCTGTTCGTCGACGACCGCCTGGAGAACGTGACCGCCGCCCAGGCGCTCGGCATGACCGGCGTGCACTTCCGGACCGCCGCCGACCTCGCCGCCGTGCTCTCGCCATTCCGGTCCTGACCCCGTACGACCGCTGTGCTCTCGCCGTCGCGGCCCTGATCCCGTACCGGCCCTGACCCTGTACCGGCACGACCCGCGCGCGCCGCGCCGTGCCGGAAGGGTCACAAGGGCCGTCAGTAGCCTCCGTACGGCGACTTCGACCGGTTGTCGGCGCCCGGCAGCCTCGGCGCCGAGCCCTTCGCTCCGGCGGGACGGATCACGCCGAGCAGCCCGTGCTTGCCGCCGTCCATGCCGGCGGAGAACCAGAGCGTGTTCTCGCCGCCGGTCGCGGCCGTGCCCGGCTCCAGGTCCCACAGCCCGGGCAGCTTGATCGGCCGGTTGTCCGCGCCGCGCAGGGCGCCCAGGTGGCGGCCGCCCCGGTAGGCGTGGATGGTGCCGTCGCCGAAGTTGCCGACCAGCAGCGCGCCCGCGTACTTCCTGCCCATGCCGCGCGGCGCGGCGGTGAGCGCCCACGGCGCGTTCAGCCCGACGCGGGAGATGCGGCCGGTCAGCCGGCCGTTCAGGTCGAAGCGGCTGACGAAGCCCTTGCGGTCGCCGGCCACCGACTTGCCCGTCTTGGGGTCGCGCAGGGCGTAGGCCACCCAGACGTTCCCGTTCACGACGGCCACGTTGAACGGGTGGTAGTCGTCCGGCAGCGAACGGTCCCGGAACTGCGAGCGCGACAGCTTGATGCGCTTGAAGTCCTCGTCGAAGGCGTGCACCCGGCCGCCCGCGAAGTCCGCGGCCAGCAGGAAGGCGCCGTCGTCGGTCTCGGCCAGGGCCAGGCCCTTGTAGTCGGCGCCGCGGGTGAACGCGCCGATGATCGCGTTCTCCGGGTCGGCCTCGGCGTTCCAGCCGGTGATCGCGCCGCTGGGGCTGGAGAAGATGAACGTGGCCGGCTTGCCCTTGACGGTGAAGCCGTCACCACGGTTGAACACCTGCCCGGTCGGGGCGCCGCCGGGGATGGCGACCTCCGTCCGCTCCTTCTTGCCCTGCCCGGAGTAGACGGTGGCGGTGCCCGTGCCGGTGTTGGAGACCCACAGGGTCTTGCCCATGGCCAGCCCCCACGGGTTGACCAGTTTGGGGTCGGTGATCGCCGCTTTGCCGCGGACGTCGGACACCAGGTTGACCACGTCGAACCTGTCACGCTTGGGCGTGGCCTGGGCCGGGGGTGCGAGGGCGGCTGCCGTCGAGACCGCGACAGCGCAGGCCGTGATGATGCGTAACCGCATCCGTGCCTCCTTGTTAGCGCTTGTGACGCGAGATACGCGAGAGCCGGGACGCCGGTTCAGCGCTCTGTTCGCGCTGATGGGCGCGGGTGCACGAAGGGTGACGGGACGCCCACGCAGAAACCCAAAACGTGACCAAGGCTCATGGCAACCGATCCGCGTTTCCGGGAGTCTCATTAATGACCGTGGTCGCCCACGATGCAACTCTGGGGAGAGTGGGCCGGTCGCGGGCGGTCACGGTCACAAATGGAGATGCGCGCGCCGCGCCCGTCGGGCACGATAGTCCGTTGGCTCCCGGCCACCGGTGCCCGAATATCCTGTTGAGCAATATGGGAACTCCTGCGTTGTCCTCTCCACTCACCGAGCTCCACACCCGCCTGCCCGGCCTCATGCCCCGCGACCAGCGGCGGCTGCGGCGCAGGCTCGACGGCGTGCGCAGGGTGCGCTCCCGCGAGGCGCGAGAGAAGATCGTCGCGGAGATCCTCGCCGACGTGGAGCGCGCCGAGCAGCGCCTGCTGCGGCGCCAGGAGACCGTCCCCGAGATCAGCTATCCGGAGACGCTCCCCGTCGTCCAGCGCAAAGACGACATCCTCGAAGCCATCCGCGACAACCAGGTCGTGATCATCGCCGGTGAGACCGGCTCCGGCAAGACCACCCAGATCCCCAAGATCTGCCTGGAGCTGGGCCGGGGCGTGCGCGGCCTGATCGGCCACACCCAGCCGCGCCGCATCGCCGCCCGCACCGTCGCCGAGCGCGTCGCCGACGAGCTCGGCACCGAGCTGGGCGAGGTCGTCGGCTACAAGGTCCGCTTCACCGACCAGGCGAGCGACCGCACCCTCGTCAAGCTGATGACCGACGGCATCCTCCTCGCCGAGCTCCAGCACGACCGCATGCTGGAGCAGTACGACACGCTCATCATCGACGAGGCCCACGAGCGCAGCCTCAACATCGACTTCATCCTCGGCTACCTCAAGCAGCTGCTGCCCAAGCGCCCCGACCTCAAGGTCATCATCACCAGCGCCACCATCGACCCCGAGCGGTTCTCCCGCCACTTCGGCGACGCGCCGATCATCGAGGTGTCCGGCCGCACCTACCCCGTCGAGGTCCGCTACCGCCCGCTCGGCGAGGACGACGACCAGACGCAGGGCATCGTCGACGCCTGCCGCGAGCTGACCGGCGAAGGTCCCGGCGACATCCTCGTCTTCCTCAGCGGCGAGCGCGAGATCCGCGACGCCGCCGACGCGCTGGCCAAGGCCGACCTGCGCAACACCGAGATCCTGCCGCTGTACGCCCGGCTCAGCGCCGCCGAGCAGCACCGCGTCTTCCAGCGCCACACCGGCCGCCGCATCGTGCTGGCCACCAACGTCGCCGAGACGTCGCTGACCGTGCCCGGCATCAAATACGTGGTCGACCCCGGCTACGCCCGCATCTCCCGCTACAGCCACCGCACCAAGGTGCAGCGCCTGCCCATCGAGGCGATCTCCCAGGCCAGCGCCAACCAGCGCAAGGGCCGCTGCGGCCGCACCTCCGACGGCGTCTGCATCCGCCTGTACGAGGAGGAGGACTTCCTCAACCGGCCGGAGTTCACCGACCCGGAGATCCTGCGCACCAACCTCGCCTCGGTCATCCTCCAGATGACTTCGATCGGGCTGGGCGACATCGAGGCGTTCCCGTTCGTCGAGCCGCCCGACCGCCGCCAGGTCAAGGACGGCGTCAACCTGCTGCACGAGCTCGGCGCGTTCGACGCCCGCGGCCGGCTGACCCCGATCGGCCGCAAGCTCGCCACCCTGCCCGTCGACCCCCGGCTGGGCCGGATGGTGCTGGAGGCGGAGAAGAACGGCTGCGTACGCGAGGTCATGGTGATCGCCGCCGCCCTGTCCATCCAGGACCCGCGCGAGCGCCCCGCCGAGAAGCAGCAGCAGGCCGACGAGAAGCACCGCCGCTTCGCCGACCCCGAGTCCGACTTCCTCACCTACGTCAACCTGTGGAACTACCTGCAGGACAAGCAGAAGGAGCTGTCGTCCAGCGCCTTCCGCCGCCTGTGCAAGGCCGAGTTCCTCAACTACCTGCGGGTCCGCGAGTGGCAGGACATCTACAGCCAGATCCGCCAGTCGCTCGGCGCGCACCCCAACAGCCAGCCGGCCGACCCCGAGCTGGTCCACAAGTCGCTCCTTGTCGGCCTGCTGTCGCACGTCGGCGTCAAGGACGTGATGGACCGCCAGCGCGCCTCCGACGGCCGCCGCCCCATCCAGGAGTACCTCGGCGCGCGCAACGCCCGCTTCGCCATCTTCCCCGGCTCCGCGCTGGCCAGGAAACAGCCCCAGTGGGTGATGTCCGCCGAGCTCGTGGAGACCTCCCGGCTGTGGGCACGGGTCAACGCCAAGATCGAACCCGACTGGGTCGAGCCCCTCGCGCAGCACCTCGTCAAACGCACCTACTCCGAGCCGCACTGGGAGAAGAACCAGGGCGCGGTGATCGCGTACGAGAGAGTCACGCTCTACGGAGTGCCCCTCGTCGTCGGGCGCAAGGTCCACTACGGGCGGATCGATCCAGAGCTGTCCCGCGAGCTGTTCATCCGCCACGCCCTCGTCGAGGGCGACTGGGACAGCCACCACAAGTTCCTCAAGGAGAACCGGCGGCTCCTCGAAGAGGTCGAGGAGCTGGAGAACCGCGCCCGCCGGCGCGACATCCTCGTCGACGACGAGGCCCTGTTCGACTTCTACGACCAGCGCCTGCCCGCCGACGTGGTCTCCGCCCGCCACTTCGACTCCTGGTGGAAGAAGGCCCGCGCCGACCAGCCCGACCTGCTCACGTTCTCGCCGGACATGCTGGTCAACGAGGGCGCCGGCGTCAGCACCCGCGACTACCCCGACACCTGGCGGCAGCTCGGCCAGCGGATGAAGCTGACCTACCAGTTCGAGCCCGGGGCCGACGCCGACGGCGTCACCGTGCACGTGCCGCTGCAGCTGCTCAACCAGATCAGCCCCGACGGCTTCGACTGGCAGATCCCCGGCCTGCGCGAAGACCTCATCACCGCGCTCATCAGGTCGCTGCCCAAACAGCTGCGCCGCAACTTCGTCCCCGCCCCCAACTACGCCAAGCAGATCCTGGAGAACGTGCGGCCGGGCGCCGAGCCGCTGCTGGAGGCCGTCGAACGCGAACTGCTCCGGCTCACCGGCGTCCGGGTGCCGCGCGACGCCTGGCAGCTCGACCAGATCCCCGACCACCTGCGCATCACCTACCGGGTGATCGACGAGCGCAGGCGCACCATCGCCGAGGACAAGGACCTCACGGCGCTCAAACGCCGCCTCGCCCCCCGCCTGCGCAAGACCCTCTCCGAGGCGGGCGACGGCCTCGAGCGCACCGGGCTGCGCACCTGGAGCATCGGCACCCTGCCCAAGGTGTTCGAGCAGGGCCGCATGAAGGGCTACCCGGCGCTGGTCGACGCCGGCGACACCGTCTCCGTGAAGATCTTCGAGACGGAGACGGAGCAGCGCCGCTCCCACTGGGCCGGCACCCGCCGCCTGCTCCTTCTCAACGCCCCCAACCCCGCCAAGTCACTGCTGTCGACCCTGAACAACCAGGCCAAACTGGCCCTGTCGCGCAGCCCCCACGGCGGCGCCGTCGCCCTCTTCGACGACGTGATCAACGCCGCCGCCGACAAGCTCATCCGCGACCAGGGCGGCCCCGCCTGGGACCAGGCCGCCTTCGACCGCCTCCACCAGCACGTCCGCGCCGAACTGTACGACACGGCCGCCGACATCCTGGACCGCGTCGAACAGATCCTCACCGTCTGGCACGCCGCCTGCACCCAGCTCGACGCCCTGCGCCCCAGCGCCTCCACCGACGACATCCGCGACCAGCTCGGCCGGCTCGTCTACCCCGGCTTCATCACCGCCACCGGCCACGCCCGCCTGCCCGACCTGCTGCGCTACCTCCGCGCCGTCGACCGCCGCCTCACCAAACTGCCGGAAGACCCGTGGCGCGACGAGGAGTGGATGGACCGCGTCCACAAGGTCGAGGACGACTACCACGACCTGCTCGACCGCCTCCCCCCGGCCCGCCGCTCCGACCCGGAGGTCGTGGCGATCCGCTGGATGATCGAGGAACTGCGGGTCAGCTTCTTCGCCCAGACCCTCGGCACCCCGACCCCGGTCTCGGAGAAACGCATCGCCAAGGCGATGGACCGCCTCAAGCCTTGAAGATGGAGGTGTCGAGCTCGAAGCCGATCGGCGCGGGCAACCGCAGCGGTGTGCCGAAGGGAACGGTGGCGCTGGCGAGATACTCACCGTCGCCGATCTCGCTGTAGACGGTGACGGACGGGCTCTTGGCGATGGGGTCGATCAGCAGATAGATCGGGATGCCGCCGGTGGCGTAAAGAGGGGGCTTCTCCTCACGGTCCCTGATCGCGCTGCCCTTCGAGACGACCTCAGCGACCATGATCAGCTTAGATGACAGCAGCTCACGCTCACCCCAGAGCGGGCAGTCGAGCGGGGCCAGCACGAAGTCGGGCTCCACCGGCTCCCGCGGCCCCTCGACGCACACATCGACGTTCCCTGCCCACGCTTCCCAGCCCCGCTCATCTATGAGAGCGGAGAGAGCACGGTTGAGCCGCATGGCGGCACGGCCGTGCGCAGGGGTTCCGACGGGGCTCACGATGAGGTTCCCTTCGATGACGTCGGCCCGGAAGCCGGGGAGTTCGGGGAGCGCGTCGAACAGCTCTCGGGCAGTTTCCGGCAGTCGCTTGTTGTTGCTGGGGGTGAGTTGGGCCGACTGGTCGTGCCGGAGCGCCATGGCAGCCATTGAATCTGTCCCTTCGTGCTCGAATGGGCACGCTCAGTATTCCATGAATCAGACCGCCGGGCGCGACTCGTACAGTGGAGGAAAAATTCCAGGTAACGGATGGGTTTGATGATCAAGGCTGTGGTGCTGGACATCGGCGAGACCGTGATCGACGAGACGCGGATCTGGTCGCGGTGGGCCGACCGGCTCGGGGTGCCCCGGTTCGTGCTGCTGGGCCTGCTGGGCGGGATGGCGGCGCTGGACCGGTCCCCCAGCGAGGCGCTGGAGCTGGTGCGGCCCGGGATCGACCTGGAGGCGGAGATCGCGGCCTGGGAACGGGACGAGCCCGGCAGCCTGCGCAACAACTTCGACGCCGACGACCTCTACCCCGACGTGCGCGAGGCGCTCGGCGGGCTGCGGGAGGCGGGCTACCAGGTAATCCTGGCGGGCAACCAGCCGGTGCAGGCGTATGACGCGCTGGTCGCGATGGACCTGCCCGTCGACTCGGTGCACACCTCCGACGGGTGGGGCGTGTCCAAGCCGGAGCCCGGTTTCTTCGCGAAGGTGGCCGCGGTCGCCGGCCGCGAGCCCGGCGAGATCCTGTACGTGGGGGACCGGCTCGACAACGACGTGCTCCCCGCCGCCGCGGCCGGGATGCGGACCGCGCTGCTGCGCCGGGGCCCGTGGGGTTACCTGCACGCGGCCCGGCCGGAGGCGCGCGAGGCCGCCGACGTCATCGTCGACGACCTTCACGCGCTCCTTCCCGCCGTCCGCGACCTGTCCTGACTTATCGGTACGAGCGACTGGGAGTGCCCGGTCAGCCGACGCGTTGCCGGTACGGGTGACCGGTTGAAGGGGCAGGGCCGGTGGCGCCGGGTCAGGATGTGCTCTTGCGTACGGCTTCCTGGAGTTCTTCCTTGTCCATCTGGGAACGGCCGGGGATGTCGGCCTGCTGTGCCTGCTCGTACAGCTCGGCCTTGGTGGCGCCGTCGTGGACGGCCCGCAGCGCGCGCAGCTCCTCGTCGCGGCGCTGTTTGAAGGCCTCGCCCAGCTCCTCCAGCCGCTGCTTCCCGGCCTGCCGGGCGAGCTGGGGCAGCAGGTCGCCTTCCTCCTCCTCGACGTGGTGGGTGACGGCCGAGGACAGCTTCTCCAGCGTCTGACGGAACTCGGGGGTGCCGGGCCGGGCGCGCACCAGCTCGTCGAGGAGCACCTCCGCCTCCTTGTGCTCCTCCAGGCCGTGGTGCGCGTCCAGGTCGGGGTAGACGCGGTCCTCCTCGGCGCGGGCGTGCGCGGTGAGCAGGGCGTGCAGTTCGGCCACGGTCGTCTTGGGGTCGCCCTCCTCCTTCTTCAGCCGTTCGAAGAGGGCCTCGACCGTGCGGTGGTCTTCGGTGATCAGGGAGATGACGTCGGTTGCCATGACGACCGTGGCTACCCTGTCCGTCACCGCCCAATCGCGGCGCCGGTGAGCGCCCGCGGGTCCGCGGCCCCGGCCAGCGTCCCGTCCGGCAGGACGTCGATGAGGTGGGCGTGGCCGAACGCGCCGCCGGGCACCGCCGACACCCGATGCCCGAGCGCGGTCAGCCCGTCGCGCCAGCGGGTGCCGTCCTCCAGCTCGATCACCGCGCCCTCCGCGCGGGACCAGGTGTCGAAGCCGGTCCCGCCGCCGAACCGCCAGCGCGGCGCCGCGATCGCCTCTCCCGGCGTCTGCCCGTACCGGAGGAGTCTGGTGAGCACCTGGAGGAGGATCTGCGGCTGCGCGTCGCCGCCCATCGTGCCGGCGACGGCGCGTAGCGAGCCGTCGGGACGGGTGACGAGCGCGGGCGTGAGCGTGTGCGGGGGCCGCCGCCCGGGGCCGTACTCGGCGGGGTGGCCCGGCTCCAGCGAGAAGCCGATGCCGCGGTTGTGGAGGTTGATCCCGGTACGAGGCTCGAACAGGAAGCTGCCGAAACCGGCGGCGTTCGACTGGATGAGGGAGACGCCGAGGCCGTCGCCGTCCACGGCGCAGAGGTACGTGGTGTCGCCGTCCGCGGTGGGCGCCGTCAGGTCCCGGCGTCCGATCAGTGCGCGGCGGCGCTCGATCTCGGCGGGGGAGAGCAGTCCGGTGGCGTGCTCGTGCAGCAGCGCCACGCGGTCGTACGCGGCGACACGGGACGCCTCGGCCAGGGCGTGGGCCCAGGAGGCGTGCGACGGGGACGGCGGCAGTTCCAGGCCGTCCAGGACGCCCAGCGACAGCAGCAGCAGGTAGCCCTGGGAGTTGGGCGGGGCCGACCACACGTCGTGGCCGAACGCGCGGACTCGCAGCGGCTCCACCCAGTCGGCGTTCACCCGTTCCAGGTCGGCGCGCGTGTACTCGCCGCCGCCCAGCTCCAGCAGGCCCTCGCCGAACTCGCCCAGATAGAACCCGGCCCGCCCGCTCCGCGCCACCGCCTCCAGCGCACGGGCCACCCCGGGCCTCCGCACCCGGTCCCCGGCCGCCCGGACCCCCGCGAAGTCCCCGGCCCCAGGAAGATCGGCGATCTCCCGTACTCTCGGCACCAGCAGCGGCGCGGCGGGAAACCCGTCGCGGGCCAGCCGGACAGCGGGCGCGAGCAGCTCGTCCAGCGGCAACCGCCCGAAGCGGCCGTGCAGCGCGAGCCACCCGTCCACACACCCCGGCACCGGCACAGACCTGACGTCCAGCCGGTACGGCATGTCCCGATGCCCCTCGGCCCGCAACCGCTCCGGATCCGCCCCGGACCCGGCCCGCCCGGACGCGTTGAGCGCATACACCGCCCCGCCCTTGCCCCTGCCGCTGTGAATCGGCTCGTGACGACCCGGCCCATGATGACCAGCCGTGTGATGACCCGGCCCGTGGTGTCCAGGAGGCTGGGGATCAGGCGTGTGGACGAGGGCGAAGAGGTCGCCGCCGAGGCCGCACATGTGCGGGGAGGTGACGGCGAGCACGGCGTTGGCGGCGATCGCGGCGTCGGCCGCGGACCCGCCGCGGTCGAGTGCCGCGATCCCGGCGGCGGAGGCGAGATGGTCGACGGTGCAGACCATCCCGGTGGGGGCGTATCGGGTGTTTCGCACCCGTCGAGACTAGGCGTTCTCCAGGGCCACGCGCGCGGGAGCCGGGCTCGTGACGCTCTTCCTGAACCGGGCCAGCAGCACCGCCGCGAGCAGCGTGGCGGCCACGCAGCTCACCCCGCCCACCTGGAGCGCCACCCGGGGCCCGAAGGAGTCGCTGAGCCAGCCCAGCACCGGCCCGCCCAGCGCTCCCGAGGCGGCGCTCGCGATGCCCAGCGCGGCCAGCACCCGCCCGCGCATCGCGTCCGGGCTGTCGAGCTGCGCCCGTGCCGAGACCGTGGTGTCGACGAGGATCGCCCCGGCCGCGATCGGCAGCATGGCGGCGGCGAAGGAGGCCAGCGACGGCATCACCCCGCTCAGCGCCTGCAGCACGCTGATGGCGAACGCCGAGATCAGCAGCAGCCGGATCGTCAGCCGCGGCCGGGAGGCGGTGACGAACCCGCCCACCACGGTCCCGACGGCGAACACCGTGGACAGCAGCCCGTACCCGCCCGCACCGGCCTGCAGCGGTCCGGCGCTCATCGCGGCCATCGTCACCTGGTAGTTGCGGCCCAGGCTGCCCAGCACGATCGAGAGCGCGAGCAGGACGAGCAGCCACGGAGTACGGAGCACGTACCGCAGCCCGGCGAGCACCGCGCCCGACTGGCGCTCCTCACCGGCGAGTTCGTAGAAGTCCGCCGACCGCATGCAGGCCAGCCCGGCGATCACCACGAAGAACGTGAGCGCGTTCACCACGAACAGCCCGCCGCTGCCGGTGAGCGGCAGCATCATCCCGGCCACCGACATGCCCAGGATGCGTCCCGCCGAGTTGATGATGGAGCCGAGCGCCATCGCGTTCGGCAGGTCGTCCCGGGGCACCACCTCCGCGCCGAACCGCCCGAGCGCCGGCCCGCCGAGCGCCGACACCACGCCGCCGGCCAGCGCCACCGCGTAGATCGGCAGCGGCGACTGCACCCCGCTCAGCGCGATCACGGCCAGCACCGCCGCCAGCGCCGCCTGCGCGAGCTGGGCGGCGATGACGACCGGGCGGGTGGGCAGCCGGTCGGCCAGGGCCCCGCCCCACATGCCGAGCAGCAGCGTGGGCAGCGCCTGCATGACGAGGCTGAGCCCGACGCCGGTGGCCGAGCCGGTGATGGTGAGGACGAGCCAGTTCAGGCCGAGGACCTGCATCCAGGTGCCGGTGACGGAGACCAGGTCCGCCCCTGCCCAGAGCCGGTAGTTCCGATGACGCAGGGCACGGAAAGTAGAGGAGGTGACAGACAAGGTTTTTCCCGGACTTGACGGTACGACCGAGAGGGGAACGCGCCCCGTCCGGAGCCAGATTTCCGAAATGTCGGAAATGTGAGTTAAGTCATGGTTTAAAAGCCCGGCGAGTCACGCGGCCGGTACCGGCCGGACAGCCGGGCCAGCTTCAGGCTCAGGTGCAGCGCCAGCCGCTCCCCGCCGTCCTTCAGGTCGGTACGGGCCAGCTCCTCGACACGCTTCAGCCGGTAGTACAGCGAGGTCCGGTGCAACCGTAACGCCCGCGATGTGGCGACGGCGCTTCCCGCCAGGTCCAGATAGGTCTCCAGCGTCTCCAGCAGCGGCAGGTGCTGCGCCTCGTCAAGCAGCGGCTCCAGCCCCGGATGGAGTTCGGCGCCGGGCGCCCGGGTGAGCATCCGGTAGACGCCCAGCCGCTCCCACGGCACCGACCGGCCCAGCCCCGGCACCCGCGCGGCCACCTCCGCGGCGTGCCGCGCCTCGGCGTAGGAGCCGGCCGCCTCGGCCAGCGCGGGCCGGGAACGGCCGAGACCGACCACGACCGGGACCGAGACGGCCGCGTGCACCTCGTCCGCGGCCACCGGCGCGCCCGCCACGAGCAGGGCGGCGTGGTCGTAGCGGACCAGGTGGAGCGGGTGGTGCCCGCTCAGCCGCCGCCGCAGCGCCAGCAGCCCCTGCTCCAGCGCCAGCCGGACGGCGTCGTCCGCCTCGCCTTCCCGGGGCCTGGCCACCAGCACGGTCACCTGCCGTCCCTGCGGGAACGCGCCCGCCTCGATGAGCTGCCGGGCCGCCTCCCGCTCGCCCATCAGCAGCCCGGTCACCGCCTCCAGCTCCCGGTGCGAGGCCAGCCCGGTGGCCAGGCTCTCGTGGAACAGCGCCAGGGCCACCGCCGGAGCCGCGGCGGCCACCTCGGCGACCTCGGAGGCGGACATGGCCGGCGCCGTGTCGATGAACCAGAGGAAACCCAGGAGCGCGGCCTCGTGTCGTACCGGCACGCAGACCCGCGGCAGCAGCCCGAGATGCGGCGCGCCCGGCGTGCGCAGCGGCCCCGGCGCCTCGTGCACCCCGGCGGCGCGCAGCCACTGCCGGACCTCGGGGATGCTCTGGCGGCGCAGGATGGAGTCGCGGCGGATGTCGTCCATCGGGCCGTTCTGCTCGCTGTAGGCGACGACCCGCTGCAGGCGGTCCTCCAGGAGCAGCGGGCGGCCGAGCCGGGCTGCGAGGTCGTCGACGAGCCGCTGTAGATCCGCCACCGGCGCCCCTTGATCAGGACTTTTCAGCATTTGTCGGAACCGCAGTTACAGATCTTCCCTACAACTGAACGGTGATCCCGGTCAATATGCTCTATACGGTCGAGCCGTGATTGTCCCGAAGAAGCTCCTGGGAGGGCTGCTGTCGGCCATCGTGCTGATCCCGATGAGCCTGATGGCGACCCCCGCTTCCGCAGCACCACCCGCAGCCGATCCCGAGCACCCCTGGCGGCTCGGCCACTGGCCGCGGACCCAGCCCTGGCAGCGCGACGAACCAGCCGAGGGCCCCGGCGCCTTACGCGCGAAGCCGCCCGCGGGCATCGCCCCGATCGACCCGCAGAACTGGACGAACCCGGACCACATGACGTGGGCCGACTACAAGAAGGTGCCCGGCACGAACTGGAACGACCCGGACGCCAAGGGCTCGGTCCGCACCTTCAAGGGCGCGCTGGTGCTGCTCGACTACCCCAACCAGCCGTTCGTGGTCACCCAGCCCCGCGGCTCCACCATCTTCGGCAACCCCAGCGCCGAGGCGAACGACGTCCCCCGCGACCAGGTCGCCCGGTTCTACCAGGACTTCCTCAACACCCCGAACGAGCTCAACCGCGGCCACACCATCCACGAGTACTGGATGGAGGACTCCGGCGGGCGCTACGGCGTCGAGCTGACCGGTTTCGGCCCGTACACGATGCCCGGCAAGGACCACGAGTACGCGATGGAGTTCCAGGGCGGCACCGCCTGCCCCGCCGGTGACCGGTGCGACCGCAACCTGCGCGCGGACGGCAACGCCGCCTGGCTGGCCGACGTCGGCCAGGAGGTCGCCGGCCAGTTCGACTTCGTCTTCTACCTGAGCGCCGGCCAGGACGAGTCGTCCACCTGGCAGGAGTTCGGAATGATGAAATTTCCGACTAAGGAGGACGTGCCCGGCGAGTGGGGCCCCGAGGGCGACCCCAGCCTGCCCAACTGGTCCAGGACCCGCTACGTCGAGTGGACCTCCTGGCAGGCCGGCTCCACATTCTGGCCCAACGCCCGCTTCGGCATCGACTCGGTCCAGGCCGAGAGCTCCGGCATGGCGGTCTACGCCCACGAGCTGAGCCACATCATGGGCATCGCCGACAACTACAACAACCCGTACAGCGACCCGCCCCGCCGCTCGTACACCGGCGTCTGGGAGATGCTCAGCCGGGGCAGCTTCAACGGGCCCGGCGGCCCGCACTCCCGCTGGCTCATCCCGCCCACCGCCGGCGCGTCCATGGGCGCCCAGCACATGCTCCGCAACAAGATCAAGCTGGAGATGGTGGACGAGCGCAACGTGCTGCGCCTGTCCCGCGAGGCGCTGCGCGAGTCCGGCCTCGTCGTCGCCAGGGTGACCGCCCGCGCCGTGCAGCCCGGAGCCGGCGGCCTGTCCGGCATCAACATCGCCTTCGACACCGGCGACAAGAGCCCCGCCTGCGACGCCAACACCGACCCGCTCTGCGACGGCGGCGGCTACGACAACTACACCGTCGAGGTCGTCGACCGGATGGGCAGCGACTCCTTCACCCCCGACTCCGGCGTCCTGCTGGCCAAGACCAAGAACGCCGACCGCGCCCCGTTCGAGTGGGTGATCGACGCCAACCCGCAGGACATCGGCATGACCGACTACGTGCTGCCCGACGGCACCGAGGTGCCGATCACCATCGGCGACTACCGGCAGCTGTCCGACGCGCTCTTCCACGCCGGCACCGGCTCCGGCAGTCAGTACGAGTACGTCGACGAGGCCAACCGGCTGCACTTCTACGTCATCGACGTGCACCGCGACCGCAAGGGCGTCCTGTCGTACACGGTGGCGATCCGCTCCCTCGACGGCGCCGGCCCGCAGCGGCGCGGCGTCCGCCTGCTCCCCGCCGCCGGCGTCCCCGCCAAGAAGAACACCTCCACCTGCAAGTTCCCGCTCTTCAACACCGGCCGGTCCGCCCCCGCGCGCGGCCGGCACCCCGAGGACGCCGGCGCCTACCTCAAGTCCGACGTCTACCGCCTCACCGCCCAGGTGTCTGGCAAGGGCTGGACCGCGCACGTCCCCAACGAACTGGCCGCCGTGGACTTCGGCAAACACGACACCGTGCCCGTCCACGCCGTCCGCGACCCCGGCGGCTCCCGGCTCGCCCAGGTCAAGCTCACCGCCACCTCGGAGAGCGACCCCACCAAGTCGGTCACCGCCACCTGTCTCGTCGTGGGCGTCTGACCGAACGGCGGGGCACGGCCGGCCTGTGCCCCGCCGGACCCGCTCAGGAGGGCGGCGGCCTGAGTAGCTCGCCCGCCGCCCGCCTGGCCTGGTGGATGCTCTCCTCGAACAGCTTGCGCGCGTGCTCGGCCTGGTCGGTCAGCTCCCGCAAATGCGCCCGCGCCATGTCGTCGCGGACCGTGTCGGCGATCAGCGCCTGGTAGTCGGGGGTCCGCGCCGCCAGCGCCTGCAGCCGCTGGTGGGCGTGGAACACCTCGTCGGCCTTCATCACCTGCTTGGCGTACCGCTCCAGGTTGCGCACCCGCTTCGACAGCGACGTCCAGGCCGCGTCCAGCGCGGTGCTGTACGGCTTGAACGCGTCCTCCAATCCCGTGGGCAGCTCACGCGGGACCAGCTTGCCGTGCTCGGCGTGCATGGCTGACAGCTTGCGCAGCCGCTGCGCGATCTGCCAGACCTCCTCCGGCAGCGTCACCCGGTTGTCGATGGTGTCGATCAGCCCGGCCCGGTGCACCCGCGAGCCGAGGATCGCGTCGGCCGCCCGCTGGGCGCGCCGCAGCAGCACCTGGCAGGGGTAGTCGAGGTCCTCGGGCAGCACGTAGGAGTCGGCGTGCTGGTACGCGAGCTGGAGCCTGCGCCGCGTGGTCCTGTTGTACGAGCCGACCGACAGCCACCGGATCAGCCCGATGAACCCGGCCCCGGCCGCAGCCATCACGGTGAAGCCCGTCCCCGTGACCATCCAGAGCAGCAACAGCAACCCGGGCACCACGACCAGCCAGGTCAGGTTCCGGGAAGGTTCCATCCGCCAGCCGGACCTGGCCAGCCGGAGCACATGCGGGCTCGCCCTGAACTCCGCCGACACCTCCGGGGGCAGCGATGGATCGATCACCAGCCGAGGAGACAGCGCGCGCGGATCCATAGCTCTCATGCTGCGCTACTAAGCGCGGATCTGCTCGGCTTTGCCGGGACATATAGGCTCGACGGGGTGAACCTGAAGAGCAGATGGATCGATCTAGAAGGCGCAGTCAACGTCCGTGACCTGGGCGGGATTCCGACGCGCGACGGAGACGTCACGCGGTTCGGGCGGATCCTGCGGTCGGACAACCTGCAAGCGCTGACCCGCGGCGACATCGCCCGCCTGGTCGGCGAGTACAAGCTGCGGCACGTGGTCGACCTCCGTTCGACCCCCGAGGTGACGCTGGAGGGCCCGGGGCCGCTGAGCGGGGTGCCCGAGGTGACCCACCACCACTTGACGCTCTTCCCCGAGGGCGGGCGGCGCACCGACGTCGAGGCCGACACCATCGACGGCGACAAGGTGCTGCCCTGGCACGAGCGCCAGGCGGACGCGGAGCTGCGCGTCACCGGTTTCTACTACGGCTACCTGCGCGACCGGCCGGACGCGGTGGTGCGGGCGCTGCGGACGATGGCGCGCGACGACGGCGCGGCGGTGGTGCACTGCGCCGCCGGCAAGGACCGCACCGGCGTGCTCTGCGCGCTCGCGCTGGAGGTGGCCGGCGCCACCCGTGAGGCGATCGTGGCCGACTACGCGGCGACGGGGGAGCGGCTGGAGCTCGTCCTGGGCCGCCTGCGGGCCAGCTCCACCTACCGCGACGACCTCGACTCGCGCCCGGCCGACGACCACATGCCGCGCCCGCGCTACATCGAGCAGTTCCTCGGCGTGCTCGACGAGCGGTTCGGCGGCCTGCTGGGCTGGCTGGAGCGGAACGGCTGGACCGACGACGACAGCGAGATGATGCGCGCCCGCCTGCTCGGCTAGGGCAGCCGCACGACGCTCCGCTCGTCCGCGGACCGGCGTGCCGCCTCGATCACGGTCAGCGCCTCGACAGCGCTGCCGGGCGTGACGGGAGGCGGCGCGCCGGTGCGGAGCGCGGACTCCACCTCACGGTAGAAGTCGAGGTACGCGCCCGGCTCGGTGGGCACCGTGCGCAGGTCGTCGCCGGCGCCGGTCACGCCCCAGCGGTCTTCGTCCTCCTCGCCGAATCCCGGTGAGGCGGGCGACCGTCCGGCCCGCAGCCGCTCCTCCTGCACGTCCAGCCCGTACTTGAGGTAGGCGCCGGACGAGCCGAGCACGCGGAAGCGCGGCCCGAGGCTGGGCGCCACGGCGCTCACCCACAGATGGGAGCGGGCGCCGCCGGCGTGCGTCAGCGCGATGAAGGTGTCGTCGTCGGCCGCCACGCCCGCCCGCCGCACGTCGCTCTCGCAGTAGACGTGCGTGACCGGGCCGAGCAGCTGTAGCGCCTGGTCGATGAGGTGGCTGCCCAGGTCGTAGAGGAGCCCCGCGGCGTCGCCGGGGCCGCCGGTCTCGCGCCAGCCGCCCTTGGGCGCCGGCCGCCAGCGTTCGAAGCGCGACTCCAGCCGCCGGACCTCGCCCAGCGCGCCGTCCGCGATCAGCTTGCGCAGGGTGCGGAAGTCGCCGTCCCAGCGCCGGTTCTGGAAGACGGTGAGCAGCAGGCCCTTCTCGCGGGCCAGCCGGGTGACGGCGCGCGCCTCCTCGGCCGTGCGCGCGAACGGCTTGTCGACCACCACGGCGCGGCCCCGCTCCAGGGCCTCCGCCGCCAGGCTCGCGTGCGTCCGGTTCGGCGAGGCCACCACCACGAGGTCGCACAGGTCCCACAGCGCCGAGACGTCGGAGACCGGCCGGGCGCCGTGGCGGGCCGTCACCTCGGCCTGCCGCCCGGGGTCGCGCGTCACCACCGCCGTGAGCCGAAGCCCCGGCGTCGCCTCGATGAGCGGGGCGTGGAAGACCGCACCCGCCGTCCCGTAACCGATCAGCCCGACCCGGATCTCGTCCACCGGCTCAGGCTATCGGGGTGATCAGTCGTCGTCGCGCTCGGCCAGGAACCGCTCGAACTGCGCGGCCAGCTCGTCGCCGGTGGGCATGGGGGTGGACTCGGCGATCAGGTTCTCCCGCTCGGCGCCGCCTGCGAAAGCGTCGTACTGCTGCTCCAGCCCGCTGATCGCGCCGGACAGCTCGGCGGAGGCGTTGATCTGCTCCTGGATCTCCACGTTCGTGCGGCGCGCGGCCTCGCGGAGCGCGTCGAGCGGGAACACCAGCCCGGTGTTCCGGGTGACCGCCTCCAGCGCGGTGACGGCGGACGTCGGGTACTCGGCCTGCGACAGGTAGTGGGGCACGTGCACGGCGAAGCCGATCGCGTCGCGGCCCTCGGCGCCGAGCCGGAACTCCATCAGGGCGGTCACGCTGCCCGGCACCTGGACCCGCCCGAACGTGCTCGGCTGGCCGGTCATCAGCTCGGGCCGGGTGGCGTGCATGGTGATGCCGAGCGGGCGGGTGTGCGGCACCGCCATCGGGATGCCGTGGACGGTCACCAGCTTGCTCACCCCGAGGCGTTCGGTGAGCGAGGCGACGGCCCGGATGAACAGCTCCCACTCGCGGTCGGGCTCGGGGCCGCTCATCAGCAGGAAGGGCGTGCCGGTCACGTCCTTGACGTAGTGGACGACCAGCTCCGGCGTCTCGACCTCCACCCACCGGTCGGTGTCGAACACCATGATCGGCCGCCGGGACCGGTAGTCGAGCAGCCGGTCCACGTCGAACGTCGCGACAACCCGGTGCTCCAGTTCGTCCAGTACGTGACGGACCGCGAGCCGCCCGGCGGCCCCGGCGTCGACGAAACCGTCGAAGTGATACAGCAACACCGGATCGGTCAGCTCGGGGAGATCCTCGGCGAGCTTGTAGAGATCCGTCGGGTCGAACACGTTGGACAGCCTTTCCCTAGGTACTCACATCAAGAACCCACGGCGAGCCGGAACGATTCCGTGCAGGGCACCCTATCGAGGCAGAACGGGGTCGCCGGACGGGGTCCGGCCTCGTGAGGGCACTGACCGGCCCGGCCGGCGACGAAGGTGACACATTTCTGCTTCATAGTTGAAATAACATGCAATTGCATGAAAGTAGCCCAGTGTGGCCTTTCAGACACTCTCTAGTCATGCTGGACGGGTGGCTACTTCTGCGCATTCCTTTGGTAGGCGACCGCTCCGCATACCTCCGCTGCCGTGCCCGTTCCCCAGCGAGATCAACGCGCACGCGGCCGAGGTCGACGCCGAGAGCCACCAGTGGCTGGCCGCCTCGTCCATGCTCGCCGGCGCCGAAACGATCGAGCACTTCCGGCGCTCCAAGATCGGCATGCTCGCCGCCCGGACGAACCCGTCCGTGCCGCGCGAGAGTCTCCGGCTGATCAACGACTGGTACAACTGGCTGTTCGCCTTCGACGACGCGTTCTGCGAAGGGGAACTGATGGGCCACCGCCCCTCGGCGCTGGCCCGCGCCCTGCCGCCCCTGCTCGACATCCTCGACCGGCGCCGGGAACCCGACCCCGGCGACCCGTTCGGCCTCACCCTGCGCGAGCTGCTCGACCGTATCGCCGAGATAGGCACCCCCGCCCAGGTCGACCGGTGGCGCACCACAGTGAAAGAGTACCTGTTCGCCCAGATCTGGGAGGCCGCCAACCGCGAGGCCGACCTGATCCCCACCCCCGAGGACTACGTCCTCATGCGGCGCATCACCGGTGCCACGTTCACCTGCTTCGCCCTCATCGACGTCGGCGGCGGCTACCGCCTCGAAGCCGAGGAGTGGCACCACCCCGACGTGCGCGCCCTGTCCGACCTCGCCTGCGACCTCATCGGCTGGGACAACGACCTGCTGTCCTACGCCAAGGAACGGGGCAACGACAAGGCCCGGCACAACCTGGTCACCGTCCTCGCCACCCACCGGAAGTTAACCCTCCAGGAGGCGCTGCACGAGGTCTCCAAGATGCACAACGACGCCATCGACGCCTTCGTCGGGCGGCGCGCCCGTCTCGACACCTGGGCGTCGCTGCCGGTCCGCAAGTACGTGCGAGGCCTCGAACACTGGGTACGCGGCCACATCGCTTTCTCGCTGGGCAGCGCCCGCTACGTGCACGCCTGGCCGAGCGGCACCCACTGGACGCAGGCCGTCTGACCCCGGCGCCGTTCCCGCCCCGGGAGCGGCGCCCCCTCTCAGACGAAAGAGTCGTCGGAGGGATCCAGGTCGCCGAGCGCGAGCGCGGACGCCTCGTCGAGGTCCAGCCGGCAGCCCTCCTCGAACGCCGCCCAGAAGCTCTTGTCGCCCAGCGCCTTCTGGCACTCCTTGACGCACTGGTCGTGGTCGGCGGTGAGGAACGGGGAGCCCAGCATGGGCAGCCCGGCCGACTTCCAGTTGTGCTTGAGCGCGCCGAGCAGCACCGCGGCCGCCCGGTCCTGGTCGCGCGCCACGAGGACGCGCGCCGTGGTCTCCAGCGCCAGCAGCGTGCCCAGGGTGTCGTGGAAGTGACGCTTGATCCGCAGGCCCTCGCGGGCGCTGTGCAGCGCCTCGTCCGGCCGCCCGGTGGCGAGCTTGGTCATCGCCATCGCCCACTGCGCGTACGAGCCCACCCACAGCTCACCGCGCTCGCGGCACACCTGCAGGCAGTCCTGCAGCAGCGACTCGGCCTCCTCGACCTCGCCCTGGGACGACAGCACCAGCGACAGCTCCACGATGGCGGGCAGCAGGCCCGGGTTCAGCTCCTTGTTGTCGGTGTTGAACTCGATCGCCACGCCCAGCAGCGCGCTCGCCTTCTGCAGGTCACCCTGGAGCAGCGCCGCCGTGCCCTGCATCTTCGAGGCCAGGATCACCGCCCGCGAGTCACCCACCCGGACCGCTTCGGTGCTGCACGTCTCGGCCGCCTCCAGCGCGCCCACGCTGTCGCCCTGAGCGCTCCGCACGTACGAGAGCACCCAGAGCGCCTTGCAGCGCTCCTTGCTCGGCACCGGGTTGGCCTCCAGCGCCCGCTCCAGGTAGCGCCGGCCCTCCCGGACGAAGCCGCAGCACACCCACATGAACCAGAGCGACGACAGCAGCGTCAGCGCCAGCTGCGTCTCGCCGGGCGTGCGCAACGCGTGTTCGAGCGCCAGCCGGACGTTGTCGTGCTCCTGCCGCATCCGGATGAACCAGTAGATCTGCCGCGGGCCGGACCAGGCGTCCTCGCTCCGGGTGGCCAGGGTCAGGTAGTACTGCAGGTGCTTGTGGCGCATGTGCTGGGCCTGGCCCAGCTTCTCCAGCCACTCCTCGCCGTACTCCGCCAGCGTGTCGATCAGCTTGTAGCGCACCCCGGCGTGGTTGCTCTGGATGAGCAGGATCGACTTCTCCACCAGCCCGGTCACCAGGTCGGTGATGTCCTCCGACGGCAGCCGGTCGTCGGAGCAGACGAACCGGGCCGCGTCGAGCTCGAAGTCGCCGGCGAACACCGACAGCCGCGCCCACAGCAGCCGCTCGGCGGGCTCGCACAGCTCGTGGCTCCAGCCGATCGCGGCCCGCAGCGTCTGGTGGCGCGGCAGCGCGGTCCGGCTGGCCCCGGCCAGCAGGCTGAACCGGTCGGTCAGCAGGCCCAGGATCTGCTCCACCGACAGCGCCCGCAGCCGCACCGCGGCCAGCTCGATCGCCAGCGGGATGCCGTCGAGACGGCGGCAGAGCTCGGCCACCGCGTGGATGTTGTCCTCGTCGAGCACGAAGTCCGGCTCGACGGCGACCGCCCGCGCCGTGAACAGCTGCACCGACTCGTTGGTGAACAGGTTCTCCATCGGGTCGTCGTCGGGCACCTGCAGCGGCGGCACCGGGACCACCTGCTCGTAGGGCAGGTGGAGCGACTGGCGGCTGGTGGCCAGCACCTTCAGGTTGGGCGCCGCCTCCAGCAGCTCGTGGACCAGCTCGGCACAGCCCTGCACCAGATGCTCGCAGGTGTCGATGATGAGCAGCATGTCGCGCTCGCCGACCCACTCGGCCAGCGTCTCGGACTCGGCGCGCGAGGACTGGTCGGCGATGCCGAGCGCGGAGGCGATCGTGTGGCGGACCATGCCCGCGTCCTGCAACCGGGCCAGGTCGGCGAACCACACGCCGTCGGGGTACAAGCTCCGGACCTGGTGCGCCAGCCGGAGCACCGTGCGCGACTTGCCGACCCCGCCGATGCCCGTGACCGTGACCAGGCGAGACTCGCCGAGGTGTCGCTTGAGGTTGGCGAGGAGGCGGGTCCGCCCGACGAAGCTGGTGAGCTCCGAGGGCAGATTGCCATCTCGCCGCCATCCTGTCGGGGTGGCCATCAGCAGCCTCACGGGGGATAGGCGACAACCTGCTCAAGCATCGTACCGCCGCCTCCCCCGGGTGTCGCGGCCCCCGTTTCCGGTGCGGGAGCGGGTTTGTATCACTGAGTAGCATGAATGCCGTGCAGGAATTTCTCCCGGAGCAGACCTCCGACGACACCGACCTCGGCTGGGGCGACTGGCGCGACCAGGACGACCCCGACACCTTCTACCTGGAGAACCGGCCCCCTCACTGGGGATAGCCGCCCGGCTCAGCTGACGACGTCCTTCCGGCGGAAGCGGCGGAAGGCGACGGCGATGAGCAGGGCCGCGTACGTGATCGAGATCGAGGCGCCCTTGGCCATGCCGCTCCAGTCGAGCTCCGGCATCAGGGCGTCGAACCAGGCGGTGTTCCAGAACGTCGGCAGGAACTCGCGCAGCACCCCCAGCGCCTCCACCGCCTGGAGGATGGTGCAGACGATCCAGAGCCCGACCGCGCCGCCGACCGCGCCGAGCGGCGAGTCGGTGACGGTGGAGATCAGGAACGCCAGCGCCGCCACGACGAGCTGGCTGACCAGCGCGTAGCCGATCACGATCGCGAAGCGGGGCAGCACGTCGACCGCCGGGATGGTCTCGCCGGTGCCGGGCACCTGGATGTCGTCCCAGCCGAACGCCAGCGTGCCCGCCAGCAGCGCCATCAGCGGCAGGCAGATCACGGCGGCGGCCGAGTAGCCGAGCGCCACGATCAGCTTCTGCCGCAGCAGCCGGTCGCGCGGCACCGGCGCGGCGAGCAGGTAGCGCAGCGACGACCAGCTCGCCTCGCCGGCCACGGTGTCGCCGCAGAACAGCGCGACCGCCACCACCAGCAGGAAGCTCGCCGACACCGACAGCGCGAACGCCGCGAAGTTCAGCCCGCTCTCGGTCGCCAGGTCGGCCATCCGCAGCCCCGGCCCGTCGCCGGAGGGCTGCGGCCCGAACTGGAACGCGATCACCAGGATCCACGGCAGCGCCAGCAGCAGCCCGAACATGACGAGCGTGCGCCGCCGCTTGAACTGCCGGACGATCTCGACCCGCAGCGGCAGCGTACGGCTCGGCGCGTAGCCGGGTGCGGCCGTCATACGTTCTCTCCGATCAGGTCGAGGAACACGTCTTCCAGGCGCGTCCCGTGCCCGTTGGCCGCGGCGGCCGAGCTGAGCAGGACCGACACCGGGCCGGTGGTGACGAGCTTGCCGCGGTGCATCACCACCACGTCGGTGCAGGTCTGCTCGACCTCGGCCAGCAGGTGACTGGAGACGATCACCGTGCGGCCGTCGCGGGCGTAGCGCTTGAGCACCTCGCGCATCTCCCTGATCTGGGGCGGGTCGAGCCCGTTGGCCGGCTCGTCGAGGACCAGCAGGTCGGGCAGGCCGAGCATGGCCTGGGCGATGGCCAGGCGCTGGCGCATGCCCTGGGAGTACGTGCGGACCGCGCGTTCCAGGGCCTTGCCCAGGCCGGCGATCTCCAGGGCCTCCTCGAAGTGCGCGTCGGCGGCGGGGCGGCCGGTGGCGGCCCAGTAGAGCTCCAGGTTGTCGCGCCCGGACAGGTGGGGCAGGAAGCCCGGCCCCTCCACGAACGCGCCGAGCCGCGACAGCACCGGCGCGCCCGGGGTGACGGGCTCGCCGAAGACGCGGATCTCCCCGGCGTCGGGCTGGATGAGGCCCAGCATCATCCGCATCGTGGTGGTCTTGCCGGCGCCGTTGGGGCCGAGCAGGCCGAGCACCTGGCCCCGCTCGACACGGAAGGACAGGTCGTCCACGGCCAGCTCGCCGTTGCGGTAGGCCTTGGTGAGCCCGCTGATCTCCAGCGGCGGCGCGTCGCCGGCGGGCGGTCCGGAGGCCCGGCGCGCGCCGGTGCGGCCGGTGGCGAGCAGCACCGCGGCCGCGACGACGGCGGCCAGCGGCATCGCCCACACCCACCAGGCGATCCCGGACGGCGGGGCGGCCAGCGAGGCCACGGTCGGCACCGACAGCGCGGGCGCGGCCAGCGCGATCCGGTAGGCGGCGGGCTGGGCCGGGGTGGCGTAGGCCATGTCGGTGGTGGACACCACCAGCCGGAGCCGGTGCCCGGTGTCGAAGCGGTGGTCCACGGCGGGCAGGGTGACGGTCGCCTCGGCGCTGTCCGCGCCCTCCGGGATCGTCACCCGGAAGGGGGCGACCAGCCCGGCGGGCAGCGTCGGCGGCTGGAGCGCGTCCGGCACGTCGAAGAGCTTGGCGAAGAGCGTCACCTCGCCCTCGCCGTACACCCTGACCCTGACGGAGGGGCTGCCGGTCAGCTGGAGCGGCGCGGTCAGCGGCTCCGACTCGAAGAAGGCGCTCTGGCCGGGCATGTCGATCGACACGCTCGGGGCGCCCTGGCCGCCGAGCAGCCCGCTCACGCCGGGGACGGTCGAGACGGCGGCGGGGGAGCCGCCGGGCGGGTTGACGACGTGCTGCTCGGGCCCGTTCAGCGTGACGGTGGTGACGTCGGTGCCGCCGAGCCCGGGGTAGTCGTCGGCCTCGGGGTGCAGGCGGATGCGCTGGCGGGTGCCGGGGTCGCGGCCGCCGTCGCGGGTGATGGTGAAGGCGCCGGGCACGGCGGCGTCCTCGCCCTTGAGGTGGCGGTCGAACCAGGCCAGCGTCTGCTCGCGCAGCCAGTCGGCCTCGCCGTCGCCGCCGTCGTGGCCGCCGTCGTACCAGGTCACGGAGACGGGGGTGCCGGCGGCGGCGATGGCCCTGGCGTTCTGGTCGGCGTGGTCGAGCGGGAAGAGCGAGTCGCGCTGGCCCTGGATGAGCAGCGTCGGCGCCTTGATGCGGCCCGCCACGTGGACGGGGCTGGAGGCCCTGAGCAGTTCGACGGCCTCCGGGGTGGCCTCGCCGGTCTGGGCGACCTGCTGGTAGATCTCGCAGATCTCCGGCAGGAAGCGGCCGCAGCGGGCCTGCTCGGCGGTCATCGGCCGCGGTTCACGGGTGAGCGCCTCCAGGCTCTGGGTGGCGCCGCCCTGGCCGAAGAAGATGCCGGCCCACATGCGCTTGAACACCCCGTCCTCCGGCCCGCCCCCGGCGGCGTCGGGGAAGAGCGCGTCGGAGAGGTCGGACCAGGTGATCTGGGGGACGATCGCGTCCACGCGGGGGTCGTGGGCGGCGGTCAGCAGGGCGATGGCGCCGCCGTAGGAGGCGCCGGCGATGCCCACCCGCGGGTCGCCGGCCGCGTCGAGCAGCACCTCGGGACGCTTCGCCAGCCAGTCGATGAGCTGCTTGACGTCCTTGACCTCGTAGTCGGGGGAGTTGAGCGCGATCTCACCCGTGGAGCCGCCGAAGCCGCGCGCCGACCAGGTCAGCACCGCGTAGCCCTCGCGGACCAGGTGCACCGCCTCCGCGCGGACGCTCCGCTTGTTGCCGCCGAAGCCGTGCGCGAGCAGCACGACGGGCGCCTTCCCGCCGCCCTGCGGCGGGAAGTACGTGACGTCGAGGTCGACCCGCTGGTCGTCGGCCGGCCCGTCGTAGACGGTGATGTGCTGGGCTTGACCGCGCACCTCGGGTTCGGACGGCCACACCAGCCACCCCGTCACCCCGAGTAGGGCGAGCACCGCGACCAGCGCGGCCGTACGTTTCATGGCGGAAGCCTACTTTCCCGACCTGAGAAAACTCTGAGACGTCACAGGTCGGCCGCGGACAGGCCGAGTTCCCGGGCGGTGGCGCTCTTGACCAGTTCGGTGACGCGGCGCCGGGGGAGCACGCGGCCGTGCACGTTCATCTGGATGGCCAGGCCGTCACCGAGGGCGAAGATCCGCCAGGCGGCGCCTTCGGGGTCGGGGCAGGTGAAGTCGCCGGCTGCGACGCCGGCCTCGATGATGCCCTGCATCACCTGCCTGCTCTGCACGTCGAGGCGGCGGGAGGTGCGCTGCAGGTCCTTGTTGCGCATCGACTCCGCCCAGGCGTCGATCCAGAGCCGCCATCCTTCGGGCGAGGCGGTGGGGGAGGAGAGTTTGAGCAGCGCCCGCAGGCGGTCGAGCGGCGGTTTGGGGGACCGTTCCACGGCGGCGAGCGAGTCCATGTGCCGCCTGGCCGCGTACGCGAAGGCCGCGGCGAACAGCTGATCCTTGGTCTCGAAGTGGTAGAAGAGCAGCGCCTGGCTGACGCCGGCGGCTTTGGCGATGTCGATGGTCCTGGTATGCCCGAACCCTCGCGCGGCGATCACTTCGCAGGCCGCCTTCAACAAATCCTCGCGCCGTAACCGGCCAAAACCTGGAGTCACAGGCCGTAACTCTAATCACTCCGCAACGGCAATCGGAGGACAAAGCGGGCGCCACGGTCGGAATCTTCGATCGTGAGGCTGCCGCCGTGGGCTTCCGCGATCTCGCGGGCGATGGGCAGGCCGAGCCCGGTGCCGCCGGCGTCGCGGCTGCGGGAGGCGTCCAGGCGCACGAACCGCTGGAAGACGGTCTCACGATGCTCCGGGGGGATGCCTTCCCCGTCGTCGAGCACCTCCAGTTTGGCCTCCCCGTTCTTGCGGACGCCGACGATGATCATGGACTCGGCGTGCCGCTCGGCGTTGTCCAGCAGGTTGGTGATCAGGCGGCAGATCTCCAGCCGGGAACCGGTCACCACCACGCCCGGCTGCAGGGTAGTGACCACCCGCTTGGTGCGGTGCACGGCCGCCTCGGCGGCGGCCACCTCGGTCAGGTCCACCGGCCCCCGCAGAGCGGGCGCGTTCGCGTCCAGCCTGGCCAGCGTGAGCAGGTCGGCCACGATGGCCTGCAGCCGGTCCAGGATGCCCAACAGGTTCCGGGCGACCGCAGGCCAGTCGGTCTGGTCGGGGTAGAGCAGCGCCTCCTCCACCTGGGCGCGCATCGCCGTGATCGGGCTGCGCAGGTCGTGGGAGGCGTCGGAGACGAACCTGCGCTGCCGCTCCGCCGCCGAGTCCAGCCGTTCCAGCGCCTGGTTCACGGTCTCGGCCAGGTTGCGGATCTCCTCGTCGTGGGCGGGCACCGGCACCCGCATGCCTCCCCCGGAGGCGGTGATCTCGCTGAAGGAGGCACGGATGCGGTCGACCGGCTCCAGCGTCCGGGAGACCACGCGCCAGGTGCCGAACGCGGCCAGCGCCACCGGCGCGAGGAAGATCCCGGTCAGGTAGAGCAGCATCCGCGGGGTGACGTACCAGGGGACGGCCTTCTCGGTCGTGTAGACGAGCCAGTCGCCGCCCGTCGGTGCCATGAAACGGTAGGCGACGACCCAGTTGCACTGTCCGGGGAAGAACGGCAGGTCGCACTCTTTCATAGTGGTGGCGACGGCGCCCGGCGGCGGCGTCAGCGTGCTCATCCGGGGTTTCCCGGCGACGTCCACGGTGGCGGCGATCACCTGCCCCTTGTCGTCGATCACCTGGACGTCGATCCGGTGGTCGGAGGCGAGCTGCTGGAGGCTGTCGCGCTGGGCCAGCTCGACCACGCGCATGGCCCTGCGCTCCAGCGTGTCCCGCTGGTAGGAGGAGGCCGACTGGTAGAGCGCGTACAGCACGTACAGGCAGACGATCACGCCCAGCACGGCCATGGCCACGGTCGCGAGCAGCGTCAGCCGCCCCCGCATGGTCCTCGTGAGCCGCGTGATCGCCTTCTCCCCCCGGTGGTCAGGTCATCACATCGGTTCAACCGTTTCCCAGAGGCGGAGATTCAGCGCCAAAGGGGGGTCAAAGGTCCGGCCAGATCATTGCTCTGTACGGCCGGGCGGGGCGTGGTTAGAGTAAGTGCCTACTGATGCTAGGGAGTGGATGTGGACCTTGCGGACTACCAGCGCGCCGCCAGGCAGTGGCTGGAGCGGAACGTCCCCTCGGGCGAGCAGGCCGGCGGCGACCCGATCGCCGTGGCCAAGGACTTCATGGCCCGTCTCTACGACGCCGGATACTCCGGCATCACCTGGCCCGAGCGGTGGGGCGGCCAGGGCCTGACCCAGCAGGAGGAGCGCGCGTTCAACGCCGCGGCCCGCGACTTCGCCCTGCCCACCTACGTCTTCTCCATCGGCCTGGGCATGACCGGCCCCACGATCGTGGACCGGGGCACCGACGCCCAGCGCGAGCGGTTCGTCCGGCCGCTGCTGCGCGGCGAGGAGATCTGGTGCCAGCTCTTCTCCGAGCCCGGCGCGGGCAGCGACGTGGCCGCCCTGCAGACCAGGGCCGAACGCGACGGCGACGGCTGGATCGTCAACGGCCAGAAGGTGTGGACCTCCGTCGCCCAGCACGCCGACTGGGGCCTGCTGCTCGCCCGTACCAACGTGGACGTGCCCAAGCACAAGGGCCTGACCATGTTCGTGGTCGACATGCACCACCCCGGCGTCACCGTCCGGCCGCTGAAGGACATGAGCGGCCGGTCCAACTTCAACGAGATCTTCTTCGACGACGTGCACATCCCCGACGAGCACCGGGTCGGCGACGTGGACGACGGCTGGAGCGTCGCCGTCACCACGCTGCTGCACGAGCGGCTGTCGATCTCCGCCGGGGTCGGCATGGGTGGCCGGAAGGACCACCCGGCCTCGCTGGAGGCGCTGCGCCGCACCCTCGACACCAGCGACCCGCTGGTCCGCGACGAGCTCGTCGAGCTGCACATCCGCTCACGCGCCCTGGACCTGTTCAACCGGCGCCTCGCCCAGGAGACCGAGGCCGGCGTGTTCCCCGGCGCCCGGGGCAGCGTCGCCAAGCTGCTGCTGGCCGAGCTGACCCTGTTCCAGGCCGACCTGGCCACCCGGCTGGCCGGGCCCGAGTCCGTCGCCGGCGGCCACCCGCTCGGCGCGGCGCTCGCCATGGCGCCCGGCCTGGCGCTCGGCGGCGGCACCAACGAGATCATGCGCAACATCGTCGGCGACCGGGTGCTCAACCTGCCGCCCGAGCCCCGGGTGGACAAGAACGTGCCGTTCAAGGAGCTGAAGGTGGGGACGCAGGCGTGAAACTCGTACTCAGCCAGGAACAGCGCGAGCTGCGCGCCGCCGTCCGCGACTTCCTCGCCGCCGCCTCCCCGCCGGGCAAGGCCCGGCAGGGCTACGACCCGCAGGTGTACGCGCGGCTCAACGGCGAGCTGGGCCTGTCAGGTCTGATCGTCGGCGAGGAGTACGGGGGAGCGGGCGCGGGCTTCGCCGAGCTGGCGGTCGCCCTGGAGGAGACCGGGGCGGTGCTGCTCCCCGGGCCCTTCCTGGCCACCGTGTTCGCCACGATCGCGCTGACCCGGGCGCCCGACAAGGAGCTGCTGTCCGGCATCGCCGAGGGCCGCCTCTCCGCCACCCTGGCCGGCGACGGCGTCACCGCCGGCGGAGACGGGCTCACCGGCACGCTGCCGCGGGTGCTGTCCGGCATGGAGGCGGACGTCCTGCTGGTCACCGCCGGTTCCGGGCTGTACGCCGTCGACCTCACCGGCCCGGGCGTCACCCGCACCCCGCTCGACACGCTCGACATCACCCGCGGCCAGGCCGGGATCGTCCTGGACGGCGCACCCGGCCGGCTGCTCGGCGAGCCCGGCGACGAGGTCGCCGACCTCGTGGCGGTGGCGCTCGCCGCCGAACAGCTCGGCGTGATGCGGGCCGCGCTCGACGCCATCGTCGCGTACGCCAAGATCAGGGTCGCGTTCGGCCGCTACATCGGCTCCTACCAGGGCGTCAAGCACAAGCTCGCCGACATGCACGGCAAGCTGGAGCAGGCCGAGTCGATCGTCCGCTACGCCGCCTGGGCCGCCGACGAGGCCGCCGACGAGCTGCCCGGCGCCGCCGCGCTCGCCCAGGCGTACGTGGGCCGCGCCTGCTTCGAGGTGGCCCGCGACCACCTGCTGCTCTACGGCGGCATCGGCTACACCTGGGAACACGACGCCCATCTCTACTTCAAGCGGGCCAAGACCGACGAGGTGCTGCTCGGCCCGCCCCGCATCCACCGGGCCAGAATCGCCGAACTCCTGGAGCTGTAGGTGGACATCAGCAAGACGCCCGGCTTCTACGCCATCGCCCAGGCCGACCCCGGCCGCCTCGCCGTCGTCGACGCCGACGGCACGAAGACCACGTACGGCGAGCTGCTCGCGCTGGTCAACCAGGTCTCCCACGGGCTGCGCGGGCGCGGGCTCGGCACCGGGGACGTGGTGGCCGGCGTGCTGCCCAACGGGCTCGACCAGGTGATCATGATCATGGCCACCGGACAGATCGGGCTCTACTACGTACCGATCAACTGGCACCTCGCCGCCCCCGAGATCGACTACATCCTCAAGGACTCCGAGGCCCGGCTCGCGGTGACCACCCGGGAGTACGCGGTGCCCGGGGCCGAGATCGGCACCGCGGGACTGGCGGCCGGGCAGCCCGCCACCGCCCCCGGCGACCGCACCGCGGGGGCGGTCATGTGGTACACCTCCGGCACCACCGGCCGCCCCAAGGGCGTGCAGCGCCCGCTGCCCGGCGCCGAACCCGAGGCCGCCGTGCCGGTCTACACCTGGTTCCTCGGCGAGGTGGTCGACCTGACACCCGGCGACGGAGTCCACCTGGTGACCTCGCCCATGTACCACTCCTCGCCGTGCGCCCACACCCAGTTCGCGCTCCACCTCGGGCACACCGTGGTCATCGCCCCGCACTTCGACCCGGAGACCGTGCTGGAGCTCGTCGAACGCCACCGGGTGACGAACGCGATGATGGTGCCGACCATGTTCCACCGGATGCTGCAGCTGCCCGAGGAGGTCCGGCGGCGCCACGACCTGTCCAGCCTCCGGCAGGTCATCCACACCGCCGCCGCCTGCCCCGTCGCCGTCAAACAGCGGATCATGGACTGGTGGGGGCCGGTGCTCTACGAGTACTACGGCTCCACCGAGTCCACCATCGCCTTCTCCGTCAAACCGCACGACTGGCTGGCCAGGCCCGGCACCGTCGGCAGGCCCGCGCCCACCTTCGAGGCCAAGATCTTCGACGAGGCGGGGAACGAGCTGCCCCCGGGCGAGCCCGGCCTGATCTACGTCAAGTCCAGCCTCGGCAGGTTCGAGTACCGCAAGGACCCCGCCAAGACCGCGGCCAGCATGCGCGGCGAGTGGTACACCCCCGGCGACATCGGCTACCTGGACGAGGACGGCTTCCTGTTCCTCTGCGACCGGCGCACCGACCTGATCGTCTCCGGCGGGGTCAACATCTATCCCGCCGAGATCGAGGCCGCCCTGCTCGAACACCCCGCGGTGGCCGACGTCGCCGTCATCGGCGCGCCCGACGAGGAGTGGGGCCACCACGTGGTCGCCCTGATCGAGCCTGCCGAGGGCGTCACCCCAGGGCCGGAGCTGACCGCCGAGCTGCTGGAGCACTGCGGGCCCCGGATCGCCCGGTTCAAGCACCCCAAGGTGATCGAGTACCGCGAGAGCCTGCCCCGCACCCCGACCGGCAAGCTGTCCCGGTCCAAGGTCAGGCAGGAGTACCTCGACGGCCGCTGACCGCCCGCCCGTAGCGCTCCGCCAGCCGCCGCACCGCCTCGGCCAGCTCCGGCGGATCCAGCACCTCGAAGTCCACGTCCAGGAAACCGACCCAGACCGCCATGCCGTGCAGGTCGTCGCTGCCGAGCGTCAGCACGCACCTGTCCGGCCCCACCGGCTCGACCTCCAGCCCGTCGCCGAACCCGAGCGACCGCACCCGCTCGACGGGGGCGTGCAGCAGCACCGTGCCGCGGTGCGGCCAGGCGGCCGTGGTGACGCCGCGCTCCACGTACGAAGCCACGTCGCCGTCCGCCGGCAGCTCGCGCGGCGCGAACCGGGGACCGGCCGGGATCCGCGCCCGCAGCCGGTCCACCCGGAACGTCCGCCAGTCCCGCCGGTCCACGTCGTAGCCCACCAGATACCAGCGGCCGCGCCGGTGCACCAGCCGGTACGGTTCCACGTCCCGTACGGTCTCGGCCCCGTCGTGCCCGGTGTAGTCGAAACGCAGCCGCTCCCGGTCGCGGGCCGCGTTGGCGATCGTGGTCAGCAGGTCGGGCGGCACCGACGGGGCCTTGCCCGGGATCTGCACCGTGTAGGCGTTCAGCGCCCCGACCCGCCGCCGCAGCCGGGACGGCAGCACCTGCTCCAGCTTGGCCAGCGCGCGCACCGACGACTCCTCGATGCCCTCCACGCCGCCTCCGGCCGCCCGGCCCAGCCCGACCGCGACGGCCACCGCCTCCTCGTCGTCCAGCAGCAGCGGCGGCAGCGCCGCCCCCGCGCCCAGCCGGTACCCCCCGGCCACCCCCGGCGTGGCGTGCACCGGATAGCCGAGGCTGCGCAGCCGCTCCACGTCCTTGCGGATGGTCCGGGTGGTCACCCCGAGCCGCTCCGACAACTCGGGGCCGCTCCACTCCCTGTGCGCCTGGAGCAGCGAGAGCAGCTTGAGCAGACGCGCCGAGGTGTCCAGCATGCCCGCAAGTCTGCCTCCTATCGCGGAAAGCCCGCTTCCGCGATCAGCAGGATCTTGCCGAGGAAGTGCCCGTCCTCGCTGAGCCGGTGCGCGTCCGCGGCCCGCTCCAGCGGGAACGCCGCCGCCACCGGCAGCCGCACGTCCCCGGCGGCCCGCACCACCTCCGGGAACGGGACCCGCTCCGTCATGCCGGTGGAGAAGTGCACCCCGTACGCCGCCGCGCCCCGCGGGTCGGCGATCGTCACCACCCGCCCGGGGTCGCCGGTCAGCTTGACCGACAGGCCCAGCACGTCCCGGCCCGACGCGTCCAGCACCAGATCCACCCGCTCGGTGATCCGCTCCTCCAGCCCGGGGCCGTAGACGACCGGGTGGACCCCCATCCCGCGCAGATAGGCGTGGTGCCGCTCGCTCGCCGTGCCGATCACCCGCGCGCCCCGGGCCAGCGCCAGCCGCGCGGCCACCAGGCCGACGCCGCCCGCCACCGCGTGGATCAGCAGCGTCTTCCCTGCGGTCACGCCCAGCCGGCGCAGCGCCCGGTACGCGGTCTCGGCGGCGACCGGCAGCGCGGCGGCCTCCTCGAACGTCATCCCGCCCGGGATCGCCGCCAGTTCCCCGGCGTCGGCCAGAGCGTAGGTGGCCGCCGCGCCCGCCGCCGGGCCGAACACCGCGTCACCCGGCCGCCACCGCTCCACCCCGGGACCGGCGGCGTCCACCACCCCCGCCAGCTCCAGGCCGGTGCCCGCCGGGGCGTCCGGAACCGGGCCCATCAGGCCGCGGCGCAGCTTCCAGTCCACCGGGTTCACCCCGGCCGCGCGCACCGCCACCCTGACCTGGCCCGGACCCGGTTCGGGCAGCGGCACCTCGTCCAGCCGCAGCACCTCCGGGCCGCCGTGCCGGTCATAGCGCACCGCCTGGGCTGCGGCCACCAGCACCGCCTTGCCGACCAGCTCGCGCGCCTCCAGCGCGGCGTGCGCCCGCGCCGCCTCCCGCAGCGGCACGACCATCCCGAGGTGCGTGGCCAGCCCGCCCGCCGCCGCCTCGCCGAGCGCCCGCCCGGCGAGCCGCCTGAACTCCGCGGGCTCGAACCGCACCAGCTCCATCCCCACGATCCGCACCCGCCCGGCCTCCCCGGGCCCGATCTCGGCCGTACTCCCGCTCGGCACCCCATAGGCGAAGAACATCCCCCCGTCCACCGTCGCCCGCAGAGCCGCCGCCCCCACCCGCCCCCCGACCCCGTCGAACACCACATCGAACCCGCCGCCGCTCCCCGTACGCGCCGTGAGCTCCGCACCCCCGCCAGGTGCCGTGGGGTCCGCACCCTCACCCGTACGTGCTACGAGGTCCGGGTAGCCGATCACCTCGGTCGCGCCGTACCGGAGAGCCGCCTCGCGCTTGGCGGCGCCGGTGGCGGCGGCCGTCACCCGGGCGCCCGCCGCGGCGGCGAGCCGGACGATCGGAAGGCCGAGAGCCCCGCCCGCGCCCGTCACCAGGACGCGGGCGCCGGGCCGCAGCCCGGCCGCGTCCGTCAGGGCCAGCGCCGCGGGACCGACCTGGATGATCGCCGCGGCCGCACGGAGGTCCAGCCCGTCGGGCACCGCCACCAGCGTCGCCACATCCGCCACGGCCCGCGTGGCGTACCCGCCGCCGCCCGGCAGCAGCGCCGCCACCCGCCGCCCGAGCCACTCCGCGGGCACCCCGTCGCCCACCTCCAGCACCCGCCCCGCCACCCCGGTCCCCGGCGTGTACGGCGGCCGGAGAGGGAAGTACTCCTGGCCCCACCCCGCTCGCAACTGGGCGTCCAGCGACATGACGTCGGCGGCCACGACACCGATCACCACCTGCCCGGCTCCCGCCACGGGATCGGGCGCGGTCCCGGCCACCAGGACGCCGGGACCGCCGAACTCACGCACCTCAACGATGTCCATCCGGCCACGATGGACCCTCAACCACGCTTGAGGTCAACCGAAGAGCCGCTGCACCTGCTGGATCACGGTGAGCACGGTCAGCGACCCGAAGAACGCGATCGACCACACCATCGCCCCGAGCCGGTACGAGCGGATCCTG
The DNA here is from genome assembly GCF_040675175.1 of Nonomuraea sp. NPDC049649. NCBI lineage: Bacteria > Bacillati > Actinomycetota > Actinomycetes > Streptosporangiales > Streptosporangiaceae > Nonomuraea > Nonomuraea sp. NPDC049649. The sequence continues at coordinate 50,280 of NZ_JBFAOH010000040.1, forward strand.
ATCGGCCCCGGCAGCGCCTTCCGGTTGAGCCAGATGAGCAGGATCGAGTACACGAACATCATCACCGCGGCGAAGCTCGCCGACAGCACCAGCAGCACCAGCGGCTGGTCGAAGCCCAGCAGCAGGATCGTGATGCCGATCAGCGCCATCGCCCACACCACGATGAAGTAGACCCGGTTCTCCGAGACGCTCCGGCCCCGCAGGTACACGGTCTTGATCGTGTCGGCGAGCAGCCGTGAGGTGTAGTCCACGATCCCCATCGCCGAGGCGAACAGCGCCAGCGCGCCGATCACCCAGAACAGCACGCCGAACCAGGGCGCGACCACCTGCTGCAGCACCTGCCCCTCGACGCCCAGGAAGTCGATGCTGTTCTCCAGCCCCGGCCGCCCGAACACGGTCGAGTAGGCCAGCATCGACATCAGCGCGATCGTCACGAACGACACCAGCGCGAACGTGGACGCCTGCTCGATGTTGGCCACCCGCCACCACTGCCGCCAGCGGGCCAGGTTCTCCCGGGTGGGCGCGAACTGGAAGCCGGTGGACGGCGCCGCCTCCTCCTGCCCGGTCACCGGACTGACCAGGCGCGGCACGTACAGCCCCATGCCGAGGCCCTTGTCGCGGATCCAGTTGCTCTGGCACAGGTTCTGCCCGCCGCCCGCGCCCGCGTACGCGATGGCGCCCATGAGCAGCGCGAACTCCAGCGGAGGTACGGGGAAGCCCGCGTCGACCGTCAGCCCGCGGCCGAGGCCGGTCCAGGCGTCGGCGTTGATCGCGAACAGCACCGCCACGACGATCAGCGTCAGCACCAGAGCGATCTTCACGAAGATCACCCGTTCCAGCGCCGTGTAGATCACCGGCGCCAGCGTGAGGCCGAGCGCGATGACGACGAGCATGCCGATGGCGATCCAGCGCACGCTGCCCTCGCCGGTCCCGGTCAGGTACGTGACCATCGTCGCCGACGTGGTGACCCAGCCGGGCCAGAGGTTCGAGCAGAGCGTCATCAGCACGAAGACCAGGCCCCAGTGACGCCACAGGCGGCTGAACCCGGTGAGCGCGGTCTCGCCGGTGGCCAGCGTGTAGCGCTCGATCTCCATGTTGATGAACCACTGGGTGATGATGCCGATCAGCGCGCCCCAGATGAAGATCAGGCCGACCTGGGAGGCGATGTACGGCCAGAGGATGAACTCGCCGGAGGCGAGCCCGACACCCGCGCCGACTAAGCCGGGGCCGATGATGCGCCAGGCCGACCGGGGCGGTTCGGGGAGGTCGCGGACGGTGACCGGCGGCAGGACTCGGGAGGGGACGGTGGGGGTGAACTCCGTCATGCGGGATCTCCCTCTGACAGGTTTCCGTAACGAAAGTGGAATACCCGGTTAATCCCGCTCCACGACATATTCTCCGTTACGGGTGAAATCTGTGACGCGGGCGCCCGAGGCCATCAGCCCGCCCAGCGTCGCGCGGGTCGCCAGCCGCCACTCCCGCGCCGCCCCGGGGTCCTCCCGGCGCAGCGCCTCGACGTCCGCGGGCGTCGCCACCAGCACCGCCCGCCCCTCCGCCGGCCCGATCGCCGGCCGCCCGCCCGCGTCGGCGAGCACACTCGGGTACGAGACCTCCGCCGGCCCTTCCGTCAGCCGGTCCAGCCGCCAGACCGCCAGCAGCCGGTCCGACTCGTCACCCTCGTTGACCTCGTCGGCCATCACCCCGTAGAAGCACTCCAGGTACTGCTCCGGCCTCGCGCCCAGCTTGACCAGGTTGAACCGGGCGTTCCGGCGGACCAGCGGATCGAACGTCCAGGTGATCCGCTCCAGGCCGCGCGCCCGGCACCACTCCCGCTGGTGCAGCTTGAGCGCCGACCCCGCGCCCAGCCCCGGCAGCGCGCCGGTCACGTGCGAGTGCAGCGCCCCTCCCGCCGCCAGGAACCCGACCGACGCGCCCACCAGCCGCCCGCCCTCGTAGGCGCCCGCGACGTAGCCGCCCCCGTGCGCGAAAGCGATCATCAGCTCGACCGGGACCGGCGGGTTGCGCGGGTCCGGGCGCCAGATGCCGTCGAAGAGCCGGAACGCCTCGTGGAACTCCTCCAGCCGGTGCAGCTCGCGTATCTCCACCCGATGGGTCTACCCGAGCTGCTCGGCCAGGAAGCGGTGCACATTACCGCCGATGATCTTCTGCACGTCCTTCTCCGGCAGGCCCCGCCCGAGCAGGCCCTCAGTGACCAGGGGCAGCCCCGACGGGCCCTCCAGCCCTGGGATGGCGGCCATCACGTCGACCCCGTAGTCCGGCTCCTCGCACGGCGGCGTCACATCCGCGAACACCTCCCGCACGAAGTCCGGGCCCAGGCCCACGTGGTCGATCCCGGCCACCCGCGCGACGTGCTCGATGTGGTCGAGCAGATGGTCCAGCGTCGCCTCGTGCTCCCGCTCGGTGAGGAACCCGGCGAAGAAGTTCACGCAGATCACCCCGCCGGTGGCGGCCACCCCGCGCAACTGCTCGTCGGTGAGGTTGCGGTGGTGGTCGCGGAGCGCCCGCGCCGACGAGTGCGTCGCCATCACCGGCCGGGTCGCCAGCTCCAGCACGTGCGCCACCCCCGACGCGCCCAGGTGCGACACGTCGAAGACCATGCCGAGCCGTTCCATCTCGCGCAGCGCCGCCACGCCGTGCGACGTCAGCCCGCTGCCGGTGGCGTCCTCGCCGCTGCCGTCCGCCAGCGGGGTGCGGCCCCAGTGCGCGATCGAGGCGATCCGCACCCCCAGCCGGTACACGGTGGAGATCAGCTCCACGCTCGCGTCCAGCCCCGGCATGCTCTCCAGCGCCAGCACCAGCGCGATCAGGCCCTCGTCCAGCGCCGCGTCGATCTCCGCCGCGTCCGTGCAGAGCCGCACCCGGTCGGCGTTCCCCTCGGCGATCACATGCGCGCACTCGATCATCCGCAGCGTCTGGCGCAGCGCGCCCTCCGGGCGGTACGGGTCGTCGATGAAGACCGGCAGCACCTGCAGCCGCACCCCGCCCTCCTGGAGCTGGGGCAGCCAGCGCTCCCGGAAGAACGCCGCCCACCGGTGGGGCGGCCGGGCCGCGACGGCCATCAGCAGATCGTTGTGGGTGTCGGCGACGACGGCGCGCTCGTGGAGGGAAGACGTCATGGCGCGGACGCTACCGCGCACCCCGGCCCCGTCGCCATGTGCACCCGCACAACCTCAGCCCCCTCTCTCGGCACCCCGCACAACGCCCGCGCACCCCTCCACGGCGGCCCGCACACCTCCGCCTACGGGCAGCTCGCGAGATGCGCCGCACCCCCTCCTCGGAGGCTTGTACGACTTCCAGCACGCCTCTCGGCGGCCCACCCCCGACTTCAGGACTCCGGAGTACGGAGGTTTCCTGACCGCGGGGCGTGTTCAGACTTCTCGGTACGCGGCGCGGGGCGGTTTCGACGTCAGCCGCCGGTACAGAGGCGTCGTCCCCGGCCAGTTGTTGGTGATCCGCCCGTCGGCCGTCTTGTACCAGCTCCGGCAGCCGTCCTGCCAGACCATGCGTGCCATCGCCTGCTCCAGCCGCCGCCGCCAGGCGTCCATCACTTCAGGCCGCACTTCCAGCCGCCTGCCGCCCGACAGGTGCGGCAGGGTGTTCATGATGTGGTTCACCTGGCATTCGAGCATGTAGATGATCGAGTTGTGCCCCAGGTTCGTGTTCGGCCCGTACAGCATGAAGAGGTTCGGAAAGCCCGGCAGCGCGATCCCGAGGTAGGCCTCCGCGCCGTCCGCCCACCGGTCGGCGAGGTCCAGCCCGCCGCGGCCGGTCACTCGCATCGGCGCGAGGAACTCGGTGCTGCGGAACCCGGTCGCGTACACGATGGTGTCGGCCTCGTGTAAAGCCTCGGTCGTCTGCACGCCCCGCTCCGTGATCCGTACGATCTTGTCGGTCACCACGTCCACGTTGGGCCTGGTCAGGGCGGGGTAGAAGCGGCTGTCGATGATCACGCGCTTGCATCCGGGCGGGTAGTCGGGGGTGAGCTTCGCCCGTAACGCCGGGTCCTTCACCTGGTTGTGCAGGTGGCCGAGGGCGCGCCTGCGGAGCAGGTCCTCGCTCCAGCCGCGGGCCAGCGCCGGGTAGAGGGTGGCCTCGGCGTACCGGTAGAGGTACTCGCGGTAGGCGCGCTGCAGCCCCGGCACGTACCGGAACGCGAGCCTGGCCGCGGTGCCGAAGGTGGCGTCGGGCTTGGGGATGACCCAGTTCGGGGTGCGCTGGAAGACCTGGAGCCGGGCGGCTTGACGGGCGACGGGCGGGATGAGCTGCGCCGCCGACGAACCGCTGCCGATCACCGCGACCCGGCGGCCGGTGAGATCGTGGGAGTGGTCCCAGCGGGAGGAGTGGAAGGACGTGCCGGCGAAGTCGTCCATGCCGGGGATGTCGGGCAGGTGGGGGCGGTTGAGCTGGCCGACGGCCATGACCACGACGTCGAAGGTCTCGGTGGCGCCGGAGGCGGTGAGCTGCCAGCGGGTGCCGTCGAAGGTGGCGTCGGTGACCTCGGTGTTGAACCTGATTTTCCGCCTGACGTCGTATTTATCGGCGCAGTGCTCTAAGTAGCCCAATATTTCGGGCTGGTCGGGATATCTGCGGGTCCAGCTCGCGTACTTCTCGAAGGAGTACGAGTACAGATGCGAGGGGATGTCGCACCCCGCGCCGGGATAGCTGTTGTCCCGCCACGTGCCGCCCAGCCCGCTCGCCTTCTCGAAGATCGTGTACGAGCGGATCCCGGCCCGTTCGAGCCGGATCGCCATGCACAGCCCGCCGAACCCCGCGCCGACGATCGCCACGGTAGGTGTCATGCCGCCCTCCGCCGAGTCAGGATCCACTTACACTACGCCGAACCGCGTTCGGCGCCCACCCCTCGCCGGCGGCCTGGCCTGCCAAAGATCGCACCGGCCGATAGTCTGCCCTGGTGGCTGCATGGACACTGACCGACGTGATCGACGTGCTGGAGGCGGCGTACCCGCCCGCACGGGCCGAATCCTGGGACGCCGTGGGCTTGGTCTGCGGCGACCCCGCTCAACAGGTGGAGAGGGTGCTGTTCGCGGTCGACCCGGTCGCCGCCGTCGCCGACGAGGCCGTGGCGTGGGGAGCCGACCTGATCGTCACCCACCACCCGCTCTACCTGCGCGGCACGACCACCGTCGCCGCGACCACGCCCAAGGGACGGCTCGTCCACAAGCTCATCAAGAACGACATCGCCCTCTTCACCGCCCACACCAACGCCGACGTGGCCAACCCGGGCGTCTCCGACGCGCTGGCCCGCGCCGTGGGACTGACCGGCGACCTGGTGCCGCTCCGGCCGTTGCCCGACGACCCGTGGCGCGGCCTGGGCCGCATCGGCCGGCTGCCGGAGGAGATGACGCTCGGCGAGTTCGCCGCCCAGGCCGCCGCCGGGCTGCCCGCCACCGCCTGGGGCATCCGCGTCGCCGGAGACCTGTCCCGCCCCGTGTCCCGCATCGCGGTCAGCGGCGGCGCCGGCGACTCGCTCCTGGACACGGCCCGCGCGGCCGGCGCCGACGTGTTCCTCACCGCCGATCTCCGCCACCACCCCTCCAGCGAGTTCATGGAGGCGAGCGGACCCGCCCTGATCGACGCCGCCCACTGGGCCACCGAATGGCCCTGGCTCGACACCGCCGCGTCCACCCTGACCGGCAAGGGCGTTAACGTGGAGACGCGTGTCTCCGCCACGGTCACCGATGCTTGGACAAGAGGATATAGATCATGAAAGCAGCCCCCGAGGTCCAGAAGAGGCTCCTCGACCTCGCCGAGCTCGACGCCACACTCGACCGGCTGGCCCACCGCCGCCGCACCCTGCCCGAGCTCGCGGAGATCGACGAGCAGTCCAAACGCTACGCCAGGCACGCCACCGAGGTCATCGAGGCCGAGACCGAGGCCGGCGACCTCGCCCGCGAGCAGACCAAGGCCGAGGCAGACGTCGACACCGTCCGCATCCGCATCGAGCGCAACCAGCAGCGCCTCGACTCCGGTGCCGTCTCCTCCGCCCGTGACCTGGCCAGCCTCCAGTCCGAGATCACCTCGCTCCACAAGCGGCAGAGCGACCTGGAAGAGGTGGTGCTGGAGATCATGGAACGCCGCGAGGCGGCCGACGCCCGCGTCACCGACCTCATCGCCCGCCGCGACGAGGCCCTGGCCACCCTGACCGAGGCCGAGGCCCGCCGCGACGCCGCCTTCGCCGAGATCGACAAGGAGGCGGGCGACGTCCGGTCCCGCCGCGCCGCCGTCGCCGCCGAACTCCCCGCCGACCTGCTCAAGCTGTACGAGCGACTGCGCGAGCAGTACGGGGTCGGCGCCGCCATGCTGCAGGCCGGGCGCTGCCAGGGCTGCAAGGTGGCCCTGTCCATCGCCGAGATGAACCAGATCAAGGCCGCGGCCCCCGACGAGGTGCTGCGCTGCGAGGAATGCCGCCGCATCCTCGTCCGTACGGCCGAGTCGGGCCTGTGACCGCGCACCCGCCCGGGAGCGCAGAGAGGGAAGAGTGACCGCCTACATCGTCGAGGCCGACGGCGGCTCGCGCGGCAACCCCGGCCCCGCCGGCTACGGCGCCGTGCTCCGCGACGCGGCCGACGGCCGGCTCCTCGCCGAGACCGCCGAGGCCATCGGCGTCGCCACCAACAACGTCGCCGAGTACCGCGGCCTGATCGCCGGCCTCCGCCTGGCCCTCGACGTGGGCGGCGAGGGCGCGCCGGTGGCCGTGCGGATGGACTCCAAACTCGTCGTCGAGCAGATGGCGGGCCGCTGGAAGATCAAGAACGAGGGCCTGCGCCCGCTCGCGCTGGAGGCGGGCAAACTGGCCCGCCGGCTGCGCGTGACGGAGTGGACCTGGATCCCGCGCGCCCGCAACGAACACGCCGACCGCCTGGCCAACGAGGCGATGGACGCCGCCGCCAAGGGCCTCACCTGGAAGGCGGGCGGCACGCCGTCCGAGGACACGCCCCGGTCACCGCGGCTTGCGGAGCAGACCGACCTCCTCGACCCGAGCTCCGAACTGTCCGCCCCGACGGCCTCCGTCGCCACCGCCCAGCAGCGCACCGCCAAGGGCACCGGCTGGGCCCCGCCCACCCGGGTCGCCACCTCGCTCGTCCTGCTCCGCCACGGCGAGACCCCGCTCTCCGCCGAACGCCGCTTCTCCGGCCTCGGCGACCCCGAACTCACCGCCAACGGCCTCGCCCAGGCCGCCGCGGCCGCCGCCAGACTCTCGCGCGACCCGTACAGACTGGACGCCATCGTCACCTCCCCGCTCACCCGCGCCCGCCAGACGGCCCAAGCCGTCGCCGAACGCGCCGGCCTCGACGTGGAGACCGACGACGACCTCAGAGAGACGGACTTCGGCGCCTGGGAAGGCCACACGTTCACCGAGATCCAGCGTCGATGGCCCGACGAACTGACCGCCTGGCTCGCCGACCCCGGCTACGCCCCGCCCGGCGGCGAGAGCTTCACCGCCGTCGCCGGCCGCGTCGCCCGCGCCCAGCGCCGCCTCATCGAGAAGTACGAGGGACGCACCGTCCTGGTGGTCTCCCACGTGACACCCATCAAGACGCTGCTCCGCCTCGCCCTCGACGCCCCGCCCGCCGCCCTCTACCGGATGCACCTGGACCTGGCCTGCCTGTCGCTCATCGAGCACTACGCCGACGGCAACCCGGTGGTGAAGTCCTTCAACGACACCTCCCACCTCCGCTGACGCTGAGGGTCCGCACGCGCCGAGGGCCCGTACGAGCCGCAGTGCTCGTACGGGCCCGGAAGCCGATCGTGCCGGGCGCCGCCAGAACACCCGGCACGACCCCTGGTGCCACAGCCCCCCTCAGGCGGTGACACCCTGCCATCCCACCGCGAGGATCTTGTCGTTTGGTTGCGGGCCGCTTGCATGCGCTAATCTCAACATTAGGACGAGTCGGCCGGGCGACCGCGTCGGGCCACTTCACACGGCCCGCCGAGGAAGGTCCGGGCTCCACAGGGCAGGGTGGTCGGTAACGCCGACCCGGGGTGACCCGCGGGAAAGTGCCACAGAAAGCAGACCGCCTTCCGGGGCTTCCCGGAAGGTAAGGGTGAAAGGGTGGTGTAAGAGACCACCAGCGCCCACGGTGACGTGGGCGGCTCGGTAAACCCCACCCGGAGCAAGGTCAAGAAGGGACGATCCTCCGGGACCGTCCCGCGTGCGCCGCTTGAGGGCTGCCCGCCCGAGGCGCACGGGTAGACCGCTGGAGGCCGCCGGCAACGACGGCCCGAGATGGATGGTCGCCCCTTCGCGTACGCGAAGGACAGAACCCGGCCTACAGGCCGACTCGTCCCCCCATCCAAGCCTGACCCGCGCCTCATCCCTGCTACCCCAGACCAAAACGCCCGCCCAAATCCAAAGGCCACCTCGCCCGGCAAACCCTAGAAGCGCTTCGCGCATGCCAAAGGCGCGGTCTTCGCCCATCAGGCGCTCCGCGCCTAAGAGCTCAGGCTGTGCTTCCTGGGGGGCGCGGCCCCCCAGACCCCCAGCTCAAACCCGCTTCGCCGCGTCGTCAGCCGTGATAACCGGTCATCGGGCTTGGCCGTTCATGAGGTTTCAGGCCATGACGCTTACGCATATACAGCAAACCGGGGCGAAGTGGACGGTTGCGTCGACCAGTCCGGGTACGCCAGCGTCAGCGGATGTGTTGATAGCGATGCTGGCTGGTGTGGCATGGGCAGAATAACCGGCATGCCAGCCGCCAGTTGACAAAGGTGCTCTTGGTCAGCGGCGACCGGCGATCATCTGAAGGGGCTGGGGCACAAGGGGCCGACGCCACGGCAGCCGATTCCTGGCTGCCATCCTGCGTGGAGGGCAACTTGACGCCTGTTCAAGCCCTTCAGGCAGCGATTCTGAGCACAGGCGCTCGCACTTGTCGACGACGCGTGAATACTGACCCCCAGGCGACGGCCGAAATCTGACCCCCCTTGCAGTTCACTCTGGAGGGTGATCAAGGTGGAGGACTGGG